>JBEKLA010000098.1:0-13393 GCA_050010455.1 Binataceae bacterium (SeqCode) | reverse complement strand
CCGTAACCGCCGCCGGTGTTATAGAAGAACTGGAACAGGTCGCCGTCGCGCAGCGGGCGTTCCAGGAAGACGCCGTCGACGGTTTCGAATTCGCCTTTGACCAGGCGTGCCATATCGGGCGAGTGCGGGTCGCCTTCGATATGCGGCAGCGGCGCGCGATTCGCGATGAGTTCGCGGATATTGGTGTTGCGCGATACGTACTGGAACCTCGCGGTCGGGCCGGGATAACCGCCGCACATGCCCTGATTGTCGAACACCTTGTCGGAATGGATAGTCGAGATCAGGTTGTAAACCGGCGTCTTATGGATCAGCAGCAGCGAACTGAATGACGCTCCGGCGCGGTACTTGCCCGCTCCGGGCGAATCGCGCCAGATGCGGCGGCCAAGATACAGAATCGGGATCACGCTCTCCCATACCTCGACGTTGCCCATGTCGGATTCGGGATTCCATCCGACGTAGCCGCAATCGATGCCGTCCATGATGCCGCGCGCGCCGCTGCCTTCGGCTGCGCATTCCAGGTTCTGCGCGCCAAACCGCTGCCCGAACTGGTTGATGCCGCCGCCTTCCATGATCGGCGTGTTGACCTGGCCGAGGAAAACCTCCTCGCGGAAGCCGCGCGCGAAGAAACTGCGGCTGATCATCCGCTGGAGAGAGCCGAAGCCGGGCATCAACGACGCCCACGCCGACGAGGTCGAGGTCGCCTCGTCCATCGGGTTGGCCCAGCTTCCCGGCGGCAGGATCATCCTGGTGGCGTACCAGCAGCCGTCGTTGACCTTGCCGTCGAAGTCGATGAACTGCGTCAGCGTCACGAAGAAGCCGCCGTCCATCGCCGCCGGCGGGCAGTTGTACGGGTTCCACATCTTGGGCCCGGCGCCTTCGTAATCGATGGTCATCAGGGCGTCGCGGTCGATGGTCATATCGAGCGGGATGTGAACGATGCAGTTGCCGCTTAGCCCCGACGCGCCCACCTTGCCTTCGAAGACGTGGCCGCAAAACGCCGCCGCACGGTAACGGCCGGGCACGGTGAGCAATCGCATCCGCTCGAGGTGGGCGCGGCGGCCCTCCTCGATGATGCCGCGGATCGCCTGCTTGTAATAATCGACGCCGTGTTCGGCGACGATCTCGAGCACCTTTTCGCGCACCTCGATGCAGGCGGCCACCATCGCCTTCTCGTCGAGGATGTAGTACACGGGGGTGCGCAGGTTCATCTCCGCGCGCACCAGGAAATCGCGGCGGATGACGTCGTTCACCGCGACCTTCTCGGCGCTCACCGTCAGCCCCTGGCCGAATCGCTCAGCGGTGGTCGATTGATTGGCGCCGCCGCAGACGCCGCCGATCTCGAGTTCATGGGCGACGGTGCCGACCCACGCGATCAGTTCGCCTTCGTAAAAGATCGGCGCGACGTTCATCAGATCGGGCGGGTGGACGTCGGAGATGAACGGATCATTATTGGCGAAGACGTCGCCCGCGGCGATGCCGGGATCGGATTCGTAGTCGTGCTCGATCATCCACTGGATGAAGCGGCTGAGCGTATGCACGTGGACCATGATTCCGGTCGAGAGCGCGATGCTGTCGCCCTCGGGCGTGTAGAGCGCGACCACCGATTCGCCGACTTCGCGCACGCCGGGCGAGGCCGAAATCTTCTTTGACATCTCCCGCGCGTTGACCACCGCCGAGCGCAAGCGCGCATGGAGGCTCTCGTAGCGCAGATAATTCTCGGCCTTGAGCTTGAGATTCTTGACGCCGTGATAGTGGCCGGTCTGCTCGAACAGTTGGCGATTGCGCTTGAGCGCTTCGATCAGGGTCAATCCGCCGGGGCCGACACCGCGGCTTCCCGGGGCGATCTTGCGAATCTTCTTCGCCGATGCGGCTTTCATGGTCACAGAACCTCCGCCGTCACTTTAGCCAGAAAAAGTTGTACTCGTCGGTCTCGATCCGCTTGCCTTCGGGCACAATCAACGTAGTGGCAGGATGTTCGATTATCGCCGGTCCCTTGACGCGATTGCCCGGCCGCAAAAGTTCCATCTCCCACAGCGTCGCCGGCGTCCATCGCCCCTTCCAGTACATGTTCCGGATTCCCTTGCGCGCTTTCTTGTCGGGTTCGGGCCGGCCTAATCGGGACCGCTTGATGCGCGGCTTGACCTTCTCGACCGAGGCGAGCAGGCCAAGTTCGAAGATTTGATAGCCGGCTTGCTCGTAGCGCGCCACGCGCGAGTTGATCTTGGAGTAGAGTTCCTCCCAGTCGGCGATCAGCCGGTCGATGTCGCGCGCCGAGCGCAACCGCGCCAGCGGCGATATCACCTCGAGGTCGCTCAGTTGCCCGCCGTAGCGGATCATCGCGAGATGGGTGAACTTGATCTTCTGGCTGCGCGCGATTTCGGTCGACAGTTCAGCGCGCGCCGATTGTTCCATCTCTTCCCAGGTGCGATTGACGGCCTCGGCCACCGCACGCTTGGCGCTCGCGTCGGCGCCCGCGGCCAGCGCCAGCGGCACCGAGCGCGAATAGCGATGCTCGTAATCGGCGGTGGTCGCGCCGAAGGCCGAGAACGCGGCGGCGAAGTGGAAGGTGATCACGCCGCGGAAGTCCAGCCCCTCGCTATAGCCGGCCAGATGCAACGGGCCGGCGCCGCCGTAGCCGAACAGATAGTACTGCGACGTGTCGAGTCCGCGCGCCGACGCCACCGCGCGGATCGCGTCGCGCGCCTCGCGCTCGTTCATTCGCACGATCGCTTCGGCGCCGGTGTAAACGTCGACGCCGATAAGGTCGGTGACCTGCTCCTTCAAGGCTTCGAGCGCGGCCTGCTTGTTCAGCTTCTGCTTGCCGCCGAGGAAGTAGTCGGGATTCAGATAGCCGAGCAGCAGGTCGCAGTCCGTGATGGTCGCGATCTTTCCGCCCTTGTCGAAGCATACCGGTCCGGGCGTCGATCCGGCGCTGCCGGGGCCGACCTGGACTTTCCTGGTGACCGGATCGACCGTGACGTAACTTCCGGCGCCCGCGCCGATACTCTCCATCGCGATCGTGGGCAGATTCAGTTTGAAGCGCGCCAGCACCGGTTCGGCGTCAACCGGCACGTAGCCGCGCGTAATCGTTCCGATATCGAAGCTGGTGCCGCCGAGATCGGTGACGATAATGTTCTCCATGCCGGTTAACGAGCTGATGTAGCGCGCGCCCATCACGCCGCCGACCGGCCCCGAAATCAGCGTCTCGTGCAATCGCGGATAGCGGATATTGCACAAGCCTCCGTAGGCCAGCAGCGTTTGCAGCGAATAGCGATAGCCGCGCGACCGCACCGACTCTTCGACCTTCAGCAACTGCTCGCGCACGGGGCTGACCGCGTAGGCCTCGATCAGCGCCGCGTTCAATCGGGAGTTCTCGCGAATCACCGGACGCAGGTTGCTGCCGAGATAGACCGGAATCTTGCGGCCCGATCGCGCAAGCGATTCCAGCAGGATCTCTTCGGCGCGCCGCTCGTGCGCGGGATTGAGATAGGAGTAGAGGAAGTGGACCACGATCGCCTCGACGCCGTCGGCCGCCAGCGCCTCGGCCGCCGCCTTGACCTCGTGTTCATACAGAGGAATCACGGCGTCGCCGGACATATCGACCCGCTCCGTCACGCCGTAGACGTGGCGGCGATCGAGCAGCGCGGCCGGATGGACATGGGTTACGGCGTGGATGCGATCGGAATACGAGTATCCCGTCCAGCTCTGCATCCCGCGGCCCATCAGGATGTCGTCCTCGAAGCCCGCGGTGGTTACGAGCCCGACCTTCTCGCCGCGCCGCGTGAGCAGCGTATTCAGCATCGTGGTGCCCGAATACAGCGCGACCTCGAGCTGCGGGTAGACCGATTTGTGATCGGTCTGCCAATACGACATCGCGTCAGCGGCCGATTCGAGAAAGCCGACCGATTCGTCAGCCGGAGTAGTCGCGGCTTTGCCGACCGTGAATTCGCCGGCCTCGTCCACGATGAAGGTGTCGGTCATCGTGCCGCCGGCGTCGATACCCAGGACCAGTGCTCTTCCCGCCATAGATTCTCACCTGACCGCGTTACGAACCGATACGTCGGACCCTCTAATCAGGCCGCGAAGAAAATACAAGCGCCGCAAACAGCATCGCTCCGCCCAAATCGGGAGCAAGAAAGCCGCGTAGCACGTCTTTCGCCAATCGGTCAAACGCCGGATGATAGGAAACGCGACAGCGCCGCGCGGCGTAACAGGCGGCTTCCGCACCAAGCCATCCCGAATCGCTTCAGGATTCGTGATTGTACAAGCAAGGTCTGCCGAGGTAAGGTTTATAGGTAAGGAATTCCAGGAACGGTAAGGACATGCCGGTTTCCACGATCACGAGCAAAGGACAGACGACGATACCGGGCGAGATCCGGCGCCATCTCAAGCTCAAGGCGGGAGATCGGATTGAGTTTGTCGTCGAGGCGGATGGCAGAGTCGTGCTTGTGCCTGCGACGGTGAACGTCCGCGAACTGAAGGGCCTGCTCGCTCCCGCTCCGCGAAGGGTGTCGCTCGAAGAGATGGAATCAGCGATCCGCAAGCACGCGCTAGCTACGTATATCAGCGGCTTTTAGCTAGCCTCGATCGCGCGCGCGTATCGATTCTTTAGTGTTGAGCGTTGCTGCCGGCTTCGTGTTTCATGCGGGCCATGTCGGCTTCGATCTCGCGATGTAGCGCGCGCCTTGCTGCTTCTTCGCCTTCGTCGTCTCTCATGTCCTCGAACACCTGGATGGCAAAAAATGGGTCGGGGTCAGGACCGGTTACCCATTCGCGCGCCTGCTGTACACCCGCCTTCGGGTCACGTCCGATTACCCGCAGGATCTTATCCCGAGCGATAATTAGGGTGTCCAGCCGCTGCCTCCAGCCCCGCTGTAGGAGCGTCGCGTTGGGCATGCTCTGAGCCTCGCGCGCCGCAGCTTCGCGGGTCGCAGCGATCTCACTATTTAGTTCCGGCAACACCTTTGTGTCGTAGAACTTGGCGAAATCGCGGCTCGCTTCCACGTATTTCCCATTCTGCAATTTATAAACTCGCGGCCATATGGCAGCCGGCGCAGCGCCAGACAGACCGACACCTAGCTGCGCAGGAATGATTAGCTCGCCATTGCCATCGCCGTTGAGGTCTTGAATCGCTTTAGGGATGTAAGGGCGGTTGGCCTGCCCGTCTTCGAGCGTGATAGCCTTGCCGTTAATTGACTGCTCGCTTATGTTCCCCGAGGAGACACGATCGTAGATCGCGATAGTGTTAACTACAGAACTGCCAAGAGGCTCAAACACTACCACGAGTTGGTACCGGCTATTGCCGAAGAGTTTTGCCCACGTAAAATCCGCGATATCGAAGTCTCTGAGGATGTCCGGTTCGTCGCCGTTCCAGCGCTGGGGAAGCCCCGGCGAGAGATCCCCGGAGTTCAGAAATCTCGCCACGGCCGCCTTGTCGAACGAGCGCAGGGTTTCCAGGTTGGACTGATCCCACGCGATATCGGCGATCTCGGCGCCGAACGCGCCGCTTGCGAGCGCGAGCATCCCGAGAATGGCAAGCAGCAGATTCATCTTCTTCATAGGCCCCAGTCTGGCGAGTCTCAAGTTCGTTAAATAAGATTCCCCGTCGGTCATCGTCCTATGGCGCCCTTCGTCTCGCGCGCGGCGATCTCTGCCGGCCGATCGAGCCCCTCGACGTAAACGCGCGGAGGACCGCGCGAGATCCTTCACTTCGTTCACGATGACGGGGCATGCAGGCAGGATGACGGATCATGCCGTTGCTGAACGTTTGTAAGCCAATTTATAACTCCAGGACCCCAGCCCTTCTCCAGGTTGATGCGCGTGCCCATATCCTAGCCGCTGTGCTAGAGGATGAGCGAACGCGACCGGCCGAAAAGCCGGCCAAGAGCGCTGGACTTTTGCCGATAAATGATCGAGTCCTTCCTTACAGGACCGAATCCCGGAGGTGATCGATGACAACGGAGTTCCGTGCCAAAGCCAAGAAGCTGCCCAAGGGCAACCACTATGAGGATTTCGAGCTCGGGCGCGTCTTCCAGCATCACTGGGGCCGCACCATCAATGAGGGCGACAACAGCCTGTTCACGACGCTGACCCTGAGCTACAACCCGATCTACTTCAACCGCGAGTACGCGCAGGCACACGGCCATCCCGGTATCGCGGTCAACGCGATGCTGGTGTTCCTGACCGTGTTCGGCCTTTCGGTCGAGGACCTGAGCGAGGCCGGTGGGCTGTTCCTCGGCGTCGACGAGCTGACGTTCCATAAGCCGGTCTATCCCGGTGAGACGCTGATCGCGCGCAGCACCGTGGTGGACAAGCGCGAGTCGAGCAGCCGTCCGGAAAACGGGATCGTGACCTGGCATACCCAGGGCTTCAACGGCCGCGGCGAGATGGTAATCGACTTCCGCCGCACCAATCTGGTCAACAAGCGGAGCACTCGCTGATGAGCTACATGACTGAAGAACGGGCGATGATCCAGCAGACCGCGCGCGAGTTCGCGATGAAGGAAGTGCTGCCGATCGCCAACGAACTCGATCCGGTCGAGGGCAGTATCCCGATGGACTTGCGCCGCAAGCTCGCGGATCTGGGTTACTTCGGGATGCTGATCGCGCCGGACGACGGCGGGCTCGGGCTGGGCGTCTTCGAGTACGCGATTGTGACCGAGGAGCTGGCGCGCGCGTGGATGAGCGTGGCCAGCATCATCGCGCGCGGCAACGGTCTGGGCGGCGGCTTCTCGGAGCAGCAGCGCAAGGAATATCTGCCGAAGATGGCGCGCGGCGAGTTCCTCGGCGCGTATGCGCTCTCGGAGCCGGAGGCCGGCTCGGACGTCGCCAATCTGACGTGCCGCGCCACGCGCGACGGCAACGAATGGGTGATCAACGGCTCGAAGATGTGGTGCACGTTCGCCGACGAAGCCGATTTCATCATGCTGTTCGCGCGCACGCAGCCGGCGTCCGATCCGAAACGCCGCCATCTAGGTATCAGCCGCTTTCTGATCCTCAAGGAGCGCGGCTCGCTGCCGCCGGGACTCAACGGCAGTCCGATCCGCAAGATCGGCTACTTCGGCTGGAAGACCTGGGAGCTGCACTTCGAGGATTTCCGCCTGCCGGCGTCGGCGATGCTCGGCGATGAGGGGCAAGCCTTCTATCGCGCGATGGGCGGGCTCAACGTCGCGCGCGTGCACACCGCGGCCCGCGCGATCGGGCTGGCGCGCGGCGCGCTCGAGGATTCGATCAAGTATGCGCGCGAGCGAGTGCAGTTCGGCCGGCCGATCGGCAAATTCCAGGCGATCCGGTTCAAGCTCGCCGAGATGGCATCCGAGATCGAGGCGGCGCGCCAACTGATGTACTTCGTCGCGACGGAAACCGACGCCAAGCGGCGCTGCGAGAAGGAAAGCTCGATGGTCAAGTGGTTCGCGAGCGAGATGGCGGAGCGCGTGACCAGCGAGGCGATCCAAATCCACGGCGGTTACGGCTATACCAAGGATTTCGCCGTGGAACGCCATTGGCGCGACGCTCGCCTGACCAAGATTTTCGAAGGCACTTCCGAAATCCAGCTCCGCATCATCTCGGACCGATTGCTGGAGGGGCTGTAGAAAGAAGCTTTTGACATCGCAACCGAACGGAGTGGCGAAAAATGAGTATCGACCTCAAAGCTTTAACTGCTAAAAATAATTATTTCGAAGATTTCACCGTCGGCGACATCTATCAACACGCGCGCGGCAAGACGGTCGAAGCCATCGACAACGTATTGATCACCAACCTGGTGATGAATACCGCGCAGGCGCATTTCAACGAGCATCAGATGGAATCGACGCCGCTCAAACATCGAATCACCTTCGGCGGCGTCACGGCGTCGCTGGTGATCGGGCTTGCGATGCAGGATACGGGCGAGAACGCGCTCGCCGAGATCGGACTCGACAAGGTGCGTTTCAGGACGCCGGTCCTGCACGGCGATACACTGTATGCTTTCACCGAGGTTATGGAGAAGCGCGACGGCGGTCGGCCGGATGCGGGCGAAGTGAAGTTCCGGCACTGGGGCGTGAATCAGAAGGACGAGGTCGTGTGCGAAGCCGAACGGCTGGTGCTGGTGAAGCGTCGCAGCTATCAGCCGAAGGCATGAGCGAAGCGGCGAAATCTCCCGGCGCTCTCAGCGGCCTCAAGGTGATCGACCTGACGCGGATGCTGGCCGGGCCGTTCTGCACGATGCTGCTGGCGGATCTGGGTGCCGACGTGCTCAAGGTCGAGCCGATCGGTGGTGACCCGATCCGCAATTTCGGCCCGTGGGCATCCGACGACCGGCTGAAAGTGCTGGGCGGCTATTTTCAGAGTATCAATCGCGGCAAGCGCAGTATCGTCCTCGACTATCGGCGGCCCGAGGGGCGCGAAGTGCTGATGCGCCTGGTCGCCGACGCCGACGTTATCGTGGAAAACTACCGGGTCGGCGTGATGGACCGGATGGGCCTGTCGTACGAGACGCTCCAGCAGGCGAATCCGCGGCTGGTCTACGGATGCGTCCGCGGCTTCGGCGATCCGCGCACCGGCGTCACTTCAAACATGAATCGGCCCGCGTATGACATCGTGGTGCAGGCGATGGGCGGCGCGATGAGCATCACCGGGCCGGCGCCGGACCGGCCGATGAAAACCGGTCCCGCGATCGGCGACACGGTGCCCGCGATGCTGCTGGCGGTGGGAATCCTGGCGGCGGCCTGGCACGCGCAGCGCACCGGCGAGGGCCAGTTCGTCGACGTCGCGATGTACGACGGCGTGCTGTCGCTGTGCGAGCGGATCATCTATCAGTACACGCTTCAGGGCCGGGTTCCCGTCCCGGAAGGAAACTCGATCTCGTTCCTGTGCCCGTACGACGTGTTTCCGGCCAGCGACGGATGGGTCGCGATCGCGGCGCCAACCGATAATCATTGGGTCGAGCTATGCCGCCTGATCGGATTTCCGGAACTCGGCATCGATCCGCACTTCGCCACCAATACCGAACGGGTCAAGAATGGCACTCAGGTCCGTGAGCTGATCGGCGAGTGGACGAACGCGCGAACCAAGCGCGAGATCGTCGACGTGCTCGGCGCCACGGTGCCGTGCGGACCGATCAACACGGCGCCGGATATCCTGAACGACCCGTACGTCGAGGAGCGCGATATGATCGCGCGGATTGAGCATCCGGGCATGGATCGTCCGCTGACCGTGGTGGGCTCTCCAATCAAGATGACCGCGACGCCCGCGATGGTTCGCGGGCGCGCTCCGCTGCTCGGCGAGGACAGCGAATCGGTGCTTTCGAACCTGGGCTATCGCCAGGACCAAATACAACAACTCGCTAACGACGGCGTGGTCGTGCTCCATCGAGACGGGGCGGCCGCAGCCATGAAAGGATGAAACCATGCGATTGCGAAGATCCGAGCTATCCACTCCGGCCAGCAGCGAAAAGATGATGGAGAAGGCGGCTGCCAGCAACGCCGATTTCGTTTTCCTCGATCTCGAGGACGCGGTGGCGCCCAATCAGAAGGTCGAAGCCCGAGGCAAGGCGGTCAAGGCGCTCAAGAACCTCGACTGGGGCAAGAAGACCCGCGCGGTGCGTATCAATGGCATCGATACCCAGTACGCCCACGAAGACGTGCTCCAAATCGTCGAGGAGGCGGGCGAATATCTCGACATCATTATCATTCCCAAGCCCAAGGCGGCGCGCGACGTGTGGTGGGTCGATACGTTGATGACGCAGATCGAGACCAAGCTCGGGCGCAAGCGCAAGGTCGGGTTGGAAGCGCTAATCGAAGAGGTCGAGGGGCTGATCAACGTCGAGGAGATCGCGCGCTCGACGCCCCGCCTCGAGGCGCTGATTTTCGGGCCGGGCGATTTCTCGGCGTCGCAGGGCGTGCGGCTTGGCAATCTCGGCAAGTATCCCGGAGACGCGTGGCATTACGCGCGCAACAAGATTGTCGTGGCGTGCCGCGCCGCCGGTATCGAGGCGGTCGACGGCCCGTACGCCGACTTCCGCAATCCAGAAGGCTATCGCGAAGACGCTACACGCTCGATGGTGCTCGGCTTCATCGGCAAATGGGCGATCCATCCGAGCCAGATCGATATCGCCAACGAGGTTTATTCGCCGACCCAGAAAGAGGTCGACTACGCGCGCAAGGTGGTGACGGCCTACGCCAAGGCCGAAGAGGAAGGCCTGGGCGCTATCGCGATCGACGGCGTGCTGATCGACGTCGCTTCGGTGCGCGGATTACGCAACATCGTCGCGAAGGCAGACCTGATCGGGATGTAGCGGAAGCTGCGCTTTGCCCACGTTATCGTGGAGCGGGGCCAGGGCGGACATTCAGCGACAATCGGCGCTACTTCTTGAAATAGGGAATCACGTCGGCGCCGAACTGGCGGATGCAATCGAGCACCTGCTCGGGACGCGGCCCTAGCGGCAGGCGGAAGCGCATGATCAGGTAATCGGCGCCGACCGCCTCGGTCCACATCTGGATTTGCTCGATACAGTCGCGCGGCGAACCCATCACCAGATACTTGCGCAGTTTCTGTACCGTGAAATCGGCCTCCGACTCGAACTCGGGATTCGGCGTCAGCAGCTTCCATCGGTAGTAGAAGAGCATCTCCTGCGCCCACAACGGGCCGAAGACCGACTCCGCCTGATCGCGCGTCGGCGCGACCCATCCGTCGCGCATCAGGATTACCTTGGGCTTGCGTCCATGCTCAGCGGCGCTCTCGCGATAGAGCGCTGCTTGCTCCTTGAGCGTTGCCACGGAATCCCAAAACGGCAGGATGCCCCATCCGTCGCCGAGACGGCCCGCGCGCGTGATCGCTTCCGGATACGCCGCGCCGATCCATAGCGGCGGCCCGCCCGGCTGATAGGGCTTAGGGGTGAGCAGGATATCGTCAAAGTGGTAGCGTTTCTTGTGATAGGAGAAGGGCTGCTTGGAAGTCCATGCCAGGCGCATGATCTCGAGGCTCTCTTCAAACCGCGAGAAGCGCTCCTTTTCGTTAACGCCGAACAAGCGGAAATAATCGGGATGGTATCCCATGCCGACGCCGAGGATCACGCGGCCCTTCGACATCAGATCGATCATCGCGACGTCTTCAGCCAGATGCATCGGATTGTAGTAGGGCGGCTGCAGAACGAACGTGCCCAGATCGACCCGTTCGGTGCGCGCCGCGTAGCCGGCCAGCATGATCAGCACCGGCGGAAACATGCATTCGGTGCGATGGTGGCGTTCGGGCAGGAAGAGGCCATCGAAGCCGGCTTTCTCGGCCTCGACGCCTTCATTCATCAGTTGATCGCAGAATCGCGCGGCCATCTCTCTCGAGGGTTCCGGCTGGTTATAGGGGCCTCCGTGAGTATCGGGCATGTAAGCAATTTTCATAGCTTCTCCTCGCAGTAATGCTCCGTCATCCGCACCGAGGCGGTGCGTTCAGGTAGAGCTGAATCTTCCTTGGCGACAAGTTACACAATCGCCGTTGACAATAAAGTCATGCTTTCGGAAAAAACGAAGACCCGGGAACTGGCTGTTTCAGCAGTCCCGAAACGTTCTCACGTTACGCTGGGCGTGAAGGCCGGTGCCGCTTTGCCTTATTCGCCTTCGTATTTGAAAGAGACGCTGAGCCGAGCCCGAAACTTGGCAACCTCTCCGTCCTCAATCGTGACATCCAGCTTCTCTACTTCTGCGACGCGCAGGTCGCGGAGGGTCTTTCCCGCGCGCTTGACCGCCTCCCTCGTGGCCGCTTCCCAAGACTCACTGCTCGCGCCGACAAGCTCGATAACCTTGTATACGCTGCTTTCTTCCGCCTTTTTCGCCACTGATCTCCCTCCTGATAAAAAAGCTTTTTGCGCTCTAGCGCAAGGTCGCGCCCAAGCGTCCCCGACGACCCAAGGAGTATCGCGCTAGAAGCATCGGCGGCAAGCCCCGTGGACGTCGTAAATAATCACCTGATATGGGCACTTTTGTCCGTTAATTTCAGTTTTTGGACGAAGGGAAGTCGATTTTTGTCCAGGCGGGCTGCGGCATTCGATTGCAGTGTGCACGCGTCATGCGGCCTCAGACCCAGGAAGCTCGGTCCGCATCGGAGCCAAGGCTCTAAAGTGAGGATTGCTCAAATTCGTGGCATAGCGTAACTTATGAGATTCATGTACATCCTTAGTGCGGACTTCGGCTGGGGATGTGCGGACTTTTCGCCAGAATGAGTATCCGACAGAGCGATGGATTCGTCACCCGGCGCAATGCGGCGAGACACCATCCGAAACGCATGGTATGTTTACGCGAGCCCAAATTGTCAAGGAGATCTGAATGGTTGGTCAGGTTACGGTTTCAAAGGCGGAGCATCTAAGCTGGAAGAAGGCAAAAACTTCGTCGCTGATCGCGGTTATGGCGTTGGTGACGGCGTTGGGCGCGAGCTTGGCGTCTAGAGCTGAGGCTGGCGATCAGACGGTGGTAGCGACAGTCGGCCATCGGAAAATCACCGAAGCTGAGTTGAATAAGGAGATCGCCCCCCAGCTCGCCAGCATCCAAAACAAGATCTACGAGCTGAAGAAAAAGGGCATCCAGTCGATCGCCGACGACTATCTGGCCGAGCAAGAGGCCAAGAAGCTGGGCATCTCGAAAGAAGACTACGTTAAGCGAGAAATCGACGATAAGGCGCCGGCGCCGAGCGAAGAGGAAGTAAAGAAGTTTTACGACGACCGCAAGGGCCAGATCCATCAGCCCTACGACAAGATCAAAGATCAGATCTCGGCCTTCTTGAGGAGGCAAACTCTGACTAAGCGCCGTCAGGAAGTGTACGGCAAGTTGGAGAAGGATGCCGGGTTCAAGATGCTGCTGCCGCCGCCGCGAGTCCGGGTGGCTGCTGACGGTTCGGCCGCAACCGGTCCCAAGAACGCTCCTGTGACGATTGTCGAGTTCTCCGATTTCCAGTGCCCGTTCTGCAAGCGAGCGGAAGATTCACTTACCGCCGTGCGCAAGGAATATGGCGACAAGGTACGCACCGTATATCGCGACTATCCGTTGCCGATCCATGATCACGCGCTCAAAGCGGCAGAAGCCGCTCGTTGTGCGGAAGCGCAAGGTAAGTTCTGGCAATATCACGACGCGCTTTTCGCCGACCAAACCAAGCTGGATGACGCCGGTCTTAAGGCCACTGCCGCGAAGCTTGGTCTGAACACGCAGCAGTTCAACGACTGCCTCGATCACGACAAGTTCGCTGATGCGGTCAAGAGTGACGAGGAATACGGGGCCTCGCTCGGCGTCCACGGCACTCCGGCCTTCTTCATCAACGGCCGTTTCCTCGATGGCGCACAGCCGCCACAAGCCTTCGAGGATGTCATCAACGACGAACTCTCGCGCCATGGGCATCAGCAAGCCTCGGCCGAGTAACAACCGCCTTATTCTGGT
>JBEKLA010000097.1:0-22863 GCA_050010455.1 Binataceae bacterium (SeqCode) | reverse complement strand
GAACATTGCAGACTGCTGGTGATCCGCCCCGCGCATCCCACATCCTCCTCACACCGCGATCGCCCACTACTCTACATGATAATCGAATGAGAAACGCTCGTTTTTCCGCATCCTGCTAGGGCTGAAATGTTCGGCGGGATTGCACCTGGGGAAGCCGCGATTACTCCCCAAGATATCGTGGATGTTCAAGAAAGTCGAAAACTGGTTTATCTGTGGGGGTGGATTAGGTACAATGATGTATTTCCAGAAACACCACAACACATTAGCCATTTCTGTTGGCTTATTACTGCTACCGGAAATCCCAGGAATTTCATTCCAAACACTCCGGGGCAACCGCCGACCGCACATACTCTGGCCTTCCAGAACCTTCTGCATACAGAAGGCAACTACGCTGATTAGCGTTAGTAGCAGGAGAAACCAAGCGCCGGACTGTCCCGATGAAAATAGCGGGCTGCGGATGTCAAGCGCAACATAATCGTCCAACAGCGGGCGAGGTGACAGAAAGAAGACCGCAGCTCCGTTGGGCTATCCTAGAGGGCGACGAACGTTGAAAGCACGCAGTATTCTCCGCCCAGATTCGGCAACCGCGTGCGCACCAGACGATTCTCGCGGGCGAGGCGGCGGGCGGCGCCTTCGATCCAGCGCGGCGCGATTCCCAGCATCCGCGCCATCGCGCGCTCGTTGCCGAACGCACTGACCTCGAGATAGCGCCGCATGATTCGATAGGCCGCCTCGGATTGCGTGAGATCGCGCGCCTCGCGAATCGCCTCGCCCCATCGATTCTCCAGCGTGTCCCACACGTACGTGAACGGGTCGTAACGTTCTTCGACCTTGAGCGCGAGAAACTTCTCCTGCAACTCCTTCATCGCGTTGTCGAACTCGCTGCGTTTGGCCGCCGCCGCGCGGCCGCTGGCAAGCTTGAGCGCGCGCGTCTCGGACGCACCGCGACGGCTGAGCGCGTCCATCACCAGCTTGGCGCAATGGCTGAGCGCGCCGCGACGATACATCGCGCCGTAGCCGCCCGGCTCGAGCCGCAGCCTCAGGAAGGCCGGAAACAATTCCAGCGCGATAAAACTCGGCCGGCCGCCCAGCGCCTTGCCGTAATAAACGCTCTTGGCGGCGGGCAGGACGTCCTTGAGACGCCACGTCATCCCGATCGCGTAATCGTGCTGGATATGTTCGGGCAGAGGCGGTTCGCGCTCGCCCGCGATCGCCTCGCGCAGGCACGGCAATCCGAGTCCCGGCGTGAACGCGGTGCAGAAACCAACGTCGTTGATGAATCGCAGCGCGGATTTCTCGCCGGCGACGCGGCGGTTCGGGACGCGGCGGAAATGGAAATCGCGATGGGTTTCGAGGCGCGCAAGCGCGTCGTGCGCCGGCGCGGCGGAATCGGGCGTCAGCCCTCGGCGCGCTCGACGCATCGGCGAAAGATTTCGCGATAATTGGTCACGCAGCCCAGTTGCTGGATGATTCCTTCGAGCCCGATCAGCGCGCGCAGCAAAAACACGCTGTGTGCGGGCGATTTGTACAACTTGTGCGTGAGCGTAATCTCGCCCACCTGCGTGGCCTTGCCCAGTGAGTCGTAGCCCGACGGATCGAAAGCGCGGTCGGCCTGAATTGGCTCGAACAGGATATGAAGTACGCGCACCATCGGTTCCGGATCCTGATCGTCATCGAGGTAGCCGAGCGCCACCATCGCCTCGCCCATCGCGCGATCGTCGTCGTCGAGCAGGGCGCGCGCGAGCTTCACGTGAGCGCGGCGCACCGGTTCGGAAAAGCGGCGAATCGATCCGAAATCAAGGATGCCGAGGCGCGGATGGTAGGTGACGAGATAATTTCCGGGATGCGGGTCGGTGTGCAGCACGCCGAATTCCAGGATCTGGCGCCACACCAGCGTGTAATACTTGCGCGCCACCCAATCCTTGAGCTCGCGGTCGACTCCGGGCGCGAGCACGTCGGCAAGCGGATAGCCGTCGAGATAGGTCATGGTCAGCACGCGGCGCGAGCTCAGATCGGGTATCACGCGCGGGACCATGGTTTCGGGATCGTCAGCGAGCAGGCGATCGAAGATCGCGAGGTTGCGCGCCTCGTGCACGTAATCCAGCTCCTCGTTGAGGCGCTCCGCGAGTTCCTCGAAGATCGAGCGGGTCTCGATCTTCTGGCGCATCACGTCGTGCGCGATCGCGCGGATAGTTTGCAGCAGCAGCTTGAGATTGCGCAGGTCCTGCTCGACCGTTTCCTCCACTCCCGGATACTGGATCTTGACCGCAACCTCTTCGCCCGAGCGCAGCCGCGCGCGATGGACCTGGCCCAGCGACGCCGCCGCGAAGGCGTGCTGCTCGAAGCTCGCGAACAGTTGCTCGGGCTTCTTCCCGAGCTCCCGCCGAACCTGCTCCGCGATCATCTTGTAGTCCATCGGCGGCACGTTCGACTGAGTGAGCTTGAGCACTTCGAGCGCTTCGTCGGGCAGGATGTCGCGGCGCATCGACAGCATCTGGATCAGCTTCATGAACGCGCCGCGCAGTTCCTTGGAGCCCTCGACGATGCGCCGCGCGTTGCGGATGTGAACGTCGAGCAGCTCGCGCTGGCCGGCGTCGGCGGAGAGAAACTGCTTGCGCAGCGTGGTCCACAGGTAGCTCGATCCGATCTGAGAGGCGAGGCCGCCGATCCGGATCGCCCGGCGCGCACGTCCGCTGGTCAGCTTCTTGCGCTCAGCCATCAGCGCTAGGTTCTCGCCCATCCGGTGCGATTGATCAACGTCGCGGCCAGCGCCGCGCCAAACCCGTTATCGATGTTCACCACGGTGACGCCGCTGGCGCACGCGTTGAGCATCCCGAGCAGCGCGGCGACTCCGCCGAAGGCCGTGCCGTAGCCTACGCTGGTCGGAACCGCGATCACCGGCTTGTCGAGCAGGCCCGCGACGACCGAGGGCAGCGCCCCCTCCATCCCGGCAACCACGACCAGCACCGCCGCCTCAGCGAAGGCGTCGAGGCCGGCACGCAGCCGGTGGAGGCCGGCGACGCCGACGTCGTAGAGCCGCGTCACGCGGTTTCCGAACAGCTCCGCGCACACCGCCGCCTCTTCCGCCACCATAACGTCCGAAGTGCCGGCACTGACCACCATCACCGGACCGTGGCCGCTTGGTTCGGCCTTCTTCTTGATGACGCATCCAACTTGCGCCTCGGGCCGGTAAGCGAAGCCACGCAGCGTGCGCTTGACGGCCCGCGCCTTCTCCGGCGAGAGCCTGGTCACGATTAGATTTTGCCCCGCCTTGACCACGCGCGCGCCGATCGCCGCGATCTGCGCGGCGCTCTTGCGCTCACCAAACACCACTTCGGGCACGCCGCGCCGCAGGCTGCGATGCAGGTCGAGCTTGGCAAAGCCGAGATCCTCGAACGGCAGATGGCGCAGGCGGGTCATCGCGGCCCGAACGTCGATACGCCCCGCCGCGACCTGATCAAGGATTTCGCGAATTTGTTCTTCGGTCATCGCCGCCGCGCGTGCTCGATCCGCAAGGGCCGCGGAAGATTGAGGATCAATTCGTTTACCGCGCGCGCGTCGCTGCGAACCACGATAATACTCAGGTCATTCACCTTTAGCTGCTCGCCGGATTTCGGGATATGGCCGAGCCGCTCGACCACCAGGCCCGCGATGGTAGCATAATCGTCGCTTTCCGGAAGCCGCAGCCCGAAGCGCTCGTTGAGTTCCGCCACCGGCGTCCGCCCCGCCACCGCCAGCGTGCGCGGCCCCACGACGCGCGCCAGCTCCTCGGCAACGTCGTACTCGTCCTCGATCTCGCCCACGATTTCCTCGAGCAGATCCTCGACCGTGATGATCCCCGACGCGCCGCCGTACTCGTCCACCACCACCGCCAGGTTCTCGCCCGTGCGCTGCATCGCTATCAGGATTTCGTCCGCCGGCGTGGCCTCGGCGAAATAGCTCACCGGGCGCATCAACTCGCCCACCGGCCGGCTCAGATTGGGCGCCTCGAGCAGATCGAAGATATGCACTACGCCGATTATGTTTACGATCCGTTCCTCGAAGACCGGTATTCGGCTGAAACCTTCGCGCCGCACCAGCTCGATCGCGCTGGCCAGGGTCAGCTCCTGGGGCACGGCCTCGACTCGCACCAGCGGCACCATCACCTTGCGCGCCTCAGAGTGCGTGAAGCGGAAGATCCGGCTGATCATCTGCCGCTCGGCGGGAAGGATCGCGTCGTGGACGGGAACGGCGCCCTCGCGATGGACCAGCAGGGCCAAGTCCTCCCGGGTCAGGAACACGCTCGCCACGTCGGGCGGAATCCCCGCCATGCGCCGCAGTCCGCGGCTCAAGAAGGTTTCAGCGGCGAGCAGCGGCTCGAGCGCGATTGAAATCAGGTTGAGCGGGCGGGCGGCGTACCTGGCAAAACCCAGCGGATACTTGAGGGCCAGCAGCTTGGGCACGAACTCCGCCAGGACCAGCGTCACCGGCGCCAGGATGAACGGCGCCAGAAGGTCGTGGCCGCGGCCGAAAGAATGCAGGAACGTCGTCAGCAGCACGGCCTCACTCACGGTCACCAGGTTTGTACCGGTAAGGATTCCGGCCAGCAGGCGGTCGCGGCGCGACAACAGTCCCGAAAGCAAGCGTGCGCTCGCGGCACCCCGCGCGAGCTCGGCATGCACCTTGATTTCGTCGGCAGAGATCACGGCGATCTCGCTGGCCGAGAAAAACGCCTGCATCGCGATACACGCCGCAAGCCCAATCAGCACGCAGGCTAGGCCCATGGCGTAAGCCTCACCAATTCGACGCTCGCGCCTCGTACCTTTTCGATCGCCGCATCGAACTCGCCCAGTCGCAGGCGTTCGCCTGGACGCGGCACGCGGCCGAGGCTGCGCAAGATCCAGCGGCTCAGCGTCGCTTTGCCGTCCGGCGCGGGCAACCGCTCGCGGCCGAGGGCCTCGCGCAGTTTGTCGAATTCGATCGCGCCCGCAGCCAGCCAGCTCCCATCGGACTCGCGGGTCAGTTCCGGCGTCTCGATATCGAATTCGTCGCTGATTTCGCCGAACAGCTCTTCGAGCATGTCTTCCAGCGACAGCACGCCCAGCAACACCCCGTATTCATCGACGACGATCGCGAGCTGACACCGCTCGCGGCGCATTTGTTCAAACAACTCGGCCAGCGGTTTGCTCGGCGGCACGAAGAACGGTGGACGAATCAGCCGCTCCAGGCGCGGCAGCGTCGCTTCGAGACGGCGCGCCACCAGGTCCTTAACGTGCAGCACGCCGACGATAGTTCCGGGATCGTTGCGATAGACCGGGACACGCGAAAAATGGCCGTGCGCCACTTCGGCGACCAAATTCTCGGGCGGCGTATTGATATCGAGGCAGAAGATCTTTTCGCGCGGCGTCATCACATCCGACACTCGCCGATTCGCGAACTCGAAAACCTTGTCGATCAGTGCGCGCTCTGCCGGCTCGACCTCGCCCTGGCTCTCACTCACTCTGAGCAGCGCCCGAAATTCGCTTTCCGAAAGCGGCGTCGGCCGCGGCGCCTCTTTGAACGGACTGAAGCGGCGCACAATCGGATGCACGAACGTGGTCAACGCCGCCAGCGGCCGCGCGGTCAGCCGCGCCACGCCGTCGGGCCATCCCAGAGCAAAGGTCTTGGGCGTGATTTCGCAGATCAGCAGAACCAGCACGAACATCAGGGGAACCGAAACGTAGGCGCCGAGCGGCCGCCCGAAGAGATAGAGCAGAAACGACGTCGCCAGGCACTCCGCGAATATGTTGGCGGTCTCGTTGAGCCCGATGATCACCAGCAGCGATTCAAGCGGACGGCTCATCAGACGGTCGAGCGCGGCGCGCACCGAACCGTGCAGCCGATCGCGCGCGCTTTCCATCCGCACCAGCGAAAACAACGCGGTCTCGGACGCCGCCAGCAGCGCCGCGACCAGCAACAGCAATCCCACCGCGATAGGCAGCAGCCCCATCTTATTTGACCCGCCCGCCGCGCGCGCGCAGATGGTTCCATCCGGTGGCGCCGGCGCGCGGATGAAATACGCCGCCGCGATCGCGCAGCGTCAGGCCGTGCCTCCTCGGTAAGATTCGCCCGATACGCCGTACGCCGACGCCAAGCGCACGCGTGAGTTGCTTCTCCGTGTGGCCGGGCCTCAAGCAGAACAGCAGTTCGTAATCGTCACCGCCGTATAGCGCCAGCTCGCGATCGTCGCCGACCACCGCGCGGTAGGCGGGCGAAACCGGGATCGCCTCGACGTCGATCTCGGCGCCGACGCTGCTGCGCTCCAGGATATGGCCGAGGTCCTGGCACAGCCCGTCGCTGATATCGATCGCCGCCGGCACCGGCCGAATCCGCGCCAGCTTTCGGCCCGCCGCTATCCGCGCGCTGGGTTCGAGGAATCGCTTGATCAGGAACTTCTGCGCCGCGCCGGACGCCGCGATTTTGCCGTCGAGGACTTTCAGGCCAGCCGCCGCGTCGCCCATGGTGCCGGTCACGAAGATCTCGTCGCCCGGCCGCGCGAGGTCGCGCCCAAGCGTCGCCGGGCCGGCGTCGCCAAGCAACGCGATCGTAATTGCAAGCTGATCGGCACTGGTGATATTGCCGCCCACCACGTCCACCTTGGCATCAACCGCCGCGTCGATAAGGCCGGCGTAGAGCCGGTCGAAGAACGCCGCCGCAAGCCCGGGCCGTATCGCGAGATTCACGACACATGCGCCCGGCACGCCGCCCATCGCCGCGACGTCGCTCAGGTTGACCGCAAGCGCGCGGTATCCAAGCTGCTGCGGCGTCCCCCACTCCAGTTTGAAGTGCACGCCTTCGACCATCGAATCGATCGTGAAGAGCTGCGCTCCGCGCGGCCGTCGGATAACCGCGCAATCGTCGCCCGGCCCAACGAGCGTGCGTCGGCTCAGGCGCAGATCGGCGCACAACCGCGCGATAAGCTCGAATTCTCCTGGTGGTGGCTTCACCACAGGAGTTGAGGAAGCAAGCAATGATTGTATAAGGGAAGCAGAATTTTCAGGGAAAATCGGCGCCAAACATAGTTAAGTATAATTCGCCCGATATGCGCAACCACGCAGACTCGAACCTAGAACATTCAATCGGCCTCGGCAAGTATGCTTTCACATCGACCAATCCTCTCCGCAATGCCACCGAATCGCGCATCGCTCCGTAATCAGTCTCGATTCCCGCTGTAGCCGACGGCCGCAAGCGCCTGCCTCATCGCGTCAAACGCGAAGTCCATCTCCTCGTCAGCGATCGTGAGCGGCGGCGCGAGCCGCACCACGCGATCCGCGTTCAGCGTCCAGTTGATGACGACGCCGCGCGCGATCGTCTCCGCCACGAAGCGATGGGCGAGCGGAGCGCTGGCGAATTCGAGTCCGGCCAACAGCCCGATTCCGCGCACCGCGACGATCTCGCTGCCGGTCATTTTCCGCATTCGTTCCAGCATCCGCGCGCCAACTTCCGCCGCGCGCTCCGCCAGGCGCTCGCTCACGATAACCTCCAACGCCGCGAGTCCCGACGCGCACGACAGCGGATGGCCGCCGAAGGTCGTGATATGGCCGAGCGGCGGATCGTGGGACAGGCATCCGAGCAAATCGTCGTGACCGCAAAACGCGCCGAGCGGCAGCCCTCCGCCGAGCGCCTTGGCCATCACGATCAGGTCGGGAACAATCTCGAAGTGTTCGAGCGCGAACAGCTTGCCGGTTCGCCCGAATCCGGTCAGCACCTCGTCGAAGATCAGGATCGCACCGCTCTCGTCGCATCGCGCGCGCAACGCACGCATGAACCGCAGCGACGGAATCCGCACGCCGCCTTCCGCCTGCACCGGCTCGATCACCACCGCCGCGACGCCCTCGTCGATCGCTTGCAGCGCGTCGAGATCATCATACGGAAGATGGCGCACCGGTCCGGGGAGCGGCTCGAACGGCGCCCGAAACGACGGATTACCCGCGAGCGCGAGCGCCATGAACGTATCGCCGTGGTAGGCGCCGTCGAAGGCGGCGAAGCTCGCGCGTCCGGTATACTTGCGCGCGGTTTTCAGCGCGCCCTCGATCGCCTCGGCGCCGCTGTTGGTGAAATAGACGCGGCCGAGTCGCGGCGGCAGTAGTTGCGCTAGCCGCGACGCCAACCGCACCTGCGCTTCGAGCACGTATTCGCCATAGACCATCACGTGCAGATGGCGGCGCGCCTGCGCCTCGATCGCCGCGATCACCTTGGGATGGCCGTGGCCGAGATTGCTGACGCCGATTCCGGAGATGAAATCGAGGTAGCGGCGGCCATCCGCCGCGTAGAGCCAACTCCCCTGCGCGCGTGCGATCTCCAGCCCGATCGGCGAGTCGGAAGTCTGCGCCAGATGATGCGAAAACTGTTTGCGCAGCTCGCTCATGTGCGCGCAATCAGCCTCGACAAGAAAGCGCCGTTGCCGTGCGGCCATTCAAACGGTGGCGATTGCATCATGCCCGGCGCCGCCAGGTAGCTGACCCCGGCTTCGCTCAGCCACGCGCGATAGCGATCGAGCCGTCCGGCGGGATCGGCGACGGCGAACGCTTCGAGTCGGCCCTTCATCGCTTCGAGTTTGGCACGGAAGCCGGTGAAATCAGCAACCGGCGTGACGAAAACCGTGCGGTAAAGCGGCGAGAGACGAAACGCCGCCTCCGCATCGTAGACCACCGTCCACGCGAATCGATCGCCCTCCCACAAGTCGGTAGCCGCCCCTGCGAGCTTGCGCCATCGCGAAGATTCGCGCGTCGCGCGAATCGCGGCCGCAGTGCCAAGATCGATCGCGCGCGGCGGCCCGAGCTTGCGCGCCAACACGTCGAGCGCATCTGCCAGCGCGCGCGCAAAGCGCCGCGCGTCGTCGCGCGCCGCGCACTCGACAAACACATGATGGGGCGACAGGCATCCGCGCTGCTCGAATAGCGTGATATCGCGCGCGACGCCGTCGCTGACCGAATCGATCGATTCGGGCGCGACCGCCTCGCGCGAAATCAGCGCGCCGCTGACGCGGCTGCCGAACCCGATCACGCTCCCGCCGCGGCTCAGGCTATCGACGGTCTCGTCGTCGCCGAAGACCACCATTTCATCGCAGGCGTCCAGCAACACACGAGTCAGATCGATCCGCTCGCGGCCAAACGTCAGCACGCAGACCCGGGCCGCGATTTCGGGATCGAGTTCGGCGATCGTGCGCGCGAACCGCGCGAAGAAAACCGGCTCGCTCGAAGCGCTCTTCGCGACAACCGCGGCGCCCGCGATCAGCGCTTGCGCCAGCTCATGCGTCCCGGCGCCCGCGACGTTGCCCGGCATCACGAAACCGATCAGGCGCGGCTCGCGTTTCACCTTGGCGGCGAAGGACTTGAGCGCTTGTGCGCTGAACGGGACAAGCAGCGCGTCGAGCGATTCCGCGAGCAACGTGTCGCTGAGGCCGGAGTTCGCCGCGATTCGAGCGATCGCGCCGCGGCGGCGCTGATTATCGGGATCGCGCCACAACGCGCACGCAGCCGAAATAACCTCGGCCGTCCGCTCCGCCGCGATCGGCGAGGCTGCCGCGCTTCGGATGCGCGCCGCGATCGATCCGATCGAGCGGGGCTCGATTGGCGATTCCGGCTCGCTGGCGCCACGCGCCGCGCTCCCGAAATCCGCGGGCATGAACGAGATAGTCATCGGCCTTCTGACGCCGCGCGCGGCACCGGATCGCTTTGCGCCGCGAACTGCGTGATACCCAGCGCGCATCCGCGCGCCTCGCTCGATAGCACCCGGCCGAGGATCCGAATCGCACCGTGTTCGACCGTGCCCAGGTCCTCCGTCAGCAACGCGGAGACCGATCCGACGTTGGCAAGATCGAAGTACGACATCAGGCCGACGCGTCCGTCCTCGACCGGCGCTATCGTGACCGGATCGAGCGCCGCCGCGCGCACCCACGGCGGGCCAAGCTTGCGCCGCTCGCCGGCGGGCGCGTCGAAGGCCGAGTTGAAACGCGTCGCGTCGTAAAACTGCGAGCACATCTCGGTCATGCCGTACTCGTTGATTACCATCTCCGGTTCGATTCCGAGCCATCGCGCCGCCAGTTCCGCGACCGCAACGGCATCGAGCGGATCGGCCTGCCCCTTCGCCCCACCCGTATCCATCAGCCGCGACCCCGCCGCAAGCTCGATACGCCTGCCGTCCGCGCGCAACGCTTCGAAAATCGCCGCGCATGCGGCCGTGGTGCCGAGGATGCAAACCGGCTCGCCAGCGCGCTCGGCGGCTTCGAGGACTTCGAGCGCGCGCGCAATCTCAACTCCTTGCCGGGTCGCCACGCACGCGCTGCCCTCCGTGCCGAAGTCCTCGATACACCAGCTAATCATCTGCCCCAGCGACGATTCCGGCATCCGCTCGGCGGTCGGATGGATCGCGAGAATCGGCATCCGCCGCTTGTCGGGAAACAGCATCCGCCCGATATGCGCCGTCGCGGACGCGCGGTAGATTTCCAGCCTCGGCACGAAATGGCGCCCGCGTTCGTTCGGCCCGACGCTGGTGCCGCTGGTCACGAATATCCGCTCCGCCGCTCCGCCGCCGAGTTCCGCATACTTGAACGCGGCGGTGCTGACCGGCGGGATTCTATCGATCGAGCGCACGGTCTCGGCAGCCACGCCGATACTGAGGCAATACTCGCGATAGGGCGCGATTCGCTCGAACTGATAGCGGAACACGGTGAGCGCTATCGCCTCGAACCGCTCCGGCTCGGGATTTCGGATGAACGACAGCACCTCATCGAAGATAGAAGTCATAGGCGGCAAGATCGGCGGCGCGAACGCGCGCCCGTAACGCACCATGATGGCATCGGCGCGCCGCCCGGTTCAATCCGGCCGAACCGAGACGCGTCTTGAATGTTCTGAGTCGGAAATTCGTTTATGAAGAAGCTCTCTTGGCTCGTCATCCTGAACGGAGGTGGCCGCTGCGGCCATCCTGAGCCTAAGGCGAAGGACCCTGGCGGGCCGAAGTGAAGGATCTCGCGCGGTCTTCCGCGCGTTAACCCCACTTCCGGCCAGACGCCCGGAGGACCGGGCGAGATCCTTCGCAAAAGCTCAGGATGACGGCAAACAGGCGTCTCGATTACTCCGATTCTTATTGAGCGCAGCCCCAATTCAACACACTGGCGATTCGGTGATTCGCAGGCGCCGGCGCTCGGACGCCGCTCGGCTATTGGGGCATGGCGGGCGTTGGGGCCGGAGCAGGGCTTGGCGCTGCGACGGGCGTCTTATTCGCCTTCTGACGCTTGCGCGCTTCGGCCTGCGCCTGTGCCGCCTTCTGCTTCTCCGCGCGCTCGACGGCCGCGGTCATCTTCTTCGCGGCCTTGGGACCGAGGTCCTGAGTCTCCCATCGCGGCGGATTCAGCTCGACCCATTGGCCCTTGGCCAGCGCATAGGTGAAGACCAGATACTTGAGCCTGCCGGTCGCGACGCCTTTGCCGGCGCCGCCGCCCTTGGGCGGCACATACTCGGCGCCGCCGATTTTCGCGCTGACTACCAAATGGCCGCCGGCACCGTAGCTGGGCAGGTATTGAAACTGCGGCTGGAAATCCACGTAGGTCTGATTGCCGGCCTTCTTTTCGTCCTCGGCGTTGAGATAGTTGGCGGCCTCGTCGGAGAGCTTTTCGGTGAGCTGATCGCGCTGGGCCGGCGTCAGATCGCGCTGCTGGCGCGGATGCGACAAATCGACCGCCCTCGCGATGGGCGCCAGACTCAGCATGAGCACGATCGCCACAGCGACAGCGATTGCGGCGGCGCTCAGCCGTGCGGTGACGATTCGAGTCTTCGCTTCGCCGCGATCGGAGGTCACGCGACTACCTGTTGATGCCGCGGGCGAAGGCCGAGACCTGATTCTGCCACTGCTCGCCGAAGGCCAGGATCAGCACCTGCTGATTGATATGGACGTCCTTGCTCAGGCTGCGCATCGCGCCGCCGCCCGTCGTCGACATCACTTTGAAGGCCTGCCGCGTCTGCTGATAGAAAGCCGGCAGCGGCGATATCGAGGGCGGTTCCTGGTTATGGACTCGCAGCCAGAAGTCGCGTTCGAAGCGCTCGTGCTCCTCAGCCGTAACGTCGACGGTGTTGAAAGTGCCGTTATTGGCGCGGAACTGACGGATAAGCTCCATCAGCGGATCGAAATCTTTCTTGTCCGGCGGCGAATCGCCAACCAGCACGATCACCTTCTTGGCGTAAGGCTTGTAGTCCATCCCGCTGATCGCGGTCTGCACGCCGCCGATCATGTTTTCTTCCCAGGTGCCGCCGCCCTTCGCCCTCATGTTGTTCAGGAAGGACAGCAGCTTGTCGGACGATAGCGTAAGCGGCTGGATATCGAGCGGCTCGCCCTTGCCGCCATAGATGACGACGCCGATTCGCGCGATCGGCACCAGGCGATGAATCGCCCGCACCAGGTCGGTCATCTTGGCCTTGACGTCGTTGATAATCAGCTTCATCGAACCGGTGCCGTCGATAACCAGCACCACGTCGAGGCCCTTGCGCCTGAGCTCAGTGATGAAGCCGCCGAATCCGGCACCGACGCCGCGGCCGTAGCCCGAGCCAATCCCGCCGCCGCGGCCGATACCGATCCCGCCGCCGCCGGCGGCGCGTACGTAATTTTCAGCCATCCCCACCGCCGGCGACGTTTCGGCCGTGATCGGCCGTTCCGTCATCTGGGTCGGCGCGGTTTCGGGCAACGGAACCTCGGGCATGTCGAGGTTTTGCATTTCCTCGCCACCGCCGCCACCGCCTCCGCCGGCCTCGAGATTCACCATGATCAGCTCACGGCCGCGCGGCGGATGGACATAGGCGATCAGCAGCAGCAACCCGATCACGTGGATCGCTACCGACAAGGGAAAAGGGCCGAGCAGGAAATGCAGGGCGTTTTTGAGAATCGAAAGCTTGCCCGCGGTTTCGCCGCCTTCGGCCAGGGGCTGAGCCTTCTTGCCAAACAGGCGATATATGATGAACGCCAGGACCAGTATCGAGATGACAAGAGCGATAGCGATCAATACGGTCATAAACTGTTGTACCGGTCCTCGCGCTCACGCGACCGCTGAAGTTTAGACGACGCGGCCATGGCGATCGTTCGAGCCGCTGGCAGACCCTGCTTGATAGCCCTCATCTCGGGATAGTGTCGCTCCCGGCAGCCGGAGTGCTCGCCTGTGCCGCGATCGCGATTTGTTCCGCGCCCGCCCGCTTGGCGATATCAAGAATCCTCACCATGTCCCCAAGGATGACCTTCTGATCGCCCTGGAAGACCACGATCTTGTCCGGGGTTTTGCCCAAGGCGTCGCGGATCGTGCGCTCGAGATCGTTCTGCGCCACGCTGACGCCGTTGACGAAAATCCGATGCTCCGAAGTGTACGCGACGGTCACGCCCTTGGGATTGTTGGTCAGGAAGATGTCGGTCAGGGGAGTGATATTGATCTCGGCGAACACCCCCCCGCCGGAACCGCTGCCAATCGCCATCGATAAGCGTCCTCCAGTTGTTCCTCGGTGTTCCGTCGCGAGCGCCTAGCCGCCCGCGGGCGCCCCGGCCTCTTCGCCTGACGCTCTTTGCGCCGCTATCGCGATCTGCGTCGCTCCAGCGCGTTTGGCGATATCGAGAATCCGAATCATGTCACCGAGCAGCACTTTCTGATCCCCCTGGAACACGACAATCTTCTCATCGACCTTGCCCAAAGCCTCGCGCAGCGTGGGTTCGAGCTCGCGCTCGGGCACGTCCTTGGAATTGACGAAAATCTCGTGCTGCGTGGTGTAAGTCACGATCACGCCCTTGGTCTCGGGCGAGGTGTTTTCGGCCTTCGGCAGATCGACGTGGGCGGCCGACTCGATCGTGACCGAGGTCGTGACCATAAAGATGATCAGCAGAACCAGGAAGATATCGGTCAGCGGCGTAATATTGATGTCGGCGAACAGGCCGCCGGCACCGCCCGCGCCCGCCGAAGGTCCCTTAACCGCCATGTGCCTCGCGTCCCTGCAGCGCGGCGTCGATCAGCCGCCCGGAGTTGATTCGCAGGATGGCGTTGATGTTTTCGATCTTGACGCTGAAGTAGTTGTAAAAGATAACCGCCACGATCGCGACCGCGAGACCCAGCGCCGTCGAAATCAGCGCCTCCGAGATGCCCGCCGCGACCACCGAGAAACCTCCGGTGCCCATGATCGCCATCGATTGAAACGACCCGAGGATACCGACCACGGTTCCGAACAACCCGATAAACGGCGCCGAGGCGCCCGCGGTTCCCAGCACCCAGATATAGCTCTTGAAATCGAGCGTCTCCTGGAAGCGCCGTTCTTCGTCGAGTTCGAGCAGCTTGTCGCGGCTGAGCGATTGTGCCGCCGAGATCAGCGGATAGAAAACCCGCTGCGCCGGATTCTGGCGGGCCTGGGTCTCCCGCAACGCTTCGTCGAATTTGCCCTGGCGCAACGGCGCAATCAATTTGTCCGCGGTCTTGGCCGCGCGTGTGGCGACTCCCGAGAGTGTCCATACGCGTTCGAAAATCACCGCCAGACTGAACATCGAGATAACCAGCAACGGGTAAGTCGCGTAATACCCCTGCTGAATCATTGCGAAGATTCCGAAATTCTGTGGCATCTACGATCCTCTCGAGTCTTAAATCGACACCTTTCTATTTAAGCGAACACTTAATCAGCCTATCATCATCGCACGATAAATGCCTCGCGGTAAATCCCCCGGCCGGCTTGGATGGCGGCTCAGCCTGAAATTTCAGCCGCGAGATCAAGTGGAGCTTCATAATGCTCCACCGCGGGAAACGGATCATAGAAGTGGTGCAGCAGAGCGCGCCATTCCTGATACCGTTCAGATTGCCGGAAACCCACGGCATGATCCTCCAGGTTCTGCCACGTGACTAGCAGCAGGTAGCGGTTTGGGGTTTCGACGCATCGGCGAACCTCTATGCTCCTGAAACCGGGCGTTGCGGCAATAAGCGGACGAGCGATCTTCATCGCGGATTCGAAGGCTGCTTCTTGCCCGGCCCGGATATTTAGAATTGCTGCTTCGAGGACCATTTTGAGGTTCGCTCCACGAACTCCTCTATCGCGACTTGTGCATGAGGATTAGCACCGGCGTGTGCTCCCCGAACAAAGCCGCAAAACAGATGAGCAATAATCTGTTGGTTTATAAGACTGCAATCGTGGCTAATCGTGCTCCCTCATCCGAGTACCCAAGGCCTTGCCGCGAGTCAAGCGAAGCTTATGCCGCGCCGGCCGCCAGCTTATCGCCCTAGCGCCTGTTCCCGTACTTCTGGTTCGAGGCACAAAAGTTGCCGCCTTGACTTGTCGTTTGCTCATCGTCTATCCAGAAGGCTGCAGTGTGCTTGCCGCCAGTTTGCCGACAATCGCACACCTTATATGGCAGGCGCGCCGTAGCCGGAGTTGGGACGGCCGGGCGCATTTTAGTCAAACAATCGAGTTAAAAACCAAATGGAGAGGGTGGAATAATGGCGCTGCTCGAAGGCAAAGTGGCCGTAGTTACCGGAGCCGGACGCGGCATCGGTCGCGAAGAAGCGTTACTGATGGCCAAGCATGGGGCCAAAGTCGTGGTCAATGACCTCGGTGGTCATTTCGACGGAACCGGCCAGTCGCGCAGTCCGGCCGAAGAAGTGGTCCGCGAGATTCGCGCCGGCGGCGGCGAGGCAGTCGCCAATTTCGAAAGCGTCAGCGATTTCAAATCCGCCAAGCGGATCATCGATTGCGCGATCGACAACTTCCGCAAGCTCAACATCGTGGTCAACAACGCCGGCATCCTGCGCGACCGCATGATCTTCAACATGAACGAGGAAGATTGGGACGCGGTGATCGCGGTCCATCTTAAGGGCACCTTCAATCTGGCCCGCCACTCGTGCACCTATTGGCGCGAGCAGCACAAGGCCGGCAACATCCTCAATGGCCGCCTCATCAACACCAGTTCCGATTCGGGCCTGCTGGGCAACGCCGGACAATCCAATTACGGCGCGGCGAAGGCCGCGGTCGCCGCGATGGCGATCATTATAGATCGCGAGATGGATAAATATGGCGTGACCGTCAACGCCGTCGCGCCGGTAGCGCGCACCCGTATGACCGTTGACGCTACGCCGGCGACCGCCGCAACGATGGGCAAGCCCACAGCCTCGGGACAATTCGACCGCTATAGCCCGGCCAACGTGGCGCCGCTCGTCGCATGGCTGGCCAGCGACGACGCCAAGGACATTCACGGCGAGGTGTTCCGCGCCGGCTTGGGTGGCGTGTGGCTGATGCGCGGATGGCACTCGGTGGGCAAAGTCAGCAAGCATGCGATGTGGGAGCCGGCCGAACTCGGCGCGGCGATCAGGGAAGAACTCGCCAAGGGCGCTACCAAGAAGGAAAGCATCGCCCAGTCCGTGGTGGGAATCTAAACGCGCGTGGCCGCTTCGCGTCGCAACGGCTCGGGCTCGGGCCCGGCCCCTCGATTTGTGCTGTTCATCTGCGCCGCGAACACCGCCCGCAGCGTGATGGCCGAGCATCTGCTGCGGCGCGAGCTCACCGTCCGCGGATTTCATGAGCATGTGAGCGTGCGCTCGGCGGGTATCGCCGCCTACGCCCGTGACGGGGCGTTGGTTTCGCTCGATACCCGTCTGGCGCTGCGCGACGAAGGAATCCACATCGGCGAGGAGGCCACCTCGACCGACCTCAAGCGCCATCCCGAGCTGCTGCAAGCGGCCGATTTCGTCATCGCGATGACCAATGAGCAGGCGCTCGAGCTCAGGCTCAAGTTTCCCGAAGCCGCCGAACGCGACGTCCATACGCTGCGCGGCTTCGCCGGCGAAAGCGGCGACATCGAAGACCCCTTCGACAAGGGTGATCAGGTGTTCGCCGCTTGTCGCGACCAGATAAAGCTGCTCATCCCGCGCATCGCCGACCGCCTGCTCCTCTCCCTCTGAGGCCTCGGCGCCGTGGGCTTCACCAATCCATCGGACGCCGAGATTCGGCGCATCCTGAGCGAGCCGGCTACCGTCGCGGTGGTCGGATGCTCGGATCGGCCCGGCCGCGACAGCCTGATGATAGCGAAGCTGCTCAAGCGCAAGGGCTTCAGGGTGATTCCGGTCAATCCCAGGCTCGCGCCTGACGCGTTGCTCGACGCGCTCGGCGAGCGATGCTACCCCGACCTGGCTTCGATTCCCGGTCCGGTCGATATCGTCGACGTGTTTCGCCGCCCCGAGTATCTGCCGCGGATCGCGCGCGAGGCGATCGCCAAGGGCGCGCGCGTCCTGTGGTGCCAGCTCGGCGTGGTCAACCTCGAAGCCGCGGCGCTCGCGCAGGCGGCAGGAATGACGGTGGTGATGGATCGATGCCCCGCGATAGAATACTCACGCCTGTTCTGATCGCGGGTTGGCGGCAATGACGATGAAATCGCGCAAGTGGAAAACGGTCGAGAGCCATCGCGTCTACGCGACGCCGATCTTCGATCTGTTCCGCCATCATCGCCAGCATCCCAGCCGCGGCCGCCATGATTTCTACGTGCTGTCGGCGCCGAACTGGATCAACATCATTCCGCTCACGCGCTCAGGGGACGTGGTGATGGTGCGCCAGTACCGTCACGGTATCGAGGATTTGACGCTCGAGGTTCCGGGCGGGATGGTCGATCCGGGCGAGGAGCCGGGCGCGGCGGCGCGCCGCGAGATGTTCGAGGAGAGTGGTTACGACGCGGCCGAGATCATCGAAATCGGCAAGGTGCATCCCAACCCGGCGATCCAGGGGAACTATTGCTACTCATTCCTGGCCCGCGACGTTCACATGCTGGGCAAGCCGCCGCAGCACGGCGCCGAGGAAACCGAGGTCGTCACCGTCCCTTTGTCGAACATCCGGCAGATGATCGCGAGCGGTGAGATCACCCACGCGCTGACGATCACCGCCTTCTCCTTCTTTCAGTTCTACAATTCCGCACGAAGTTAATTGCCGCGGAGTCTGAGCTTCGTGGCCTCGCCTTCGGCGCTCCGCTGCCGCGCCAGCGAGGCTGGAACATCGGCGAGCAGCACCGCGCGCTAAGCCATTCTTTAACATCCTAATTCACGTCTAAAATCTCCAAGACGGACACTACCCGTAAGGAAATCCGGCTCTGCGCCAAGGACCGAATCTTGCTCCAAGTCTCCATCTAGTTACAAAACTCGCCAGCAAGGCGCGCTCGACTTGAGTTCGAAAAGCCTGCGCGGAGCGCTCGGTACGCGAGGGAATATTTCAAGGGCGAGATCGACTGTTGCCAGGGGGGTCAGATGGATCTGCAGGTTAATCGACGGAGTAGTAAGCGAGCTATGAAACGGGCCGAGGGACAGGCTAGGTTCGGCGCGATTGCGATTCTAGGGGTGGCGGCGTTTGCGATTTTGGCGGTCGCGATCGGGACCTCATCGCACGCGCAATTGGCCCCGGTGTCGTCGTCGTGGCCGATCTTCCATCACGATCTCAACCATACCGGCCTCAGCCCGTTCAGCACCAGCACCAACGCCGGCGCTTTGAGATGGCAATTCACGACTCGCAATCATGTGGAGTCCTCGCCGTCGATCGGCTCGGACGGCACCATCTACTTCGGCTCCGACGACGGCAACGTTTACGCGGTGGATCCTTACGGCAACCAGAAGTGGAAGTTCACCACCCTGGGTAGTTCGATCGTCCGTTCGTCGCCGGCGATCGGCGCCGACGGCACCATCTACGTCGGCTCTGAGGGCGGCCGCAGCTACGGCGGCATCTACGCGTTGAACCCTAACGGCACCCAGAAATGATATTTCAGGACTTATTTTAATGTGGATTCGTCGCCGGCGATCGGTGCCGACGGCACCATCTATATCGGCTGCGACGACGGTTACCTCTACGCGATCAGCCCCGCCGGCACTCTGAATTGGCAGTTCCCGGCTACTACCGGAGGGGTTGTTGCCTCGCCCGCGCTCGGCGCCGACGGCACCGTCTACGTCGGCTCCGTTAACGGCGACCTCTACGCGGTAAACCCCGACGGCAGCCAGAAGTGGGAGTCCGCGACCGCGATTGATGTGGCGGCGTTTTCCTCACCGGCGATCGGCGCCGACGGCACCATCTACTTCAGCACCTGGTCCGGTAATTTGTACGCGCTAAACCCCGACGGCAGCGAGGGAAGGTAGCATGAAGAAGATCGACCCCCGGCAGAGTCATCGCACGGTACTTACGCCTGCCACGTCGGGCAAACTCGCGGGTCAGATGCCGACGAGTCTGCTGAAGCCGCGTCCTTTGATGCGCGAGCTGCTGGCGTATATCCTAACCAGATCGGAACTGGATTCTTTAGGCTCGGTCGGAACGAGGCTGACTTTCTATTTGTGGGCGAGCGCTTTGGGTATCTCGTTTGCTGCGAGCAGCAAGCTGGCTGCTGTTACTGTTCCAAGCCCCTGGTCGGCGACACAGACCGCGTTGTTTGTCTATTCCTTCTGGGGTGCTGTCGTTTGGGGCATTCTCTTCTCGCTATTGTCGGGGTACGAGGGATGGAAACGGAATGTTCAAATAGAACAGATCAAAGCAGAGCATCGTTGCTTTCCTAGGCCAAAGCGGCCGCGTTTCACGCTACACCAACAGCCACAGCGACACCCACAGCGACCGCAACCGCGACGCGGAGCAATACCCCAACTCCGACCGTGACCAAGACAGCCACTCCTACGCCGGCCGAGACGGCGACTCCTACCCCGACCGAGACCGCGACTCCTACCCCGACCAAGACCGCGACTCCGATTACTACCCCAACACCGGTACTTGGCGGGCTCGTGACCCTGCTTCCGTCGACGCTAAACTTTGGAACGATCACGCTGGGCCAGGTCTCAGCTTCGAGTACGGTAACGCTGACCAACACAACGTCCAAAGCCCTCAAAATAAGGGGTACTTCTATCGGCGTGGGCTTTGTTGTTGTCAGCAAGACGTGCTCTTCGACCCTGAATGCCGGTCAGCCCTGCGACTACCTGATAAGCTTCCGGCCGCGCAGCACGGGGACCAAGAGCGAGGTGTTCAAAGTCAGCGACAACATCAACAGTCCGCAAAAGGTCCAACTGCATGGGGTCACGAGCAATCCAGATAAAGGGTCCCAACTGAAGTTCTATGGAGGCCGGTTCCTGATGCTGACGGTTCCTCGGCTGCGTCACGCCGCGACTGGATAGGCTGGTCGCGGCGTGCGAACCCCGAACCGTCAGCGTCTCTCCGACGGCTATCAGGCAGGAAGCACGTCGGCTTGGGTGGCGGAAGCGGGATTCTTGCCGTCTGCGCCACGTATGTTCTCCACCCCTACAAAACGGCATTCTCGTAAGCCAGCGAAGGGCCGCCCCAGATGCGGCGGCAGAGCCAGTACGCCGGCCAGGTGGTCATCGCCAGCGCGACCGCGGTCACAAAATCGATTCGGCTGTCGCCCTGCCCGAGCACCAGCCCGAACGTCGCCATCCACGTCAACAGCGGAGCGATTGCGATTACATAGATCGCGTTGCGGCCACCCGCGATCTTGAACAACCCATCGCGTACCGGATACAAGCGCCGCAGCTTCAGCAGCGCCCCCATCTCCAGCGCCAGCGCCGTCATATAGAAGAACACGTCGAGCACGATCAGCGCCGTGAAGCCGAGCGGCACGAGCAGGGTGAACATCACGCAGCAGAGCACGATCGCTTTCCAGGGCGTGGCGCCGCGCTCCCACACATCGGCCAGAGGCGCCGGCAGATAGCGCTCGCGCGCCAGCACGAACGGCAGTCGCGAAACCCATAGCATCCCGGCCTCGAACACCGCGAAGGAGCTAATCATGCCGCCGATCGCCAGCGCATAGCCGAGGTAGGAGCCGCCGATCACACGCCCCATCTCGGAGAACGAGCCCGTGGTCCAGTTCGTGGCGGTGCTGGCGCCGCTGAGCGTCACGGCCAGAGGCAGGACGTAGCCGAGCGTCACCAACGGCAGCACGATCGCGACCGCCCGCAGATAGTTGCGCCGCGGGTCGCGTATCTCGCGCGCAACGACGCTCAGATTCTCCCATCCGCTGAAGTTCCAGATGACCACCGTCAGACCGCCTCCCAGCGCGGCGATAAAATCGCCGTTCGCGGGCATCGGCGCGAGATGCCAGTGCATCAGCCGCGGAAACCCGATCGCCACCAGCGCGACGAACGGGAGCGTCAGCACAATTGTGAGAATGATCGACGCCACGCCAACCGGCCGAATCCCGAGCACGTTGAGCAGGCCCGACATCCACACCATCACGATTCCGAGCACGATCCGCACCTGTAGCGTCATCGGAACCACAAACGACAGGTACGCCGAGAACATCACCGGATAGATCGCCATGTCGACGGCGGTGTACAGAATCGTCAGATAGGCTTCGGCAAATCCCGCGAACGGACCGAATGCCTGCTTCACCCAAAAGTAGAAGCCGCCCTCCACCGGCATCAGCGCCGTCAACTCCGCCGCCATCAGCGCGGTCGGCAGGCTGAGCGACAGCGGCACCAGGATGCAGAGGATTAGGCTCAGGCGAGCGCCCGCCAGCCGCACCGTGTCCTCGAGCCCATAGGCGCCGCCGCAAATCGTCAGATACATCACCACGACGAGCGCCGAGAGCCCGAGCTGGCGGCTGCCCAAAGCGGCGCGATGAGAACGCGGGGGAGCCTCTTCGGCTCCTTTCGATGATTTGCACCTTCTTGCTAATCGGAGTTCGCCGGACACAGAATTAAACGTTATACGTGAGTCGTGTCCAAGGCTCTATCGGGTGAGCTTTCCGGCGATTCGGCGGATCGCTACGCTCGCAGGCATTAGCACCGGCGTCTTTACATCGGTTTTTGCTTGTCTTTTCAGGGCTTACGTTGACCCACTGGAGGGGCTATGTTAACTCTCAAAAGGTTGGACCTTTTATCCTGTTTTCCCCTATGAAATTGTGCGTTAAATGCTCGCTCGCGATGTTCATTGGGGCGTTGATGCTGCTCAATGCCTGCGCCTCGCGTCAAGATTCTCAATCCAAGGCGAGCGAATCCGCTGCCGTTGCGCAATCGCGGCCCTTCGGCGGATTAGCGCCGGTACCGATTCCAGCCGAAGCTCATGCGATGGGCGACTTCCTCAAGGCGCAGCTCGCGGCCAGCGACAACGATCAGGCCGAGGCGTTGCGCGCCTACGAAGCCACGGTCAAAGCCGACCCTAATAACGCTGAGCTTCGGGTCAAGCTGGCGACGATGTACGTTCGGCAGAGCCGGCTCAAGGACGCGCTCGAACAGATCAATAAGGCGATCGCTCTCGATCCGAATTCGACCGATGCGCGTTTGCTCGCCGGTGGAATCGACTCCGCAACCGGCAATAACGCCGCCGCCGAGCAGCAATATCAGGAGGTGCTCAAGCTCGATCCGAGGAACCAGGAAGCCTATCTCTACCTCGGCACGCTCTACGCGAAGCGCGGCGACTACGACCAGGCACTCAAGACCTTTCAGCGCTTAATCGACATCGAGCCCCGTTCCTTCCTCGGCTACTACTACGCCGGGCGCGTGATGGCGGCGGCCAAGCGCTACCAACAGGCCCAGGGCTATTACGAAGAGGCGCTCAAGCTCAATCCGGAGTCGGAGCTGGCCTTGCTCGACATGGCGATTCTGAGCGAGATCCAGAACCGCCCTAAAGACGCGATCTCTTACTATCAGAGGATACTGAAAGAGAACCCCAACAACGACATGGCGCGCAAGCGCCTGGCGGAACTCTATGTGGGGCAGAAGAACTTCGATCAGGCGCTGACCGAGTTCAAGCGTATCGAGCAGATCGAGGCCAACCCCGAAGATACCCGCATCAAGATCGGTCTGCTGTACCTCGAACGCGGCGATTTCGAGCGCGCAGCGGTCGAGTTCAATCTGGTGCTCGGAGCCGAGCCCAATAA
>JBEKLA010000096.1:0-13528 GCA_050010455.1 Binataceae bacterium (SeqCode) | reverse complement strand
CCAAAACGCGCCGCGAAGGCCACCGCCAATGTCGAGCTGCTGGCACTGAAACCGCTTCGTGTCCTGGTCGCCGGCGAAATCATCCTGGATCGTTACCTGTGGGGCGACGTCTCGCGCATCTCGCCCGAGGCGCCCATCCCGATACTCAGGGTCCAGCGCCGCGAGGAGAAACCGGGCAACGCCGGCTTCGTGATGGCGAATCTGCGCGCGCTTGGCGCCGAGGTCAGCGCGCTCAGCGTGGTGGGCGACGATCCGAGCGGCCGGATGCTCACCGAGATCCTCGGCGACCTCGGCGTTGATACGCGCGCTATCGTGACCGATCCCAACCGGCCCACGATCGTAAAGCAGCGGATGCTTGGTTCGGTGCAGTCCGCCCATCGCGGCACCCAGCAACTGTTGCGCGTCGACGATGAGGATTCGAGTCCGCTTTCCGCGGCGATCGAACGCGAGCTCAAGGAGCACCTCGCGCAGGAGCTCAAACGCGTCGACGGCGTCCTCGTTTCAGATATCAACAAGGGCCTGCTGACACCCGCACTCACCGCCGCGATTATCGAGGGCGCGCGCCAACGCAAAATTCCGGTGATCATCGATCCGCGACTGACCGAGGACTTCGGCCTCTATCGCGGCGCGACGGCACTTACCCCGAATCGCTACGAGACCGAAGTCGCGACCGGCCTTCGGCTGAACGATCGCGACGCCTGGCGCGCCGCCGCCGAAACGATGGTGCGCAAGCTCAGGCTGGAGGCCTGCCTGGTCACGCTCGACCGTGACGGGATGTACCTGGCCGAGCGCGGCGGCGCCGACACTTACATTCCGACCACTCCGCGCGAAGTCTACGACGTAACCGGCGCGGGCGACGTGGTGCTGGCGACCTTCGGCCTGTTCCGCATCGCCGGCCTCAGCTTTTCTTCCGCGGCGGCGCTGGCCAATCTGGCCGCCGGAATCGAAGTCGGCAAGCTCGGCACCGAGGTGATTTCGCGCGACGACCTGGTCCGCGCCTTGGAACAAAAGCCCGATCATGCTGAGCGCAAAATCATTGCCACGGAAGAGATTCCCGTGCTGCTCGACCGCCATCGCCGCGCTGGCCATCGGATCGTCTTCACCAACGGATGCTTCGATCTGCTTCATCCCGGCCATCTGAACCTGCTTGGCTTCGCGCGCTCGCAGGGCGACATCTTGGTGGTGGGCCTCAACAGCGATCGCAGCGTCCGCGCGATCAAAGGCGACAGCCGCCCCATCTATCCCGCCGCCGATCGCGCCCGTATCCTGGCCGCGCTCGAGAACGTGAACTACGTGGTTATCTTCGACGATCCGCGCGCGGAAAAGATCATCCGCCTGGTGCGTCCCGACGTGCTGGTCAAGGGCGAAGATTGGCGCGGCAAGACCGTCGACGGCGCCGATTTCCTCGCTACTTACGGCGGACGCGTCGCGCTCGCACCGATCCTCGAAGGCCATGGCACGACGCGAGTTATCGAACGCCTGCGCGCCGGATCCTCCCCGGGCAAGAGCGAATAGCTTACCTCACTTCCTAGCGAAGAATCGGCCGGTGAAGCGGCGAAGCTCCGGCAGGTCCATCCAGTACGCGAGCCCGAAGTAGATCACGCCGTAAACCGGAAGCACCGCGAGCGCCGATAATCGCGGCCCGGCCCATCCCGTGTGCAGCTTGATTACATAAGCCGCCGCAGCCCCCGCGATCGCCATCGCCCACAGCCTAATCACGAACGCGCGCTCGATTCCGGTCGCTCCGATGCGCCGATTCAGGCTCGCCCGCAGCATCGCGAATTCGATCCATCCCGCCACTCCCGCCGACGCGGTTAACCCGGCCACGCCCCATCGAGACGCGATTCCGATCATCGCCGGCAGCGGGATCGCGCAGAAGTAGCCCATCGCGACGGTCAGCGTCACGCGGATTATCGCGAACTTAAGCGGCGTGCGCGTATCCCACAGCGCGTAGAACGCCGACGAATACAGCCGCCCCATCGTTACCGCCAGCAGGCCGACCGCGGAACCCGCCAACACCGCCCACACATAGATGGCGTCGGCATGGCTGAAATGGCCCGATTGGAAGATCGCGCCCGCGATGACGTCGCCGAGGAATAGGAACGCTGCCGCTGAGGGCACCACCAGAAACGAAATCTGGCGCAGCCCCGCGTTGAGCCGCGTCCGCAGCATCGCCGCGATCTCGCTCGAAGCCCCAGTCGCGCGCGACATCCCAGGCAGTTCCGCCGCCGCCACCGCCATCCCGAACAGGCTCACCGGCAGCATATAAAGGATCTGGGCATAGTTGAGCGCCGCCACCGCGCCGGTCGGCAACAGGCTTGCCAGCAGATTGTCGACGTATCCGCTTACCTGAACCACGCCGCGCCCGGTCACCACCGGAACGAAGTTGTTGAACACCGCTCGAAGCAGATTCCGGATACGCGCGAAACCGAGCCGCGCTCCTCCAGCCAGCGCCAGGGTCTGCGGCAACTGGACCGCGATTTGTAACGCTGAACCGACCACCGCGCCCCACGCCACGATAATCGCCAGCCGCTCCTGGCCGCGATGGCCGCCCCAAATCATCAGCGCCGCGATTATCGCCACATTCCACGCCACCGGCGCCGTGTACGACGCGAAAAAACGGTGATGGCTGTTGAGCACACCGAGGCACCACGCCGACATCACCAGCAATCCGGCGCCGGGGAACAGGATACGCACCAGCGTGATCGTGAGTTCGCGCTTGGCGCCGTGGAAGCCCGGCGCGATCGCGTCGATAAGGTAAGGGGTCGCGAGCACACCGAGCAGCGTCAGGACCGATACCACCAGGCTCAGGATCGCCGCGACCGCCCACGCCAGGCGATTCGCGGTCTCCTCGTCGCCCTCGCCGAGCGTCTTGGCGTAGACCGGGATGAACGAGGCGGAAAGCACTCCTTCGCCGAACAGGTTTTGCAGGATATTGGGGATTCGGAAGGCGGCCTTGAAGGCGTCGGCAGCGTCCGAGTTGCCGAAGTAATGGGCGAAGATGCTCTCGCGAATCAGGCCGGCGATACGGCTCAGCAGGATCCCGGCCGCCACCACGTTGGCCATGCTCGCCGCATAGCGCGAAGGGCTTGCGGTCGCGGCCGTCGCGGCGGCGGCCTCAGATGCGGCAACGGGTTTGGCGGGCAAATCGGTTCCTACCTGATTAATGCGATCCAAGAGAAGTTTCGCCCAAGTATAGCGGCGTGAAGCGGCGGATTGTAGCGCGCCCGATAGTAAAAGCCCGCGCGCCTCCCTAAAATCGAAGTGGTATGGATTTCCGAAACCTGCTGGTCAGCCGAAGCGAATCGGTCGCGATGATAACCATCAACCGGCCGCAAGTCCGCAACGCCCTCGATAGCGCGACTATCACGGAGCTACTCGAGGCGTTTTCCGCGTGCTCGTCCGATTCCGACGTGCGCGTCGTGATCTTGCGCGGCGCGGGCGACGTCGCGTTTTGCGCCGGCGCCGATTTGAAGGAAGTCGCCGCGCTCAGCGACCTGCCGGCGCGCCGCCGCTATTTCGGCGGCGTGGCGGCGCTGCTCGAGGCGATCCATCGGATGCCGCAGCCGGTGATCGCGCGGGTCGCCGGCTTCGCGCTGGCGGGCGGGATGGGGCTGGCGGCCGGATGTGATTTCGTGATCGCGGCCGACGATGCCCAGTTCGGCCTGCCGGAAATCATGCTCGGCCTGTTCCCGATGGTGGTGATGGCGCCGATCATGCGCTTGATAGGCCCGCGTGCGGCGGCCGAGATGGCGCTGGGCGGCGAGCGAATTGACGCGCGGCGTGCGTTCGAGCTCGGTCTCGTCACGAAGATAGTAGCGCTCGAACAGCTCGATTCCGAAGTCGAGCGGCTGGCGGCGCGCCTTGCGGGCTTCAGTCCGCTGGTGCTCGGATTGGGCAAGCAGGCGATCTATCACTCGGCCTCGATGGATTACATCGGCGCGCTCCGATACTTGCGCGAGATGGTCACCCTGGTGGCGGGCAGCGAGGACCTCGCCGAAGGCGTCAACGCCTTTCTCGCCAAGCGCCCGCCGCAATTCAAGGGCAGATGAGTATTCAGTGAGTTTTTCGCTATACATACATATTCCTTACTGCGAATCGAAGTGCCCGTACTGCGATTTCAACTCGTACGCCGCTCAGAGCTGGCCCGAGCGGGAATATACTGACGCCCTGATCGCCGAACTCAGGCGGCGAATCGAGCAGGCGCCGTGGGCCGGAGAATCGATCAAGACGATCTTCTTCGGCGGCGGAACGCCGTCGCTGTTCGCCCCAGAATCAATCGGCGCGATCCTCGACGAGGCCGCGCGCCGATGCGGTATCGAATCCGGCGCCGAGATCACGCTCGAGGCGAATCCCGGCACGGTCAACGCCGCCAAGCTGGCCGGGATGCGCAGCGCCGGCGTCAACCGGCTAAGCTTCGGCGCGCAATCGTTCGATAGCGACAAGCTCAAATTCCTCGGCCGCATCCACGATCCTGAAGATACGCGCGAAGCGGCCCGGATGGCGCGGCGGGCCGGCTTCGAGCGCCTCAACCTGGATCTGATGTTCGCGATTCCCGGCCAGACGCTGGACGGCGTCCGCGACGATATCGCGGCGGCGGCGGCGCTCGGTCCCGATCACATCTCCGCGTACAATCTCACTTTCGAAGATGGGACGGCCTTTTCCGCCGATTTGCGGCGCGGCCGGATTCGCGCCTGCGACAGCGATCAACAAGCGATCATGTACGCGGCGGTGCGCGAGCAATTGGCGGCGCTAGGCTATCCGATTTACGAGATTTCGAATTACGCTCCCGAGGGGCACGAAGCGCGGCATAACCTGACCTATTGGCGTGGCGAGAGCTACCTCGGAATCGGCGCCGGCGCGCACAGCTTCGCGCGTAGCGGCGCGGGCGGCCGGCGATGGTGGAACGAACGCGGCCCGGCGCCTTATATCAATCGCGCGACTGCGGAGGGAACAGCGGAGGCGGGCAGCGAAGTCGTCGACGGCCTCGTCGCCGCGGGCGAGTTCGTGTTCCTCAACCTGCGCCTTCGATGCGGCTTCGCACTGGACGATTTCGAGCGGCGATTCGGCCAGAGCTTCGACGAAATCTTCGGCGAGCGCGCGGCGCCGCTGTTCGAGAGCCGCCTGCTCGTCCGCGACGGCGAGCGCGTGCGCCTAAGCGATCGCGGCCTCGAACTCGCCGATTCGATCTTCGCCGAGTTCGTGTAGCGTCCCGTCTCGCCGAACGAATCCCGCGAATCCGCTCAGGTGCCCGATTCCCAGCTCGCCAGGTATGCCTTCTGCTCGGCCGTCAGGCGATCGATTTTGATCCCCATCGCGGCCAGCTTCAGGCTCGATACCTGGTCTTCGATCTTCTGCGGCACGTTGTGCACCTTGGTCTCCAGGCGGGTGCCGCTTGCGACCCATTGCGCCGCGAACGCCTGCGTCGCGAAGCTCATGTCCATGACCGCGGCGGGATGGCCCTCGGCGCACGCCAGATTCACCAGGCGGCCCTGGCCGAGCAGGTAGATGCGGCGGCCGTCGCGCATATGATACGCGGTGACGTGACGCGCGATATGGTCCTCGACCTTAACCGCCATCTTGGTTAGCGCGTCGATATCGATTTCGATGTCGAAGTGGCCCGAATTCGCCAGCATCGCGCCGTCTTTCAGCAGCGGGAAATGGTTGGCGGCGATCACATGCTTGTCGCCGGTCACGGTAACGAAGACATCGCCGACTCGCGCCGCCTCGCTCATCTTCATCACGCGGAAGCCGTCCATCGCCGCTTCCAGCGCCCGGATCGGTTGGACTTCGGTCACGATCACGTTGGCGCCCATGCCACGCGCGCGCATCGAGACGCCACGCCCGCACCATCCGTAGCCCGCCACCACCATGGTTGAGCCGGCCAGCAGCACTCCGGTCGCGCGCACGATTCCGTCCAGCGTCGATTGGCCGGTGCCATAGCGATTGTCGAACATGTACTTGGTCTGGGCGTCGTTGACCGCCACGACCGGAATTTTCAGAACGCCTTCGCGCTCCATCGCGCGCAAGCGGATGACGCCGGTTGTGGTCTCCTCCATGCTCGCGATCACTTCCTGTGCCTGCGAGCTGAACTCGTTATGCAGCAGACTCGCCAGGTCGGCGCCGTCGTCCATCGTGATTACCGGATGGCGCTCGAGCACGGCGCGCAGATGGCGATAATAGGTGTCGCGATCCTCGCCTCTGATCGCGAAGGCCGCGATGCCGAAGTCTTCCACCAGCGAGGCCGCTACGTCGTCCTGAGTAGAAAGCGGATTCGAAGCGCAGCAGATAACCTCGGCGCCTCCAGCCTTAAGCGTACGCAGCAGATTCGCGGTTTCCGTGGTGATATGCAGGCAAGCCGCCAGGCGCAGGCCGCGCAGCGGCTGCTTCTTGGTGAAGTCGTCGCGAATCCTCCTGATCACCGGCATCTGCTCGTCCGCCCAAAGGATCCGCCTGCGGCCTTCGGGAGCGAGGCTAATATCGAGAACGTCGAAATCGGATTCGCCGCGGCTCTTGGTTTGAAGCTTGGGTATCGCTTTGCGCTTGCTGGCTACTGTTCGCACCTGTCTCACTCCGGTAATCGTTATGGCGAGGCGGGTTTTACGCCTGCGTTGTTAATTGCCACCCTTGACGCCGAAGGCTCCCTGCAGCGCTTCGACCATGTCAGGCTTCTCCCACGTGAAGAAGCCATCGTGGGGTACGCGGCCGAAGTGGCCGTAAGCGGCAGTCGGTTTATAGATCGGACGCTTGAGCGCGAGCGTCTTGATGATCCCGGCGGGCCGGAAATCGAACAGCTCGCGCAGCACCGAAGAGAGCTTGTGCTCGGGCACCTTGCCGGTATCGAAGGTGTCGACCAGCAACGAAACCGGCTCGGCGACGCCGATCGCATAGGCCACCTGGATTTCGCATTTCTTGGCGAGGCCCGCTGCGACCACGTTCTTGGCGACGTAGCGCGCCATGTAACAGGCCGAACGATCCACTTTGCTGGGATCCTTGCCCGAAAACGCGCCGCCGCCGTGACGACCGTAGCCGCCATATGTATCGACGATAATCTTGCGCCCGGTCAGGCCGCAGTCGCCCTTGGGTCCGCCGATTACGAAGCGGCCGGTCGGATTGACGTGGTAGGCGGTCGAACTATGCAGATACTGCGGCGGGATCACCTTCTTGATGACCTCTTCGATCATCGCTTCGCGCAGCGTGCTGCTCTTTACTTCCGGCGTGTGCTGGGTCGAGATGACCACGGCGTCGACGTTGACCGGATGTCCGTTGGCGTAACGGACCGTCACCTGGCTCTTGGCGTCGGGACGCAGGAAGTCGAACTTGTTTTCCTTGCGCACCTTGGCGAGGTACTCCATCAGCTTATGCGCCATCGAAATCGGCAACGGCATCAGCTCCGGCGTCTCGTCGCACGCATACCCGAACATCAGGCCCTGGTCGCCCGCGCCTTGCTCCTTCTGTTCCACACCCTGTGCGATATCCGGCGATTGGCGTTCGATTGCGGTCAGTACCGCGCAACTGTGCGCGTCAAAACCGATTGCCGAATCGACGTAACCGATCTCACGCACGGTATCGCGCACTATATCGGCGTAGTCGAGCCGGGCCCGGGTCGTGATCTCTCCGGCCAGCACGATCATGCCGGTCTTGGCCAGGCTCTCGAGCGCGACTCGCGAATCGGGATCTTCCGCGATTAACGCGTCGAGCACGGCGTCGGAAATCTGATCGCACATTTTGTCGGGATGGCCCTCGGAAACCGATTCCGAGGTAAATACGAAATCTTTAAGCGGCATTCGCCCGCTCCTTACTTGAGTGGCTGGCGGCTTGGGGCCAGCCGTCGCATGTTAATAGTTTTGCGATGCGGTGTTAAGCCAGCCGCCTATAACCTCGTTCAACTGGGCGCCCACACGAAGTGATAGCCGCTCGACAAAAGAGTCGGCGGCGGCACTCGAACATCGATTCGGTGAGCCTAATCAATCTTGCGTCTGGCCAAACCGGAGTTGGTATATGCACTTATTCTTCGCCAAAGCGGTTGTCAAATAACTCGCGCACCGCTGCTACCGCCGCCTTGGCGTCCGGGCCCTCGGCTTTTAGCTTGAGTTTGGTCCCTTTTGCCGCGCCCAGCATGATAAGGCCCGTCACGCTGCGTGCGTTAACCTGATCTTTGCCGTAGGTGAGATTGACCGTGGCGCTGAACTTGCCGACGGTCTCCGCTAGGACCGAGGCCGCACGCAGATGCAGCCCCAGACGATTCTTGACCTCGACGGTCGCCTCCACCGCGCTCACGGATTCACAATAGAAGGAAGCACCGGACAGGTAAACGCCCCGCGCGCGACTCCGCTTAAATAAGGATCTTCCGCCAGGCGGGGAATCGAGCCAATCGTCAATTCCGTAACCCGAAATCTAGGGCAAAAACGCCGGTTAGCCGGCCGCCCGGGTCTCGGCAGCGTCCTCGATGCCCGCGAGTTCTGCCGCGAACAGCTCGCGCAATCGTGCTTCGATAGCATGGTCGTGAGTGGTACCTTCACGCCGCCGCCACGCGCCGAGCGGGATCACCGCCTTGGCCATGTTGCGGTGGCCGCCGGCGCTGCCGATATCCGCGAACAGCCGGCGCACCACTTCGCCGCCGCTGCGGCCCATCCCGTGATTGCGCACCGAGATGACCAGGTTGCCGTTGAGCTTGCCCGATACCGCCACCCATTCGGTGGATTCGAACTGGAGACAGAAATCCGCCATCTGTACGATTAGATCGTCGCGCTCGACTGGCCCCAGATGCAGCACCGCCAACCCGTCTTCGATTTGAAGCCGCTTCATCGCCCGCGCCAGGATGCGGGCGAACGCCAGCGGCATCTCCGGCCGATCGATCCGCCGCAGCAGGTTGTAGTTGGCCAGCGGATAGAGCTGGGTGAACGCCTGGAGGTCGTCGTCGGTTACCCGCCGCGACATCATCAGGGCGTCGCTCTTGATACCGTAGAGCAGGGCGGTCGCCAGGCGTTCGCTGACGCGTTCCTCGGCAACCATCAGATACTCGGTCAGGATCGTGGCGGTTGCACCGTAACGGACACGCACGTCTTCGAACGGAGCGTTGCCCGCGGTGTAGCCGGGATGATGGTCGATTACGATATCGGCGCGCGGGACGCGTCCCTTGAAATAGGGCGGCTGCACGTCAACCATCGCGATCTTGTCGAAATCGGCGAGCTCGGCTTCGGTTGCGGGCGAGATCTCGATTTCGAGCAAATGCACCATCGTGCGGTTTTCCGGCCGCGACACGGTACCGAAACTGAAGATCGGAGTGGTAAGCTTGTTGCGCCCCAGCAGGACCCGCAGCGCCATCGCGCTGGCGATGCCGTCCGGATCGGGATCGTCCTGGAGCACGATCGCAATCCGATCGTCCTCATTGACCAGGGCTCGTAATTCCTTGAGTTTAGCTTTGGTGGTCGGCTGATCCATGTTCGAAAGCGAATCGACTCCATGCGGCGGGCGTCGTTTGGTGGGTCACGCCCTCGAGAGGCGCCGCAAGGAAATTATTCTAGCACATCGGCCACAACCGTCCGGAAGGTGACTGTAGACGCTACATCCACAACCGGTTTTGATCAACGCATTAGATGCGAGCAAGCTTGCTAAGGGCTTCTCGATAAACAACGGATTTATCTCATGGACGACCTACAATGTGCGATTTGCAGGCGCGCGATCGACGACTGGTTCCTGCGCCTGTCGGTCGAGGATCGCGGCGGATTTCACGAAGACGCCTTTATCTGTGCCAACTGCGGCGTTAAGCTGCGACTGGCTTCGGAAAAAACGCGCGACCTCCAGATCGATCCCTGGGTGCATGAAGCAGTGGCGCGCGTGCTCAAAGGCAAGGAATCGTGAACCAAACCGCGGCAGAGAGCCAACACCAACTGAGCCTGTGGCCTTACGAGGAGGCACGCAAGCTCGCGGAACGCGTCGCCGGCTACGATCCGGAACGCGATGCGATATTCTCCGGCGGCTTCGGCCCTTCGGGATTGCCCCATCTCGGCACGATGGGAGAGGTGTTGCGCCCCTCCTACGTGCGCCACGCGCTGACTCTGCTGCAACCCGGGCGCGGCTCCCGCCTGATCGTGTTCATCGACGATATGGACGGCCTGCGCAAGGTGCCCGAGAGCGTGCCGAATCGCGAACGGACCGCGCTTGAGACCGGCAAACCCGTCTCGCGTATCCCGGACCCGTTCGGATGCTGCGTCAGCTTCTCCGAACACATGATCGGCCTGCTCGGCAAATTCCTCGAGCCGGTCAAGGCCGACTACGAGCTGATTCGTTCGAGCGAGATGTACGCGAGCGGACGATTCGACGACGGCCTGCGCCTGGTGATGGCCAAGCACGCCGAGATTATCGCGATCGTCACGCCGACGCTGCGCGAGGAGAATCGCGCCGGATGGTCGCCGTTCATGCCGCTTTGTCCGAGCTGCGGCCAGATCAACTCGACTCGCGTCACCGCCTACCATCCCGAGGACGCAACCGTCGAGTTCTCGTGCGAGCGCTCGTTCGGCGGTGCCCACGGATGCGGCCTCAAGGAGCGGCAGAGCGTGCTCGGCGGCCTCGCCAAGGTGCAATGGAAGGTCGATTGGGCGCTGCGATGGCACGTGCTGAAAGTCGATTACGAGCTCTACGGCAAGGACCTGATCGATTCGGCGCGGCTGTCGGGGCAGATTGTGCGCGTGCTGGGCGGCCGGGCGCCGATCGGCTTCCCGTTCGAGATGTATCTGGATGAAGAGGGCCACAAGGTTTCGAAATCGGTGGGGCGCGGTGTCGGCGTCGACCAATGGCAGCGCTACGCGCCGATCGAAGTGCTCAAGTACTTCCTGATGCTGAATCCGCGGCGCGCGCGCAAGCTGTTCCTCGAAGCGATTCCGCAGTACGTCGACGAATACCTCGACGATCTGCGCGCCTATTCGACCACGAATGACGATCTGGCACGAAGGGACTCGCCGCTCGAGTTCGTGCTGCAAGCCGGCAGCTCGCGCCGCTTCGCGTCGAGCTTGAGCTTCGGGTTGATCATGAACCTGGTCTCGGCGCTCGGAACCTCGAATCGCGATCTGATCTGGGAATACCTGACCGGCTACGACCCGGCGCTCGGGGCGGACGCCGAAACCCGCGTGCTAGCCGAAACGCTGATGGGATGCGCGCTCAACTTCTATCAGGACTTTATCGAGCCGACCAAGCAGCGCTATGTGCTGGCTTCCGAACAGGAACGCGAGCAGGTGCGCGCGCTCGCCGATTACCTGGGCGCGAATCCCGACGCGAGTGCCGAGGAAATCGAGAAGCAGATCTATGAATTCGGGCGGCGCTTCTACGACAAGCCGGGAAAGATTTTCCCGCTGCTGTACAAGGTGCTGCTCGGCCAGGAGCGCGGGCCGCGCCTCGGCGCGTTTATCAAACTGGTAACGCCTGCGCGTATCCTGGCGATCCTGCAAGCCGCGCTCGCATAAAAATTGCCGCGCCTCGTGCGCCGGATGCTGTACAGTTTGCGGTGTCTGGCTGGAGGCTTCGATTTGCGCCTGATGCGCCTGGCATTGTTAGCTTCGATTCTGGCCCTGCTAACCGTCGGCAGCAGCGGCTGCATATGGCTGGGGGTACCCGAACTCGCCTACGAGGGCTACAAGCTTGACAATAACAGTAGCGGCGATTCGTCGGCGCAAGCGTCGAGCAAGCAACGGAAATCGACGCCCGCCACTCAGCAACTCGACACCAGTATCGAGTGACGCGCTCGCCTCCGCACGATTGAGTGACACGATAGCGGCAAAAGTTGTCATTCCGAGCGCAGTCCGCGCAGCGAGGAATCCCGGCTCCCACCCGGGATTGTTTCGCGCGATTCCGCTAGCTGACTGCGTTCGGACGATAGCGGCGATACATCTCGCCCGCCGCGAAGCATAGCGCGATTAGCCCGATCGCCAGCGCGAAACGCGGCGACGTCGGATGCCACATCTCGTTGCCGAGAAAGGCAAACAGGATCGTGCCCGGGATCATCCCGATCATGCTCGCCCAGAAGTAATCGCGAAACGCTATCGGCGATGCGCCGGCGAGCAGGTTCAACGCGTTATAAGGGATGATCGGAAAAAACCTCAGATACAGGATTATGTGGAAACCGTTGCGCGCGATTTTGTGCAGCAGATGGCCGAATCGGTCGCCGATTAAGCGCTCCACGAACCCTTTCCCCAGCGAGCGCCCGATCGCGAATGCCACCAGCGCCCCGATATCGGCGCCCACGATAGCGTAAACCGCGCCCCATACCGTGCCAAACGCCAGGCCCCCGGCGATCGTCATGATCGCGCCCGGCACCAGCAGCGACGGGCCAACCGCAAACATCAGTATGAAACCGATTGGGCCCCAAATCCCCAGCCGCAAAACCTCGGCTTTGATGCGCTGCGGATCGTCGAACCATTCCGCGTGCGCCCATGCTAGGTAGCCGGCGCCGGCTACCATCAATACGATTATCCCGATCTTGAGCGCGTCAGCGATCAAGGAACTCTTGCGCTCGGGATTCTTGCGCTTGCCTGCCTCTATGGGTTTAATCGCCGCCATTAGTCGTATCTATGATAATAAAGAGCGGATTCGGACGAGGCGAGAGGGTTCCCGCAAATCGGCGGCGGATCATTCGGCGGCTCGGATAACCGTCGGCACGAGTTCGAGAAGAGGAGCAAACCCCGATGCAGCAGTTGGCAAAAAAAGTTGTGATCGTTACCGGCGGCGGCCACGGTATCGGACGTCAGATAGCGCTGACCTATGCTGATGCCGGCGCCCAATTGATGCTAACCGGGCGCGCGCCGGCGCCACTGGAGCAGACCCGTGCTGAGCTTGAGCGTGCGGGCGCGCCCTGCCTGACGATGGTCGCCGACGTCAAGAGCGAGGCCGACTGTCTGCGGATGGCGGCGGAGACCGTCAACTCGTTTGGCCGGATCGATATCCTGGTCAACAACGCCGGTATCGGCGGGCCGACGGCGCGCCTGACGGAAGTGACGCTTGCTGAATGGCAGGAAACCATCGATATCAACCTTACCGGAGCGTGGCTCGCGGCCCGCGCGGTCCTGCCCCAGATGGAAAAGCAGCATTCCGGCATCATTCTGAACATCGGATCGCTCGCCGGACGCCGCGGCTTTTCGCTCCGCTCGCCCTATGCGGCGTCCAAATGGGGGCTTATCGGGCTGACTCAGACGATGGCGCTCGAATGGGCCTCGGCCGGCGTGCGCGTCAACTGCCTATGTCCGGGCTCGGTCGAGGGGCCGCGTATCGAGCGGGTCTTTACCGCGCGCGCCGCCGCCACCGGCAGGCCTTATGAGGATATCCGGCGCGAAGTGGAAGGGCATGCCGCGATGAATCGGCTGGTGACCGAAGAAGAAATCGCCAGGGTGGCGCTGTTCCTGGTTTCCGACGACACGTCCGGGATGACCGGGCAGACCATCAACGTCGACGGCGGCATCGTGATGAGCTAGCGCGTCCTGAGTCCGGTGCGTTCGCCCGCTGCTTCGGCGGGAGAGGGAGCGCGGCACGCGGGTTG
>JBEKLA010000095.1:0-26546 GCA_050010455.1 Binataceae bacterium (SeqCode) | reverse complement strand
GCCCGCGGGCGGAGCCAGCAACCGCGCCACCAACTGGGAAGCTTCCGATTGCGCGTGGAACAGCCCGTCGCGATACGCTTGCGACTCGAAGTCCGGCGCGCTGTTGAGCAGAATCGTCTCGGGCAGCCGTTCGATATTGTCGAAGTCGAATCCCTCGGCGCGCAACCGTTCGATTATCTGCCCTCTGGGGCCGCGCGACAGGTTGAGCCTGATCACATTGGGCGCGGCCGAATTATTGGCGGCGAGCACGCGCTCGGCGTCGTCAACTCCGAACCATTCGATGAAGCGCTCGACCATCCATCGCGGATGCGACAGCGCGACGGCCAGATAGCCGGACGGATCGCGAGTTCGTTCCGGCATCGCGACCGGCTCGCGCACGGCCCGACGCAGCACCGCGTTGATCAAGCCCGCGGCCGGCCGCGCCGCGTCGTTCTCCTTGGCGATCGTGACGGAGGTATCGACCGCGGCGTGCTTTGCGACCCGCGTCAGCAATCGAAGCTGGTATAGCCCCAATCGTAAGATCGCAAGCACATGAGGTTCGAGCGCGCCGATTTCGCGCCCGCACAGATGCGCGATTTCGTAATCGAGCCGTCCGCGCCACGCGAGCACTCCCAGAACGAGGCTCGTGATCAAACGGCGATCGCGCGGTGCGAACTCCGGCAAGCGGCGACCGAGGACAACGTCGGCGAAGGCACGATCGTGCTCGACGCGGATCAGAATCTCGAGCGCCGCGCGGCGCGAATCCAACCCGGGCGCGCCAGTGCGACGGACCGGTCGCGCGGCAGCGTTGACGCCTGATCTCTTCACGCCGCCGCCTCGCCTATTGGCCGAGCCGATGGCCCTGGCCGATACGGCGGCCGCGCATGAAGTCCGCCGCCGCCATCCGTTTGCGCCCCGGCGCCTGAACTTCGATCAGGCCGAGCCTCCCGGTTCCGCATTGCACGATCGGCACCCGCTCGACGCTAACGATCGTCCCCGGCGGCTCGCCGCTGATACTGTCGTCTTCGACTCTGGCGCGAAAGATCATCAATTCCTGTCCGCCGAGCCTGGTGCGCGCGATCGGCCACGGATCGTACGCTCGCGTCATCGCTTCGATTCGCGCCGCGTCGTGAGACCAATCGATAATCGCGTTTTCCTTCTTCACCGGGCGGCAATAGGTCGCCTCGCCGTCGTTCTGCGGACGCTCGCGAAGCTCGCCGCGAACAAGATGGGCGAGCGCTTCGAGCAGCGCCCGGGCGCCGAGTTCGGCGAGTTTCTGCTTGAGCGTCGCCTGGGTTTCGTCCGCGTCGATCGGGATTTCGCGCTGCAGCAGGATCGGGCCGGTATCCATCTGCTCGGTCATGCGCATGATAGTCACGCCGGTTGTGGCGTCACGCGCCAGGATCGCGGCCTCGATCGGCGCGGCGCCGCGATAGTGCGGCAGAAGCGAGGCGTGAACATTCAGCGGCATCAGGCGCGGCGCTTCCAGCACCGACGCCGGCAGAATCCTGCCATAGGCCGCGACTACCAGCAGGTCGGGCGCGAAGGCCTTGAGTTGGCTCAAGAACTCCTCGGTCCGGATCTTTTCTGGTTTGAGAACCGGTAGCGCGTGGCGAGCGGCGATCGCCGCGACCTCGCACGGCTCGAGCGCAAGCCCGCGTCCGCGCGGGCGATCGGGCCGGGTGACGACGGCGACAACCTCGAACTCCGGCCCGGCGTGACTCGCCAGGCTGTCGAGGATATGGGCCGCCAGGGCCGGCGTACCCATGAATATGATTCTTAGCGGCGTCGCGGCGATCTCATCAAATCCTGACTGCGGAGGGCGGCACGTTGTCGGCCTTTCCCTCCTTGATCATTTTTTGCATTTTGCGCCGGTACAGCTCGCGCTTGATACGGCTGATACGGTCGATGAACAGCCGCCCGTCGAGGTGATCGATTTCATGCTGGAACGCAACCGCCAGCAGGTCATCGGCCTCGATACGGACTTCGTTTTGGTCGATCGTGTATGCGCGCACCAGCACTCGCGCCGCGCGCTTGACGTCGGCTTTGTAATCGATAACCGACAAACACGCCTCTTCCCAGATAACCGAGCCCTCGGCCTCCACGATCTCGGGATTGATCAGCTTGAGCAGATGCTTGCCGGGATGCTCGTGATCGGTGTCGAGCACGATAATCCGGCTTGATTCGCCCACTTGCGGTGCGGCGAGACCAACCCCAGGCGCCGCGTACATGGTCTGCACCATGCTATCGACCAAGCTGTTGAGCTTGCCGTCGATATTGGCGACCGGTTTCGCGGCCTCCTTCAGGACCGGGTCAGGGAATTTGCGAATCTTGAGCAGCGCCATCGATAATGCCCACCGGACGTTATCAATTTACCAGAGCGCTTCGCCGCTCGGAAATATAGGCTCGGAAATATAGGATGGGTGGGGCGGCGGTGAGGGGTTCCTCGCCACGCCACGAAAACCGCGCCTGCGTCACCGTGCCCCTGCTTGACGGCCTGGTGCTGGCGCGCTCGGCGTTCAATCATTCGATGAACTACCGCTCGGTGGTGATTCTCGGCACCGCCGTCGAGGTCGCCGATCCGGCCGCGAAGCTCGCCGCGCTCAAAACCATCTCCGACCACGTGATTCCCGGCCGCTGGGAGGAGGTGCGCCCGCCCAACCGTTTCGAGCTGGAAGGCACAGCGGTGCTCGCGATTCCGATCACGGAGGCCTCGGCCAAGATTCGGCGCGGCGCGCCGATGGACGACGATCCGGATTACGCGCTGCCGGTCTGGGCTGGCCAGCCTCCGCTCAAGCTCGAAGTCCAAGCGCCGATCGCGGATGCGCGGCTGGATGCGTCGATCGCAGTGCCCGGCTACGTCGCCAGCTACAAACGTCCGCGCAACGGCTAGACGCCGGCTTCTTTCAAAGTCACACGGCGCTTAGGTCGACGTTTGCAACTGGCGCCTGTCTAGCGGCGGCTAGTTTGTCCATTTGCGTTCGTTACGGCTGATTTACAGAGGACTTTTTATCGGACACAATACATTCGTTCGTAAGAAAGCGACCGCAAAGTCTCACGAGTAGGATCAAAGAAAATGGACAACGACACGCAGGAAAAAAAGCAGCCAGCCCCATATATCTCTTGGAAAACGTTCGTATCCTTCATTTCTAACATACACGGCAAGGTGCCGGCGCAAATCGACCCCACAGTGCTTATAAATTTGTCCGGTACCGCTCGAAGCCAGCTTCTATCGGCACTTAAATTCCTCGATCTAGTTGATGCCGACGGAACTAGGAAGGATAGTTTAAAGAAGTTGGCTGATTCTTACGACGGCGAACAGTGGAAACCAGAGCTTCGCGATCTGGTCGGTCGCGCCTACGGAAGAGTGATCAACGGCCTTGACATAGCTACGGCAACGCCCGGCATGCTGCGGGAACGCTTTAGAGCAAACGGGAACGTAGAGGGAGGCACCATCGACAGCGCCATACGTTTTTACCTGGGCGCGTTGAAAGAAGCTGACGTAGCTTTCTCGCCGCACTTAGTTCTCAGGCAGCGAGCGTCGCGCGGGACTGGCATGCGGCGACGCGGCGTTACAGCAAGACCCAAAGATGATCTTGTCGAAGAAGAGAACGAAACCGAAATTCGGATTCCTGAAGGTACTTTCGAAGTGCCGTTCAGCGTGCTTGGCATCGAAGGTCGCGCGTACCTGCCAGAAGACATTTCTCCAGAGCGGTGGGACGCCATCAGCGAATACGTGAAGATGATTATCGGATTCAGGCGAAAAGCTCAAGCCAAGGCTTGAAAAAGTTGCGCGGCCCAGCGTTGCAGCGCTGGCGGCGCAAAATACCCGCCCTCAACGTGGGCAGAAAGGCAGGTGTCTAAGTGACGACTCGATATTTTTTAGCCGTCGCGTCATAGGCTAGCGCGCGCCCTTCGGGGCGCGCAACACCCTGTCGTTCTTCTTGGGCGCGGTCGCCCTGATATTTTGCCTCTTGCCTGCCAGCCTTCGAACGGGCGCGACGCGGCGCGTTATCTGCCTGCGGGCTTCGTTCCGGATTTGGGAGCCGGAGCCGGCGCGGGCGAAGCCTCTAATTTCTCGTCGATCGGCGCGCTATCGGGCGGCGGCGCGGCGACGGCCCCCGCGCGAGGGGCGAGCTTCTCGCGCACCTTGGCCTCGATTTCGGCCGCCAGCGCCGGATTCGCCCTCAGCAGCTCGCGGGCGTTCTCGCGCCCCTGGCCGATCCGCTCGCCGTTGTACGAGTACCAGGCGCCGAGCTTCTCGATAATGTTGTTGTCGGAAGCGATATCGACCAGCTCGCCCTCTTTCGAAATTCCCGAGCCGTAGAGGATATCGAACTCGGCCTCGCGGAAGGGCGGCGCTACCTTGTTCTTGACCACTTTGACCTTGGTGCGAGAGCCGATCACGTCGTTGCCGTTCTTGATCGTTCCGATCCGCCGGATGTCGATCCGCACCGAGGAGTAAAACTTGAGCGCGTTGCCGCCGGTGGTGGTCTCCGGATTTCCGAACATCACGCCGATCTTCATCCGAATCTGGTTGATGAAGATGACCACGGTGCGTGAGCGCGCGATAATCGAGGTCAGCTTGCGCAGCGCCTGCGACATCAGGCGTGCCTGCAACCCCATCTGCGGCTCGCCCATCTCGCCCTCGATTTCGGCGCGCGGCACCAGCGCCGCCACCGAGTCGATCACCAGCACGTCGATCGCGCCCGATCCGACCAGGGTTTCGGTGATCTCGAGCGCCTGCTCGCCGTTGTCGGGCTGCGCGATCAGCAGGTCCTCGACCTTGACGCCGAGCTTGCGCGCGTAGGTGGCGTCGAGCGCGTGCTCGGCGTCGATAAACGCGCCGACTCCTCCGCGCGCCTGGGCCTCAGCGATACATTCGAGCGCGAGCGTGGTCTTGCCCGACGATTCGGGACCGAAGATTTCCACCACTCGTCCGCGCGGCAGGCCGCCGACTCCGAGTGCCAGGTCGAGCCCCAGCGAGCCGGTCGGAACCACGGCGAGGTCGGCCTGGATAGCGTCCTCGCCGAGCTTCATGATCGAGCCTTTGCCGAATTGCTTTTCGATTTGGCTCAGCGCCAGATCCAGCGCCTTGCTCTTGATATCTTGTGCCATCGTTTTGATTTCCCCCCGGTTAACCCCGCTGACCGCCTCTGCTTCGCCGCCCGATTGAGACGCCTATTTTCCGGAAGTTCGTCTAGATGCGCCCTATCAACTTCTACGGCATTCGATACCGCCGGGGCAATCGCCCGCCATAGATCCCGCGCTCAAGCGGCCATAACCGAGCCTGGTGCAGCGCGCTGACGGCTCCGGGACCGGCCTCCGATCCCGCGCTAACCGAAGCGGAACTCCGCCAGCGCCTGATAGATAGACCCTCCCGCCGACAGGGTACTGCGATAGAGCGTCATCGAGTCGATTCGCGAAGTTCCGAAATCATGTTCCGCCCAAACCTTCAGCGCGCGCGCCGTCTCGCGCCATCGATGGAGCCCGCGCACGCGTCCCACCGTCAGATGGGCCGCATAGGGTCGGCGCTCGGGACTGAAGCCGGCGCCGACCGCGCTCGCTTCAACCCGCTCCGCTAGCGTCATCAGCTCCGGACTCTCGAGCCCGACCCATACCACGCGCGCGCTATGCCAGTTCGGGAAGACTCCGATACCGCGCGCCGCGATCACAAACGGCTTGGTCTCGGCGGCGACATCATCGAGCGCAGCCTTGAGCGGCTCGAGTTTGTCGACGTCAACCTGATCGCCGAGGAAACGCAGCGTCAGATGGAAGTTCCCCGGCTTGACCCACGCCACTTGCGCCCCGAGCGCACTGATCTTGCTGATGAGTTCAGTGATGGCGCCGATCACCTCGGCGCTCAGCCGTATCGCAACGAACGCGCGAATCTTTGAAGGACGCTGTTTCGTATTCACTCCAAATCGCCAGCTGCCTCTTTTCCGGCGATAGTGAACGACCAGGTATATGGCTTGCCTTGGGCCGTAACAGTTACAGTGTAACGCTCTCCCGGCGTCAGTGGCATGCGAGGAATGATCACCACTGCTCCGAACGCCTTTAGACCGTTTCGGCCTCTTTCCTGTACGAAGCCATCAGCGTTTGTGTAACTGGAGGCATCAAACGCACAATGCTCAACTGGCTCGCTGCCGCGCAGAAGTGAATGTTCGCCAAGTTTCGTATCGGCCCATGGCCCGATTTCCAGCGTTATTGGCAAGCCGGCGGTTGAGCCATATCCCGGGCAGGCCGTCAACGGGTCTGGCCACTCCCCGCCCTTAAACTCCAGCGAAAGAATCGCACCGTCGGGTGGGAACTCGATTGGATGAGCAAGTGCCTTCGGGTCGGGGCCTAAATGCAAATCAAGCCCCGCTGCCCAGCAGCCATTCTTTTGATAGGTGCCGAAACCAACGCTTGTCAGCTCGGGATTCATCATCGGGAGTCGATGGAAAGGCGCGGCCATCCATCCGTCGATGACCGATCTTAGGTCTAAAGGGTTGCAGCCATAAAACAAGTCGCTGTTTTGAGCGGCCGCAAATCCTTCGGGCGTGTACCACGATTTGTCACTGTCTTCGGTGTGCGTCGCCCCACCCAGGTTCGCGCCCCCCTTTACTAGGCTCAGGTAGTTCTCCAGTAAATAACGCGCATGCTTGCGATCACCGTCACTCAAGGCGTCGTTATCATTGACCGTAGGCACCTTAGCTAGCTGACGGTAATAGTTCAGACGCGCTAGCCAGCCGGGACCGGTAACCTCAGAAGTTTCCGCTTCAGGTAGCTCCGCCGCTGGAGCAGGAACGGATCTAGGGGAGGGTAAGCTCCTGGCTCGTCTCTGCGCCTCAGCCGAAGTAGCCGCTGCCATCTTACGAGTTCGCTCCGCTTGTTCAGCCGGTGCCTTAGTAGTCGGTATTGGCGCGGAGCCGGCCGCTAAGAGCGCCCTCAAGCGATTTGCGACGTCAGCGTTGAGCAAATACTCGGTTAGCCCGAATCCAGCCAAGAACAGCACCACAATCGCTACGGCCAACCTTCGCGCCCGTCCTCGCAGTTTCGTCGTGCTTCGCCCAGGCGGCGTTGGACGAGCTGTAACTCCAGGGTTCAGAAACAGATACCGTGCCGCTCCAAAGCGCAGTTGGTCGCGGTCATTGATTAATACTGGAGCGTAGATGCGGTGCTCGTTAACGAAGGTGCCGTTGGTGGAGTTCAGATCCGAAAGCTCGAAGCGATCTCCTCGGCGTCGGATAACGGCGTGACGACGCGAGACCGTCTCCTGGCGGATTACTAAGCCATTCCCTTTGTCGCTGCCGACCGTGGTTTCCGCTTCGAGCAGCGAATACTCTCGTATTTTCGATTCTGCTGTATCGACGGCTAGCAAACGCGGCTGCGGCATGAGAAGCCTCCCGTTGCCGGAGCAACGCACACCTTCGCGCGACCCCAGAGGCGAGCGCAACCTATCACGCGGTTCAGGTTGTAACCAGCGCCTGGATAGATTGGGGCGGCGGAGACGTAGGTAGCGAGCGAACTACCCGCTCAGCGCGTGCTCGACCAGGATCAGACGGTCGTTGCCGAAGAACATCGAGCCGTCAACGAACATCGTCGGCGAGCCGAAGCCGCCGCGCGCGATCAGCTCGTCGGTGTTGGCGCGCAGCTTGTCCTTGTACTCGGGCCGCGCGATCTTGGCGAAAAATTCCGCCTCATCGAGACCCACCGCACGCACGATTTCGCGTATCACCGCGTCTTGGCCGATATCGCGATCTTCGCCCCAATAGGCTTCGAACACGCGCCGCGAGTACGGCGATATTTTGCCGTGCTCCTGAGCCACGAACGCCCCGCGCATCGCCTTGACCGAGTTGACCGGAAACACCGTCGGATGGCCGATCTTGAGGCCGTAGAACGCCGCCCAGTCCTGAAGGTCCTTCTCGGCGTACTGCGCCTTGGCTTTTACCGGATGCGCTCGATTCTCGTAGACCGACGGATTCGCGGCGTTGAAAACTCCGCCCACCAGGATCGGCTTCCAGATGAGCGCGGCCTGACATCGCCGCGCCAGCTCCTCGATTCGGCTGAACGCGAGGTAGGTCCACGGACTCGAGCAATCGTAAAAGAACTCGAGAGTTTTCCCCATCGATTTTCTCCCCCGGCCTGACGGCCTGCTACGGCGCGTGCTCGGCCGGATGCGCCGGCGGCTTGGGATCGGCCGGCGGCTCGTCCGGAACCGAGTATGTATCGACGTCGCCCACTCGCACCAGATCGGCGGTGATATGGCCGATGAACGCCTCCGCCTGCACGCGCAACGGCAGACGGCGCTGATCGTCGGTGACCCAGATCGTGACCTGGCTCGCCTTGTTGCTCAATCGATTGTCGCTCGCGTAGAGCATCGTCGGCGTTATTCGAATCGTATCGAAATCGCCGAACGACGTGTGCAATTGCTCGCGCCGGTCCACCTTGAGCGAGATCACGTAGCGATTGTGGCCGACGAAGGCGTCGAAAACCAGCGTGCTGCCGATCGTCAACGGTTGCGACAGCGCCATCAGCGGTCCCGAGATCGGGCCGACCGGATTGGGCGAGTGGAACTTGACGCTATCGCTGTGATTGCGGTTGCGTTTGACCATGTTGACCTCGCCCGCTTTATGATCGAAGTTGATCACGTATTCATGGCCGCGCCGATTCTCGGACTGCTTTATATAAATGTCGCGTGGTGCAAGCGAAGCGTGGACGAAGTTTTCCCGCACGTAACCACGCATCTTGTAAACAAGGTCGATCAGCTTGTTGGTCGCGACCGTTATCTCGCCGGTCCATAATTCAGGATCATCGGAGTTAGGGCGCACGCCGATCATGACGCCCGCGGCCGGAATACCGGACCACGACACTCGATAAATCAGGCTTTGACCCGGACGAAAGGGGATGCTTCCCGGCGTGTAAGCAGGTATCTTAATAGCGTCGACGGCTGGTGCAGAAAGAGCAGCGCGGGCAATCACCGCCACCGAGACTAGAATCGCCACGAAACTCAGGAGCCGCAAGCCGCGCGACCGTCTACGTCGGGGATGGTCGTCTTGCAAATGCATGATTGATCCCTCATATTTTGAACGGTTCCGGAGGTGAGATAAATGAGCAGGTCTGTGTTCGCGATAATAGCGGCTTCGATGATCAGCCTGCTGATTGTGCCTGCGCTCGCTCGCGCTCAGTTCAACCCGGTGGGCAAGAACCCGATGCTCAAGAGCAACGACATCATGGACGATAGCGGCCGGCGCTCGGGTAAAGAAAGCGACGAAAGCGTTATCCGCGACGCGACTAAAGACCTCGACGACGCCTCTCCCCAGGTTCGCGTCGACGCCCTCAACAAGCTTCGCTACGTTCAGGGCGACAAGGCGATCGATCTGCTCCTGAGAGGGCTGTCGGATCCCGACGTCCGAGTGAAGGTCAAAGCGATCGATATCCTCGGTGCGCGCCAGATCACGGATGCCGTACCGAGCATGTGTCAATTCCTGTACCTGCGTTCGACAGAGCCGGTGGTTAAGCTGCATATCGCGGCGGCGCTGGGCCGGATCGGAGACGCGCGCGGCGTGCTGCCCGTGATGCAATATCTGGGAGAATCCAGTGAGGAGCGCGCCCGCGGCACGGCAGTATTCGCGCTCGGCGAGCTGGGCGACTCGCGCGCCAACGACGCCTTGACCAAGGCCGTCAGCGACGATTCCAGCCCGCGCGTGCGGCAACTGGCTCAAGAAGCATTGGAAAAGATTCAGGGCGAACTGCCGATCCAGCGCGTGGTCCAGGCGGCGAAGAACGATCGCAAGCTGATGCCGACCGACGAACGGCTATCAAAGCTTCGTGAAATGGACGCGGAACTGCATAGTCACTAACGCCTATGGCGGCTGCGATTACCCGGACTGGCGTGTGCGCGTCGCTGGTTGCGGTCGCGATACTGGCGGTGTTAGCCGGATCGCGGGTTGACGCGGCAGGGCCTTCATCGCCCAGCCACGCCGACGGCGCCGTCGCTCCCGCCGCTGCCGACCCGATCGTGCCGCCCGGAAAGGCCGCCGCCGGTCCCGCGATCGACGGGGCTGTCGCGCCGCGGCGTCACGACGGTTACGCCACTCCAGGCTCCCAGCTTCTCGACTGGCTTGGTCCGATTCACGAGATGACTCCGGGTGAGCGGCTGCTGAGCCTCACCACCGACGATTCCTTCGAGGACCCGATAAACTGGAACGTGACCGTCTTCAAGTCACGCCATCAGGTCGTGGTTTACTACAAGGGGCGCTCGTTCAAGACCTACCATGCGGTGTTCGGTTATCACGCCGACGGCGCCAAGCGATGGGAGGGAGACCTGCGCACGCCCGAGGGCGTCTACACCATCATCGGCAAGTACCACCATCCGCGATGGAAATACTTCCTGCGGCTGAACTATCCCAACTATGTCGATCGGCGCAATTACGAAACGATGCTGCAGGACCACGTGGTTCCGGTCGTCCACGGCCAGCATCGAGCGGTCGGCAGCGCGGTTGGAATCCATGGCACCGACCGGCCGCGCTTTAATCGCGACGAGATCAACTGGACCCGCGGCTGCATATCGGTGGACAACGACGCTATCGTCGAGCTCTACCATCTCCTGCCCGTCGACACGCTGGTCATAATCAAGCCGTAAGCATTTGGTTCGGCTGTCACTTCTACCGATGGCTGCGTGGCTCTGCGACGACAGCGCCAAGCCCTGACGGCACTAGTTATTTTGCTTAAACGCCGTCTTTAGCCGGCTAATTTGACATCGCGCCCGATTCGGGAGCATTGTTCCGCTTAGATAGGTGGACGGATCACGCCGAGTGCCGCTTGGACGGCCGACTTCATCCGCGTCGGCGCAAACGGAATAGCCATGACCAAGAAAAATTTCCACTCACGACCCTGGTTCGAAGTAACTCGCCGCGACGGGCGGGTGAGGCTTGGTGCGATCGTATTTCTTGGCGCGCTTGGCCTCGCGCTGTTTGCGATCGTTATGCGACCGGCGCTAATGGCCGCGCCCATCGATGCGGCCCCTACTTGGGGTAAGGTGCTGATCATGGGCGGCGGCAACGTCAGCGGCTTCCTATCTTCGACTGAGCTGTACGATCCGGCGACCAACAGCTTCGCCGCCGCCGCCGATACCGCTGCCATGAACACCGCCCGCGACGGCCAGACCGCGACGCTGTTAGCCTCGGGAAAGGTGCTAATCGCGGGCGGCTGCGTCCCCTTAACCATCACCACCTGCACCACCGTATCTTCGACCGAACTCTACGACCCCGCGACCAACAGCTTCGCCGCCCCCGCGGATACCGCTGTCATGAACACCGCTCGCGCCGCAGCGACCGCGACGCTGTTAGCCTCGGGAAAGGTCTTGATCGCGGGCGGCTGCTGCGACAGCGGCGGCTACGCACTATCTTCGACTGAACTCTACGACCCCGTGACCAACAGCTTCGCCGCGCCCGGCGATACCGCTACCATGAACACCGCTCGCTGGTTTGCGACCGCGACGCTTTTGCCCTCGGGAAAGGTCTTGATCGCGGGTGGCTACGGCTCCAACGGCGTCCGTAACGAGAACTTATCTTCGACTGACCTCTACGACCCGGCGACCAACAGCTTCGCCGCCCCCGCCGATACCGCGACCATGAACAACGGTCACTACTTGGCGACCGCAACGCTTTTAGCCTCGGGAAAGGTGCTAATCGCGGGCGGTCTCGACAACAGCGGCTACCCATCTTCGGCTGACCTCTACGACCCGGCGACCAACAGCTTTGCCGCCCCCGCCGATACCGCTGCCATGAACACCGCTCGCTACTTGGCGGCCGCGACGCTTCTAGATTCGGGAAAGGTGCTAATCGCGGGCGGCTGCTGCAACGGCAGGGGCGACGACCTATCTTCGACTGAACTCTACGACCCCGCGAGCAACAGTTTCGCCGCCCGTGGCGATACCGCTTACATGAACACCGCTCGCGACTCTGCGACCGCGACGCTTTTGGCCTCGGGAAAGGTGCTAATCGCGGGCGGCGACGCTTCGACTGACCTCTACAACCCCGCGAGCAACAGCTTCGCCGGTCCCGGCCGTACGGCTACCATGAACGCCGCCAGAGCTGGCCCCCTAGCTATACTGCTCCCTCCGCCTCCAAGCCCCGCCCCGACCGCGACAGCCACGTCGTCGACGGCGACAGCTACGCCTACGCCGACTCCGACCGCGACGCCGATTAGCGGGCTGGTAACGCTGCTGCCATCGTCGCTGAACTTCGGAACGTTAAAGGTCGGTCAGAGTTCGGCGCCGCAAACCGTGACGCTGACCAATGGCGCTGCGAAGAAGCTCACGATCCGCGGCACAGCGATCGGCTTCGATTTCACGGTTAATAGCACGACCTGCCTGTCGACGCTGAGTGCGGGTGCGTCGTGCGATTACTCGATCAGCTTCGCGCCGCAGAGCGTCGGAACCAAGAACGAGGTACTTAAGATCACCGACACTGGCGGCAAGAGCCCGCTGAAGGTCAAGCTGCAAGGCGTCGGATCGCGCCGCGCACCTACGCCGACGCTTACCCTCACCGCCACGCCGACGCCTACACCTACACCTACGCATACACCTACACCTACGCCTAGGCCCTCGTGTACGGTCTGCAAGCCGCCGACGCCTACACCTACCCCCACGCCTACGCCTACCCCCACTCCTACGCCTACCCCTACACCGACGCCCACAACTATGCCGTCGCCGACGCCTACAGCCACGCCCATCGTTGGCCCATGTGGTGACAATAGTGCCGGCACCGGCTCAACTGCAGACAGCTTCATCCCCGGAAACAGCGAGCCTGCCGGGGTCTATTAAGCGTAGTGGCGATCCAGGGAACCGGTGCGAGTTCCGCCTTCCTCTGTCTCCCCACCGATCCCGGACCGTGGACGCTTATTGGCGATTGGCCCTGTGACGGCGGCTCAGGAAACGAAATCCATGTTGCGGCTGCCTATAGAATCACTAATGCGAGCGACTCTCCGGGCACCGGGTTCAGCTGGACCTTCAGCAGCACGCCTTGCGGCAGCCAGATCGCAGCCGATTTCATAGGCTCGGTGATTAATTTCGGAATTTGCGGCGGCGTCAACACGACGACTCCGATTGATGTGGTCGGGTCCCCCACGTGCAACCTCGGCGCTGCTGGCGGTACCGTTGTCGCATCCGCAATCACCACCACCAATAACAACGACGCGATCCTCGGTATATTCGACGCAGCGAACATAGACCAATCTCTGTCGCTATCGATAAGCGGAAGCGATTTGGGCCCCGTGGTGAATGAATCGAATACCGGCTTCGGTCCGGCTAATTTCACTGCATACAGAAATGCCGACGCAATCGGTATTAGTTGCCAGTCGCCGCCAGGCTTTAACAACGGCGAGTGCGGTCCGGCTGGAGTATATGGCCCCTTTAGCGCGACGCAAGCGGTTGCCGGCGAGAGCGTAGGCGTGACACTCAGCTTGGTTCCAGGGTCGTAAGGAGGTCTCGCCTGTCGATCGCAGACTCAGTGATGCCCTGAGTCCGGAAGCCTGCGGCGCGCAGTCGAGCGTGCGCTGCTCGGTATCGGCACGCGCTGATGGCGGCGAATCAATCCGGCGCGCGGCGGATGCTGATCGCGCATAAAGAGAGCGCGCGCCATCAGAGGCGCGCTCTCTAAATGAATGGATCGATCTTGCGAGAACCCGGCGGCGCCCTCGATCACCTCATCACGAACGGGTTTGGCACTTCGACGCCGGTGCTGATGTAGACGCTCTTGAGCTGCATGTACTCGCGGATGGATTCGAGGCCGTTCTCGCGGCCGAGCCCGCTGCGCTTGTATCCGCCGAACGGCGACATGTAGCTGATCGCGCGATACGTATTCACCCATACGGTGCCGGCCTGCAACCGCTCGGCCATCCGGATGGCGCGGCGGATACTCTGCGTCCACACGCCCGCGGCCAGGCCGTATTTGCTGTCGTTGGCGATACGCAGGGCGTCGTCCTCGTCCTTGAACGGAATCGCCGCCAGCACCGGACCGAATACTTCCTCGCGCGCGATCCGCATCTCGTTGGTGACGTTGGTGAAGATGGTGGGCTCGACGAACCATCCGTCGCCGCATTCGGGACGCTTGGCGGGACCGCCGCCGAGCACGCACTTGGCGCCTTCTTTCTTGGCGATATCGATATAGCTCAGCACTTTCTCGTATTGCGGCATCGTGGTGACGGGGCCGACCTGAGTGGTCATTTCGGCGGGGTTCCCCATCCGCGCCGTCTTGGCGAAGGCGACCAGCTTTTCGACCAGTTCGTCGTGCAGGTTCTCCTGCACCAGCAGCCGCGAACCGGCGATACAGGTCTGGCCGGTGGCGGCGAAGATTCCCGAGATCACGCCTTTGACCGAATCGTCGATCTTGGCGTCGTCGAACACGATATTCGGCGACTTGCCGCCCAGTTCGAGCGTGACGCGCTTGATACCCTTGGCGGCGTTTTCGTAGACGCGCTGCCCGCCGAGTTCGCTGCCGGTAAACGCGACCTTGGCCACATCCGGATGGGCGACCAGCGGTTCGCCGACCTCGGGGCCGAGGCCGGTCACGACGTTGAACACGCCTGGCGGAATGCCGGCCTGCTCGACCAGCTTGACGAACTCGAGCGCCGAGGCCGAGGTAAACTCCGACGGCTTCAGCACGAAAGTGTTTCCTGCCGCCAGTGCCGGCGCGAGCTTGAAGGCGGTCAGCAGCAGCGGCGAATTCCACGCCGTAATACCGACGACCACGCCCAGCGGTTCGTAGCGCGTGTAGTTGAAGACGTCGGCTTTGTCGATCGGGATTACCGAGCCCTCGATCTTATCGGCCAATCCGCCGAAGTAGTAATACCACTGCGGGATGTAGCGAAGCTGGCCCAGCATCTCGGCCATCAGCTTGCCGTTATCGCGCACCTCGATCGCGGCGAGCCGCTCCGCGTTCTCGGCGATCAGATCGCCGAGCTTGTGCAACAATTGGCCACGCCGGCTGGCGGTCATCTTCGGCCATTCGCCTTCACGGAAGGCCTGCACGGCCGCCGCGACGGCGCGCTCGGCGTCCTGCGCATTGCCGCGCGGGATCAGCGCCCACGGCTTCCCGGTGAAAGGATTGAAGGATTCTATCCAGTCGTTACTGGCCGGGTCGGCCCACTTACCGCCGTAATACATCTGATACTTCTGCAGCATGGTCTCCTCCTGCATAGCTCGCAGCGGTTAAAACGATTCGATTCTTCGCAACGGAACGATCGACTCCAGCCTTGCCCAGCCGAGCGTTTATCCCTGCGACTGTGGCATATTATGCAAGCTGTTTTCCACGTGTCGCGAGCTGAAACGGGCGCGCAACCGCGGCCGCGTCGCAACCACAAGCCGCTACCTCCGTTTGGACCCGCGCACGAAACCCGTTACGATGCCGAGCCGCAGCCTGGAGCGCCCCAGCGTTCAGGCGTGAGTTTTCCGATTGGAGGATCAAACGATGGCCGGCCCGCTCGGTCATATCAGAGTTCTGGAGCTGGCCCGCGTGTTAGCCGGGCCTTGGGCGGCGCAGACGCTCGCGGATCTCGGCGCGAGCGTCATCAAAGTGGAAAAGCTCGGCGAGGGCGACGATACCCGTCAGTGGGGCCCGCCGTGGGCGAAAGGACCGGACGGCCGGCCAACGCGGGTGTCGGCCTACTATCTTTCGACCAATCGCGGAAAGCGCTCGGTGACGATCGATTTCACACGTGCGGAAGGACAACGCCTGGTGCAGGATCTGGCTCGTCGCAGCGATGTTGTGCTCGAAAACTTCAGAGTCGGCGGCTTGGCCAAATACGGCTTGGACTATCCGAGTCTCAAAGCGATCAATCCCGGCCTGATCTATTGTTCGATCACAGGTTTCGGACAGACCGGTCCGTACCGGCATCGCCCGGGCTACGATTTCATGATTCAGGGGATGGGCGGTCTGATGAGCTTCACAGGGGAAGCTGACGGGCGTCCCGGCGCGGGCCCGATGAAGGTTGGGGTTGCTGTGGCCGACATCTTCACCGGTCTCTACGCGACGATCGCTATCCTTGGCGCGTTAGCTCATCGCGACCGCACCGGTGAGGGCCAACAAATCGATATGGCGCTCCTCGACTCCCAGGTTGCGGTGCTCGCCAATCAGGCCCTCAACTATCTCGTCTCTGGCGTTTCGCCGATCCGGCTCGGCAACGCGCATCCCAACATCGTTCCTTATCAGGCGTATCGGACGGCCGACGGATACATCATCCTGGCGGTCGCTAATGACGGCCAGTTCGCGAAATTCTGCGAAGTCGCGGGACGCACCGAACTCACGCGAGACGGGCGATTCGCGACCAACGAAGCGCGGGTCGAGCACCGCGAAGAAATGGTGGCAATCGTTGCTGAACTCGTCGCCAGCAAGACCAGCGAGTTCTGGCTAAAGGCGCTTGAGCATAGCGTGCCGTGCGGACCGATCAACACGCTCGCCCAGGTATTCGATGATCCGCAGGTGCAGTCCCGTGGTTTGCGCCTGGAGCTTCCCCATCCGATCGCGGGCACGGTTCCGTCGGTCGCAAACCCGATCAAGTACTCGGCAACGCCGCTGGAATATCACGTCGCCCCACCCGCACTCGGCGCCCATACGAGCGAAGTGTTGCGGGAAGAGTTGGGCCTTTCGATCGAAGAAATCGATCGGTTGCGCGAAGCCGGCGTTATTTGAGTGTTCCGTTTCGTGCCGCGGTGCCTGGCGGCCGGGTTTGACGCGGCGGCAGTATTGAGTACGGCCGCCGCGCCTTATTTATCCTGCCTCAATCAGCAGGACGAGTTCTCAATCAAGCACCGAGTTCCTTATGGAACGCACCGGCGTCACCGTTTTGGTAGCTCAGTGCCGGCTCCATCGGAATCTCAAGATTGGCCGGCTCTGGCGCGCGGCGTTTGATCCGGTCGGCGGCTCGCGCTGCGATCGGGAAGGGGTTGTCAAACATAAGGCGCTGATGGTGATCATAGGTTCGAAATCCGGCGGCCCATGCTTCCCGCACCCGCTGGTTCAGAGCAACGCCTTCGAGGAGCATCGGTTGGACCAGAATCTTGCGGCCGTCGAGGGCCTGGATGTAGGGCCATTCGATCGGCTCGCCGACCGCGGCGAACTCTTTGTAGGCCGCGGTGAGATTCCACGGTTTGAAAATCGGGTAAACGAGCACGGCCCGCGCCTGAAGAAGACCCGTCAAGATAGCGCATCCGTGCCGTACCGCTCGAGCCGCTCCCGCGACTATCGCCCACAGTTCACCGATTTCGAAAACTTCTTTGGGCGGGAAGTGGCTTAAGTCCGGTTTCGGATAGCTCTGGCCAAAGGTGGCGAGATTGTGCATCACGAAACCCGCTACCATCTCGTTCGGCGCCGGACCATTGTCATCGAACAGCGCGTATAGCCGGCCGAAAGTCAGATGGACTTCTCCGACCAGCGATTCCGGGGTCTCGCTAAACCCCGCCCCGTGAGTCGCGCGTGCCTCGACCAGACGATGAGTGAAGGCGCGCCGCTCCGCATCCGTCGTTAGCAGACGTAGCTCCATAGTTTTCCTCTCCTTTTTGTTTGTGGGAGCGAAATGCTCCCCTAATTCCCTGTTTGGAACTGACGATTCGGACAAAATCGAGAAAGAATTTGACGCAATTCAGCATAGGCTTCGATGCTAGTCGAAACCCTGTCGCGCAGACGGTTTGACCGTGATTAAAGAAAAAGGGGCGAAGGCCCCCCTTTACCTCCGCCCCGAAGAACAAGCCGTCCAGCAGATGCTGGGTTGGGCTCAACCGCGAGAACCGCTAACCCAGCCCCCCCCCTTTTGCGACGCTCGAGCCTCTGAAGTGCGGTTACTGGTAGGCATCGGCGCTACGTCGCTAACAGCTTGTTAACTTGATGTCGAATTAACATAGTCTCACAGTTGACGCAACAGGAAGTCACAAGCTGTTAACACCTCGATTGGCTCTTTAGCCGCCGAAGTCATTTGCATACGCCGATGACCGGTGCCAAAATATGAGCAGTCTTGTAAAAGGGGTCGGGCCGGTGGCTAGGCAGCCGGAATCGAACATTGAGAGCTTCGTGAGTGAAATCCTTGCCAAAGCGTCAGCAACGGGCGCCTTGGAGCTGTCAGCTTGGCGCAAGCCGGAGAAGGCCTTCCGCCGGCTTATCCAGCGCGACTACGTGCGCGACCTGCGGCGCAATTTGAGTTATCGTCAACTGCTTACGCTGCTTGAAGCCGTCGATGCGACCTTGCCGCGCCTGAATCGCGAGCCGCTCAATCTTATGCCAGTTAACGAGCAGGCCCAACTCGCTGCTCGGCTTGGTCTTCATTTCAAGGCTGCGCCGCACACCGACACCGACGGCTTGGCTCTGCGCGGCTTTTATGTCAACAAGACACGAGAGGTCCTCAAGCGGCCGTTGATTTATGTCAACACGGCCCACCCTCCGGTGGTGGTCTCGACAACATTCTGTCACGAACTCGGCCATCATTTCGCGGGAGACATCTTGCGGCCGCGCCATCAGGAGGTGCAGTTGTTCTTCGACGCCGACTACGCCAAGCATCTCAGCGACCCCTCCGAGCTAGCGGCCGACGTATTGGTGAGTCTGGCAGGCTATCCAAGACCGCTCGCGAGCAAGCTTTTTGCCGAAGCCTGGGATTGGGGATTAGTCGCCCGCGCGAAGAATTTGCCGGATGCCGTTTTTTCCGAAGTTAACGCTCATTTAAAGAAGGTTTACGGTTTCGATCTGAGGGCGGGCATCTCGCCACGTCAGAAACTGAATCATCTCGCGGGGGTGATTCACTACGCGAAGCTGCGGTGGGCGTTGTTGGCCGAATACGATATATGACGAAGAGGGATTTTTGTGGGTAGTAAAACTTTGGGTCAGGTGTTAAAGGAGCAGCGTGCCACCTTGGCGTTAACTCAGCGCCAATTGGCGGAACGCTTAGGTGTCAAGGCCAGCCATATTGCTTATTTAGAGAACGGTCGCCGTCGACCTTCGCTATCGCTGTTGGGTCGCCTGGCGGACGTTCTCGGGCTGAAAAAGGAGCCGCTCTTTCTGCTCGCCCATCCCGAGGCGAGCGAACTTATCGGCGCACAGCCTGAACCGGTCGGAGGCACTCGCGACCGTAAAAAGGCTTGGAGAAGTTTCGTCGCTGACAAGGGGTTGTTGGCGCGGCACAATATCAGGCCACGGGAGTTGAAGGTACTATCCCAGGTAAATCTGCTGGGCGAGGTCTCGGCGCCGCGCCATTTCCTGTTCATTCTCAATTCAATTCGCCAGGCGGTGGAAGAAGAATAACCGTCTGCAAATGGCTTCGACGCTATGCGTCGGAATAGCCGGGTAGCGGATAGGTTCCGCTGCCCGGCTATTCTTTTACCCGAAATTCGTGGTTGAATTCGAAGAATTTACGCTTTTTCAATTCCGCAAGCGTTTGCAATTCACCTTAAGACAAGAGTAAAAACGAATACGCAATAGCAGCCCAGTAGGACTTTGTTTTGGCTCGGGCAGGTTGCTGTTGCAAAAGGGGGAACGAGCGTGTGGCTATGCCCACTATCGTTGGGCAATTGCTTCAAGCGGTTTAGGCTGGCCTTTCTCCTGATCTGCGCTGCGTGTACTCACCTTAGCTCGCCGGCGACCTATCAGTTTCCGCCGCTTCCTCCCGAGCCCTTTACTGGTAACCCGGTAGCCACTACCGCGATGCCGGCGCTGCCGATCGCGGGCCCACCGACGCCGCCTCCAACTGCACGCCAACAATTGGCGCGTGCCGCGATCGCGCGATCAACGGCGGCACGCACTGAACCTAATCTCCCGGACCCGGACACGTCGCCCGACAATCCACGCCCCCTCCAGGAAGGGCACGGGACGCCGGTATCGTTCGATTTCAAAGAGGCTGACGTCCGCAGCGTCCTGCGATTACTTGCTGAGGTGAGCGGCAAAGAGATCGTAGCAACCGACGAAGTCCATGGCCGAATCACGATCAAGCTCGACAACCTGCCTTGGGATGAGGCGCTGGACGTCATCGCCAAGACCCTCGATCTGAACGTCGAACGCCTGGGCAACGTCATCCGGATTTCGAGCGCGGCCCGTGCGGAATCCGACGAGGAGGCGCGAGAACGCGCCGAAGCGTTACACACCGAGTTATTCCGGCTGCGCTTCGCGCGCGCTGTCGATGTCGCCGCGTTGCTGGCCGGCGAGCACACGCACCTTTCTCTCGACGCGGGAACCGGAAACCTGATCGAGGGATATACCGACGAGACCGGCGCCAGCGTACCTTACGCGCCACCGCCCAAAGAAGTGGCCGCCGCGGCGAAGTTGGCGGCGCGTCCGCGAGTCAGCCTGCTGTCGCAACGGGGCAGCGCGATGGCCGACGAGCCGAGCAACACCTTGATCGTCACCGACGTCCAGCGCGGTCTCGCGGCGGCGCGCCAGGTGATAACCGCAATCGATCGGCCCGCGCCGCAAGTTGAGATCGAATCGCGAATCGTCGAAACCAGCGACCAATATGATCGCGCGATGGGGATTCAATGGGGCTACAATTACACCGCAAGCGCGGCCACCGGTAATCCGACCGGTCTTAATTTCCCCGGCACCGTGAGCTTTGGCGGCTCGACGACCAGTGGTCTGAATAATGGTGTCGACCCCGTAACCGGGGCCCTGATTCCCTTCATTGCGGACTTTCCGGCTTCAGGCGGTCTCACCGCCGGCCACGGCAGCGCTCTGAACTTAATGCTCGGCTCTCTCGACCAAAGTCAACTGCTCGATCTGCAGCTGACCCAACTGGAAAACGCGGAAAAGATCAAAATCATCTCACGGCCGAGAATAGTCACCCGCAACAATCAGCAGGCCGTGATCAAGAGCGTCGATATCCTGCGGGTACGTCTGCCCGGAAGCACGATCTTCGGCGGCTACGGCCTTGGTGTCGCGTTCCAGAGCATCGAGGTTGGCGTGATGCTCAAGGTTCGCCCACAGGTTTCGGGCGCCGGCTTCATCCTGCTCGATCTTCAGGCGGTTTCAAGCGCGCTGGAGCCCAACGAGGAGGTCGACAACATCCCGGTGCAGAGCGAGCGTGCAACCGAAAGCCACGTGCTGCTGCGCGACGGCCAGACCCTGGTGGTGGGAGGCATCTACCGCTACCAACATACGACCCAGAATCAGGGGATACCGTACCTGCAAACGCTTCCCGGTCTGGGATGGCTGTTCGGCGAGGCCGAGCGTCATGACCTTCGGAGCGACTTGGTGATTTTCGTAACTCCGCACCGGATCGGCCCGGATCCGGCGCTCGATGCGGGTACGCTTCCCACTGGCAGCCAACTCTGGTTGAATCGGTCTTCTTCAGGCGGATAAAGCTATGAGGCCTGGAGCAGGACAGATATCGGCATGTTGCGTTTTCTTACCGCTGGCGAATCTCATGGTCCCGAATTGGTGGCGATCGTCGAGGGCGTGCCTTCCGGCTTCGAGATCGATCGGGCTCGAATCAACGAGGATCTGGCACGCCGCCAGAAGGGCTACGGCCGCGGTGGCCGCATGGTTATCGAACGCGACGAGGCTCGGATCGTATCGGGCGTTCGTTTCGGCCGAACCCTCGGCAGTCCCGTCACTCTGGTCATCGAAAACAAGGACTTCAGGAGCTGGCAGAAGCGGATGTCGATCGACCCGGCCGATCGCGGCGAAGCCCAGCCGGTCACTCGGCCGCGGCCCGGCCATGCCGACCTGGCCGGCGTGCTCAAATATAACCTCGAAGATATCCGCGACGTGCTCGAACGTGCCTCCGCCCGCGAGACCGCCGCGCGAGTCGCGGTCGGCGCGCTCGCCAGGCAGCTCCTCGCTCCGTTCGGTATCGATGTGTTGGGGTACGTCGTGAGTATCGGAACGATCGAGGCCGTCGTGCCGAACGATATCGGCGTGGCGGAGATTCGCCGCCGCAGCGAGGAGTCGCAAGTGCGCGTGCTCGACGCCGACGCCGAGCGCGCGATTATCGCCGAGATCGACGCGTGCAAGAAAAGCGGCGATACCCTGGGCGGCGTGGTCGAGGTTGTCGCGCACGGCCTTCCGGTCGGCCTGGGCAGCCACGTACAGTACGATCGCAAGCTTGACGGGCGGCTGGCGGGCGCACTGATGAGTATCCAGGCGGCGAAGGGAGTCGAGATGGGCCTTGGGTTTCGCGCTGCCGCGGCGCGCGGCTCGGCCCTGCACGACGAGATCGGCTACGACCAGGCCACGCGCCGGTTCACTCGCTTATCCAACAACTCGGGCGGTACCGAAGGCGGGATGAGCAGCGGAGAGCCGATGCGGGTGCGGGTCGCCTTTAAGCCGATTTCGACCCTGATGCGTCCATTGCGTTCGGTGGATTTCAAAACCAAGGCCGAGGCGGCGGGCGCGATCGAGCGCTCCGACGTATGCGCGATTCCGGCTGCGGCGGTGATCGCCGAAACCGTGGTGGCCTTCGAACTGGCACGCGCGTTTGTGGAAAAGTTCGGCGGCGATTCTCGAACTGAAATCGCCCGCAACTACCAGGGATACCTGGAACAGGTGCGCAACGCCTGAGGCGCGGCTGGAACTGGCTGATGGAACGCAAGCTGGTATTGACGGGATTCATGGCAACCGGCAAAAGCGCGATCGGCGCAAAAGTCGCGCGACGGCTGGGATGGCCGCTGAAGGATAGCGATCACGAAATCGAACTCCGCGCCGGCAAAGCGATCGTGACCATCTTCGCCGAAGACGGCGAGCCGCGCTTTCGCGCGCTCGAACGCGAGGTGATCGCCGAGTTGGCCGCAGACCCGCGTCCCGCGGTTATCGCAACCGGCGGTGGCGCGCTGGTTGACGATCAGAACTACGCGGCGTTGTCGCGCACGGGCGTGATCATCTGCCTGGCCGCGCGTCCCGAAGTGATTGCCGCACGGGTTTCGCGCTCGGCCGAGGCGCGCCCCAAGCTGCTCGAAAGCGATCAGCCCCTCGAAAGCCGAATCAAGGAACTGCTCGCGGCGCGCGCCGCGGCTTACGCCCGCGCCGCCGCAACAATCGATACTTCGGATCTCACTCAAAGTCAGGTCGCGGAACGCGTGCTGGCGGCTTTCGCCCAGCACGGAGGCCATCGATGCGGAGCTTCCGCGTAGAACTCGGCGCGAACGCGCACGCCGTCCACGTCGGCGCGAGCGCGCTCGACCGCCTCGGTGAACTGGCGGCCGCGGCCGGTCTCGGCGGCGTTCGTTCGGCGATCATCACCGACGAGAACGTCGGCAGGCTCTATCTCGAACGCGCCCGCCGTTCGCTCGGCGCCGCCGGATTCGATCCGATCGAGATCGTGCTGCCGGCGGGCGAGAGCAGCAAGTCTATCCCGATACTCGAGCGGGTTTACGACCGGATGGTCGCGGCGCGGCTGGATCGCAAGAGCGTGGTTTTCGCGCTCGGCGGCGGCGTGATCGGCGATCTTGCCGGATTCGCCGCCGCGACCTTCTTGCGCGGATTGCCGCTGGTGCAGGTCCCGACCACGGTGGTCGCGCAGGTCGACTCCGCGCTCGGCGGCAAGACCGCGATCAACCATCGCGCGGGCAAGAACCTGATCGGCTCCTTCTATCAGCCGCGCATGATCGTCGCCGACGTCGCAACGCTCGGCTCGCTGCCCGAGCGCGAATTTCGCGAGGGCCTGGCCGAGGTGATCAAGTACGGCGCGATCATGGACGAGGCGATGTTCGCGGAGCTCGAACGCGACATGGCCAGAATCCTGGCGCGCGACAGCGGCTGTCTCGACCAGATGATCTACCGCTCGCTGCGTCACAAGGCCTCGGTGGTCGAGCGCGACGAGCGCGAGGGCGGGCTGCGCGCGATTCTGAATTTCGGCCACACCGTCGGCCACGCGCTGGAGGCGGCCGCCGGCTACGGCGAGTACTTGCACGGCGAGGCGGTGGCGATCGGGATGGTGTTCGCGGCGCGGCTGTCCAGTATCCACGCCGGACTGCCGGCGGGCGACGCCAAACGTATCGAGGCGTTACTGAGCGCTGCGGGCCTGCCGATCGCGATGCCGGCGGACGGGCGCACCGAGACCTTCGTCGAGGCACTTGAACTCGACAAGAAACGCGCGGGCAAAGGTATTGAGTTTGTCTTGCTCGACAGGCTCGGTCACGCGCTCACGCGACGGCTCAGTCTGGAGCAAATCATGGCTGGATTCGCATAGGGCCAAACGACCGCTTCGAAAAGGGGGGAATCATGGGCGCTTCTGTTCGCCGGATAAAAATCGCCATCACAAAATCTTTTGGTAGCCGGCTCGCATTACTGACGATCTCGTCCGTAGCTATCCTCTACTGCCTCGGATGCGGTCAGAGCGGCGGTTCGAGTGGCGGCCAGGTTCTGAACGCCACCGGCTTTTACAGCGAGAGCAGCACGACAACCGTGTCCTACGTGCCCGACACGGGCGGTACGGTCTCCTTGTCCTCGACCGTTTCGATTCCCGCGCCCGGCAGCAGCAGCGGTTTTGTCGGGCTTGAGAACATGCAGGGCACCGCCGCGATCGTGACCAGCGTCGCCAACTTGAGTTATTCGATCTCGGGTTCGAGTTTCTCGATCCCCAACGACGCGTTCTCATTCTCGATAACTCTGCCGCCGATGACGAACGGAGTCCCGACTCTGGCGTATGCGCAACTGCAACTGGTCTCGGCCGCGCGGATGGATTATCTGCGCTCGAATATCGGCTTCCTGCCGCCTACGCCATTCGCGATGACGGTTACCGTCACGGTTCAGGGGCAAAGCGATGCGGGTGGCACCTTCCTCAGCAATCCGATCACTTACAACGTTACTTTCACGGACTGATGGGGGGGAATTATGAGCCGCGCATCGCGACCGACTCGCAGATTGCTGATCGGGCTGGCCTCGGTTGTATCGCTGGCGCTCTACGGATGTGGCCAGGGCGGTAGCGGGGGCGGCTCTCCGGCGAATTCCCAGCTATCGCCCAACGCGGTTCCCATCCTGGCGGCCGCCGCAAATCCGAGCACCGTGGTCATAAGCTCGACCGCCGCAGCCTCCACCACTGTCCACGCCGAGGTTCTGAATCCGGCGAACGATCTCCCGTTGATTGGAGTGCCGGTTTCGTTCTCGACCTCAGAAGGCAGCCTTGCCAGCAGCACCGAGAGCACCGACGCCAACGGCTCCGCCAATAATACGTTGTTCATCGCCGCCGGCGCGAGCGGTTCGTCAGCCGATGTGACGGTGAGCGCGCAGGGCGCCACCAGGAAGCTGACGATCCCGATCGTGAGCCTGGCGAACATCGAGCTATCCGCGACGCCAAACACTCTCCAATGCTCGAACGGCAATCCCGGACTCAGCGTGATTCAAGCGTTGGCGCTGGACGCCTCGAACAATCCGCTTGGCAACGTGCCGATCACGTTCACCCCGTCGGGCGGCGCGACGCTGGCGAGCACCGTCGCGACCACCAACTCCAGCGGACAGGCAAACATCACGGCCACCGCGCCTTTAGGATTGCCCAACGGTAACATCTCGGTAGGCGCGCAAGCGGCGGGGATAAGCGCTTCGATCACCCTTGCCGTCAGCGGCTGTGTCGGATCGTCAGGCCCGACACCCACGCCCGAGAGCGTGCTGCAATTCATCAGCGCCAATCCCGCCCAGATCGGCGTCTTGCAGTCCGGCCAAGCCCAGCAATCGGCTTTGACCTTCAAGCTAACCGATCTCACGGGGACGCCGATTCCTGGGGTCTCAGTCGAATTCTTTGTCGCGTCGCTCGGCGGCGAATCAGTGTCACCCGCGTCGGCGGTGACTCAAAGCGATGGAACGGTACAAACTGAGCTGACCGCAGGTACTCGCGCCACGGTTGTCCAAGTGACCGCCGAAACCGGGTCAACCGTTGCGATTTCAACTCCGGTGACCATCGTAGGCGGATTGCCGGTGCAGGGCCGAGTCAGCGCCGGCGCTCAGTTTCTTAATGTTGCGGGCAACGTGACGCAGGGCCTCATGGATCCGATTACAGTCCTGATGTCCGATCGGTTCTCGAATCCGGTCGCGCCCGGCACCGCTATCAGCCTGCAGTCGCTGGGCGGCGCGGTGAGCATCCCGTCAACCAGCGACGACAATGGCGTCGTGACGGCCAATCTAATCGCCGAAGCGCCGACCAATCCGGTAGACCTCGACGGCGTGCCGACCGGCGGCGTCGTGACGATACTGGCTTTCACATACGGCGAGACGCCATTTATTGATCTTTACGGCACCGGCGTTTATCAATCGGGCGATCCGGTGATTCCGGTACCCGAGCCGTTTTTCGATCTTAATGGCGACGGCGTGCGCGAGGCCAACGAACCGTTTATCGATCTGGACGGAACCGGAAAGTACAATTCGGATCAAAGCAACGGGCTGTTCAGTCAGCACGTGGTGGTGTTCACCAGCACGCGAGTGACCTTCTCCGGCGCTCCGGTCGCTAGGATTACTCCGCCGTCGGGATTTACGGTCCCCTTCGGCGGCAGTCAGACTTTTCTGCTCACCACTAGTCGACAGTTTCGGGAATCCGTTGGTGTCCGGCAGTTCCTATCAGGTGGAATCGGCCCCAGGCGGGACGGTGTCAGGCGGCTCCGGCACGGTGCCGGATGGCGAAAG
>JBEKLA010000094.1:0-13854 GCA_050010455.1 Binataceae bacterium (SeqCode) | reverse complement strand
CACCACGACGTCGCCCGCACGAGCGTCATCGAGTATCGACGCCAGGATCGCCGCGGTCGATTCGCACGCGGCCGCATGCGGTCCGCGCGCGCTGATCGCGCGCGCCAGGATGTCGGTCGCAAGCCGCTCTCCGGCGGGAATCGGATCGTTCTCCTTGAAATATACCGGCGCCAGATAGACGCGCGCCGCGCGATCGAAAGCCGCGGCGAACTCATTCTGAAACACGCTGCGGCGGCTGGTGTTCGATCGCGGCTCGAACGCCGCCACAATCCGCTGCCCGGCCCATCGCTCGGATACGGCCTCGAGCGTCGCGCGGATCGCGGTGGGATGATGGGCAAAATCGTCGACGACCGTGATTCCACCGGCTTCGCCGATTACCTCCTGGCGCCGCACCACGCCGCTGAACGACGCCAGGCCGCGCACGATCTCGTCGCCGCCAAGGCCGGCCTCGCTGAGCAGCGCGTAGACGCCAAGCGCGTTGGCGACGTTCATCCGCCCGCCGATCGGCAGAATGACCTCGGATGCGATACGATTGCCGCCGCGTTCGATCGAGAATCGAGTCGTGCCGGCGCCGACGCGGATATCGGCGGCGCGAAAGTCGCCGCCGCCAAGGCCGAAGCTGACCCGGCGCGCGCGCGTGTTCGCGCTCACTTCGAGCGCCGCGGGAAAATCCGCCGATACCGCCATCACGCAGCTCGCGTCGAGCTGCTCGCTCAAGGCGCGGAACGACGACTTCACGTGATCCAGGTCGCGGAAGATGTCGGCGTGGTCGAACTCGACCGCGGTGATAATCGTGCCGTACGGATGGTAGTGCAGGAACTTGGAGCCTTTGTCGAAGAAGGCGGTGTCGTACTCGTCGCCTTCGATTACAAAATGCTCTCCGGCGCCGAGTCTGTAGTTCGAGCCGAAATCCTTGGCGACGCCTCCCACCAGCAGCGACGGATCGCGGCCGGCCGCGCGCAGCACCTGCGCCATCATCGAGGTCGACGTGGTCTTGCCGTGCGTGCCCGCCACCATCAGGACTCGGCGCTCGCGCAGGAAGAAATGATACAGCGCCTCCGGCATCGACAGATACGGTATCGGGCTTGCGAGCAGCGCCGCCGCTTCCGGATTCGTGCGCGTCACCACGTTGCCGACCACGACCAGATCGGGCGCGGGATCGAGGTTCTGTGCGCCGAAGCCGGTGCGCACTTCGACTCGCGAACCTTTCAGCAGCGTCGCGGTGGGCTCGTAGAGCTGAAGGTCGGAGCCGGTGACGCGATAGCCCCGCTCCGCCAGCATCCCTGCCAGCGCCGCCATCGCCGTGCCGCCAACTCCGATTAGATGGATATGCCGAATCGACGCCGGAACCGCGCCCAGCCGCGCGGCCGAATCGGCACTGGCTTCAACTGGCATCGGCGGAATTGATCGTTTCCATGATCAGATCGTGAATCCTGGGGCGGAACTCGCGAATCATCTCGTTGTCGCGCTTGGGATGCACGCGGTTGGTCAGCAGCGAAACCACGATCTCCCGTTCGGGCTCGATCCAGATCGACGTGCCGGTGAAGCCGAGATGGCCGACCGCGGCCGCCGAGAAATATTGCCCGGAACTAGAGCGGCTCGGCGACGGCGTGTCCCATCCCAGCGCCCAGGTGGAATCCTTGACGGTCTGATCGCGAGTCCAGAACTGGCGCAGCAACTTTTGTGGAACGAAATCCGAGCGGCCGTGATAACAGGCGAGCAACTCGCTCGCGATTCTGTCCACCTCTTTGACTGGAGCGAACAGGCCCGCATGGCCGGCTATCCCGCCCATCGCGAAGGCGTTGTCGTCGTGCACTTCGCCCACCAGCATCCGCTTGCGCGACGGGCACATCTCGGTCGCCGCGAACATCTCCGCCACCGGCTCCAGCCGCCGCGAACGCACCATCGAGAGATCGACGAAATCAGTGGCGCGCAGTCCGAGCGGGCGGAAGATCCGATCGCGGCAGAACTTGTTCAGCGTGGCCGTGCCGATTTGCTCCACCACTTCGCCGAGCAGGATGAAGTTCAGATCGGAATAGACCGTCTTGGTTCCGGGTGGACTCTCGGGGCGCTCGCGATGGATTTGCGCGTAGACGTGCTCCTTGGCGCCGCGGCTCGCCATGAAGTTGACCTTGCCGCGCTTTTCGATCTCCGCAATTTCCTGATAGTAGGCGCGCCACGGCGCCAGCCCCGAACAGTGCGCCAGCAGATGGCGAAACGTGGTGTAGGTCTTGGCGTGAACGCCGTAGTTGTGAAAAAACCGGGTCACGCGATCGTCCAGGCGCAGCTTGCCTTCGCGCACCAGCATCATCACCGCGATCGTGGTCGCCAGCGGCTTGGTCAGCGACGAGAGATCGAACACCGTGTCGAGTTGCATCGGCTGACGCTCGGGCACTATCGAGCGGTAGCCGAACTTGCCCTCGAAGATGATGTCCTTGCCCTTGCGCACCACAACCGTGGCGCCGGGCACGACGCCGCGTTCGATCGCCTCCGCGAACGCCTTTTCGACGTTGCTCCAATCCAGGCTCGCCACCGCTAGCTGACCCCTCTGTCCATAAACGTCAGGCGCCGGCTCTCCGCGTCGAGCCGCACGCGCACACCGAGCGGGATAGTAAGATTCTCGGTTCCGTGACCAACCTCGATACCGGCGATCACGGGACATCCGAGCCCGGCGGTCTGCTCAACCATGAATTCGCGGATCAGGCGGCGCTCCTGTTCGCTGCCGTCGAAGCCGCGCATCCCGCCGAAGGCTACGCCCGCCACTCGTTCGAGCGCTCCGGCCTGCTTGAGATGTACCAGCATCCGATCGATTCGATACGCCTTCTCGCCGGTGTCTTCGAGAAACAGCACCTTGTCCTCGAAGTTAGGCGCGTACGGCGTCCCCACCATCGCGACCAGCACCGACAGGCATCCGCCGATCAGTTCGCCCTCGGCGACGCCCGGATGCAACGCTTCGCGCGCTTCGAGATCGAACGGGCCGCCCTCGCCCGCGAGCAGCCGGCGCAGATGGTCGAGCGCGCGCGGAGCTAGCCCGCGCGCGAAATCCATCGCCACCATCGGTCCGTGGAAGCTCACCATCCCGCTCAACTCGACCATCGCGTTGAGCAGGAAGGTCGCATCCGAAAAGCCCAAAAAGATTTTTGGCCTGCGCGCGATCGCTTCGAAATCGAGCAACGGCAGCAGCCGCCCGCATCCGTAGCCGCCGCGCGCGGAAAAGATCGCTTTGACGCCGGGATCGTCAAAATATTTTTGCAGCTCGCCCGCGCGCTCGCGATCGCTGCCCGCCAGGATTCCGCTCCGATCGAGCGCCCGCTCCGATAGCTTGACCCGATAGCCGCACGCGGCCAGCGCGTTGACGCCGCGCTCCAGATGGTCGCGCTCGATCGCCGCGGCCGGCGCCACCACCGCCACAGTATCGCCGGGCTTCAACGCCGCCGGTCTGATTCGTTCAATCACTATCGCAGCAAGCCTATCACGCCGCAGGGCAAAGTTGATCAACTGTCGCAGCAAATGCCGCGGCAAACAACTCCGATCGACGCGCGCCCGCGCGCTCAGCGGCTAATCGCGTCACAGCGTGCGGCCGACCGCTGCGGCAACCGCCTTCAACGCCACCATCAGCTCCGCGAAGCGCTCCGGCTTGAGCTGCTGCGGCCCGTCGGATAGCGCGGTCTCGGGCGACGGATGGACTTCGATCAAGAGGCCATCGGCGCCGGCGGCCACCGCGGCCAGCGCCATCGGCGCGACCAGCGACCAAATCCCGGTGCCGTGGCTGGGATCGACCACCACCGGCAGATGCGTCCATTGCTTCAGTAGCGGGACCGCGTTCAGATCGAGCGTGTTGCGCGTGGCGGTTTCGAAGGTGCGGATTCCGCGCTCGCACAGCACCACGTTGGGATTGCCCTCGGACAGGATATACTCCGCCGCCATCACGAACTCGTCGAGCTTGGTCGCCATCCCGCGCTTGAGCAGCACGGGCTTGTTGATTTTGCCCAGCCGCCGCAGCAGCGAAAAATTCTGAGCGTTGCGCGCGCCCACTTGCAGCATCGCGGCATGTTCCACGACCAGGTCGATGTCGTGCGGGTCCATCACCTCGGTCACGACCGGCAGCCCGACCATCCGGCCCGCCTCTTCGAGCAGCTTGAGTCCCTTTTCTTCCATCCCTTGGAACGCGTAAGGCGACGTCCGCGGCTTGAAGGCCCCGCCGCGCAGCAGATGCGCGCCCGCTGCCTTCACCGCCCTTGCCGCCGCTTGCACCTGCTCGGCGCTTTCAACCGCGCACGGCCCGGCGATCACCGTGATCCTCGGCCCGCCGATCTCGACTCCGCCGACGTTGATCCGCGATCCCTCGGGGCGAACCTCGCGGCTGGCGAGCTTGAACGGCTTCAGCACCGGCATCACATTCTCGACGCCGGGATAGGATTCGAGTTGTTGCAACTGATGCTTGCCGCGTTCGTCGCCGACGCATCCTAGAACATTGCGTTCGACGCCGCGGATAACATGGGGCCGATATCCCAACGCCTCTATCTTCGCCATCACCACCTGGAGTTCGGCCTCCGTCGCATGCGCCTTCATCACCACAATCATCGTTCGTATACCTCACCAATAAAAATGCCTGACCGGACGACAGGAATCGAATACCTGCCGCACAACGGATCGGGCTTGGAAGTTGGAACCCTCGCGGAAATTCTACTATTTTCATCCTGAAGACGTGCAGGGCGCCAAATGAGGGGTGTGTGGAAGCATCCCATTACCTGCACGAAAACTGTTAAAATCGATGTTAGTGAGACCGAAAAGACCGCTCCGGATACTGCATACGTCGGATATTCATCTCGAATGCGATAGCTTCGGGCTGGGTGAAATCGGCCGGCAAATGGCCATCTCGATGCGGCGTAACTTCACCGAGGTCATTTCGATAGCGAACCGCGAGCAGGTCGACCTGACGCTTATCGTCGGCGATCTGTTCGATTCAAGCCGCGTAACCGAGAAGGCGTTGGAGTTCGCGATGGGCGAAATCGCGCGGGCGGCGATGCCGGTGGTGATGATACCCGGCAATCACGACGCGCACGACGAATGTTCGATTTACGCCCGGCTCTCCCCTGCTGACTTGCCCGCTAATCTGCACTTGATTCTGGAACCCGAGGGCAAACGGATCGACTTTCCCGAACTGTCGGCCCGCGTCTGGGGCAGGGCCCTGGTCGAGCATAGTCCAGACTACCGTCCGCTGTTTGGAGTACCGGCGGCCTCGCCGTCGGTTTGGAACATCGCGATGGCGCACGGGCTGTTTACCGAGTCGGAAGAGGGCCGGTCGTCACCGATTACCGCCGCCGATATCGCCGCCACCAATTACGACTACATCGCGCTCGGCCATATCCACGTATTCAGCGATGTTTCTCAGGGCTCGACGCGGGCTATCTATTGCGGAACGCCCGGGCCGATGTATTCGAGCACGGACGCGGGATGGGTAGCACACGTCACGTGCGAACCCGACGAACCGGTCAAAGTCGAGCGGCTGGCCGTGGGTCGCTAAGCTCGGCTGCGCCCACGTGGACCTTGCTATGCTGGCGCGCCGCCGCCATCAGTACCGTCAACTCGAAACGGCGCTCCGCAGCGAACAGGTGAGCCTCGATGCAAAGCGCTTGCGCACGCGGCACCATCGATAGTGCCAGCTCGTCCGCTGCACCCTCGACAATCACCGGCACCGAAGGCACCCCAACCAGGCCCAACGGACGCGCTAGCAGCGATAGGTACGAACCGGCGACTATATTGGCAGCCTCTTTGATGGCGTCGAGGTCGAGTTCGCTCAACTTGCGGTTAAGGGAGGTGTGTCTGCCGGCCAATCCCGCAGCTAGCGCCGGTGCGCCCTCACGCGCTATCGCCAGCGAAATCTTGCCTTCTTCGCGACCACTAATCGATTGACTTATAAGGATCACACGGCGCGGCAGACGCAGGTGCGTCTGCAATCTTTCCGGCGAATGCAGGTAGTACAAATTGAGCGCTTTGATCTCAATCTTATCGCACAGCAGCAACCCCAGCGCTTCCGAAGCACGGCTGGTGCCAAGGGCGGCCTCATGGCCAAACTCCCGTTCTGGCTCCAGCGCGTTCATCGAGGCTTCTTGCCACAGATGCCGCTTTCAGTCGTCGGCAACGCTTTCGCAACACACGGATAAATAGCGCTCAGCTTCCGCCGCATCTTTTCAAAGCTACTCTTTTTGACGGGTTTTGCTACATAGTCTAGCACATCTTCGTTCACAAACATGTGGCGGGTATTTTCGAATGGAACTGCGCTGACTATGAGGATCGGAACCTTGGGGTTTTCGCGCTTGATCCCTTTGAGCGCCGTCGGCGCGTCGATTCCGTCGACTTCCGGCATGATAATGTCAAGTGTAACGAGGTCGGGCCTCAACGCCTTGTATAAATCTAAGGCCTGAGCTCCGTTGGCGGCTTCGGCCACGACATGGAATCCCATCCGCTCAAGATGATGCCGAATGATTTCCCGGACAAAAACGGAATCATCCGCTACCAGCACATGCAAACCCATAGTTCCCTTTCCCCCATGGCCAACCTGCGACTTACCGCTCGCCGGACAGATCCGAAGCAACCCTCGGGCCATCGATTTCCATCGATTATCCGTGGTGTTTCTCCGTTTATTGACACTGATTCTCCCTGGTCTGTTCCAGATTCAGACACCGTCTGGCGCCTTCTTGAACAAAGTCGAAAACGGTTCTAGATGACTGTCTGGAACGCATGGCCGGAGAATCGTGCGCCTGCTATGGACAGTTTACTCGCCATCTATCCCACTGCTCGCAAGGTCGAGGAAGTTTTAAAGGAGCAGAGCCTTTCGAGATGCCGCCTGGGGCACAAGGTCCTCACCTTTCCGCAATTGATCGACGGGCTCTATCGTGATTGTCCGAATAGACGCCCGGTTCTGAGCCCTATGGCCGAGCGCCTCGCAATCGAGGAAGCGCTTCGGTCGACGACTCGTGGCAAGGATACCTTATTCTCGGTCAGCCCCGGAATTATCGGCCATCTGTTGGAGCTGGTTCGCGAGTTTAAGAGCGCCGACGTGGAACCTGACGACCTGCGCCAGGCCTGCGGCGTGCTGAATCGGGTGGCAGCAGCCCGAATATTAGCCTTGGCCGAGGTGTTCTCACAATACCAAGCCCTGCTCGACCGTCGCGGATTGGCGGATCGGCACGACCGCGAACGGGACGTGCTCGCGATGCTCGGACGGGCCGAAGCCGGTGGCCCGCGGCCTCGGATGCTGGACGGTGTCGAACGTATCCTGGTAGCCGAGATTTACGACTTCACCTTGCTCCAGGTAAGAATTGTGACGTCGCTTATCCGGCTTATCAGCGACGCGCACCTGACCATTCAGGCCCAGCCCCATCGCGTGGATGCGTTTCGCTTTGCCGAGCTGACCTGGAATCGTTTTGTCGAGGAAGAATCTATCGCCGATCAGGTTTTGCCGATTTTTATTCGCCGCGAAGGGCGCCCCGGCCAACTGGGCTTCGTGTTGCGTCATCTGTTCGACGGTGGAGAGCCGGAAATTCCGCCGCCGCCCGACGATACGATCGAGATTCTCGAGGCTCCCGACCGTTATCGCGAGGTTGAACATATCGCTCGTGCGATCCGCCGCGCGCTCGAACGTCCGCCGCCCGAAACGACCGAGCTTCGCCGGATCGCGATCGTCGCGCGCGACCTGACGCCTTACGCGGAATATCTCGAAAGCGTGTTCCGCCGCTATCGAATTCCGTTGAGCCTCTACCACGGATGCTCGCCGATCGCGTCGCCTGCCGCGAGCCTGATTCTGGAAATCTTGCGCATGCCGCTCGCCGGCTTGCGCCGCTCGGCACTCGACCGGCTGCTCGCGTCCCCGCTGCTCACGATTCCCGCCGCGCGCTATCGGCGGCTGCTGAAAAGCAGCGGCTATATTGACCGGGCCACCAGGCCGCTTGCTGATTGCCTCGAAGAGTACCGGCGGCAAGTCGCGGCCGGGATCGATTCATCCGCCGGCGACCTGGCGAGCCTGGATCGCGGTATCGAACAGTTGCGCCAACTGGCCGGCGTGCTCGAACAACTCGATCGCACAGGCACGATCGCCGACCACGTCGGCCGCTTGAGCGTCGTTCTGGAGCGGCTCAACTTCGAGCCGAGCGCCGGCACCGGGGCGGATGGCGTCGGGCCAGGCGACGCTCCATATCAGGCTTGGGAGACAATCTCTGAATTGGCCGACGCGGCGCGGATCATCGAAGCGGAGCGCGAGCTCTCGCTCGAAGAGTTCGCCGCCCTGGCGCGCGACGTTCTTGCCCAGGCCCGCACGGATCAGTCGTCGCGGCGCGCGGCAAATGCCGTGCGGGCGTTCTCGGTGCTCGACGCTCGCGGATTGGACTTCGATCTCGTCTTTATCCTCGGCCTGGAAGATGGCGGGTTTCCGCATTATCGAAGTGAGGACCCGATTCTCCACGACGAACTGCGAGTGGCGCTGAATCCGCCTTTGGCGGCTCGGATGCGCGCACGGCTCGGCCAGAGCGCTCCCGGCGCGATGCGCAAGATCCTGCGCACCAGCAACGAACGCAACAGCGAGGACCGCTTCCTGTTTTTCCTGGCGCTCTCGATGCCCGAGCGGCGCCTGGTTCTCTCGTATCCGCGCGCCGATAAGCGGGGCAATCCCTGCGCACCGTCGCCCTTCGTCGAAGAAGTGTCGCGTATCCTCGGCCCTCAGCGACGAACCGCGCCGCGATACGATGCGATCGAGGATTGCTTCGAGCAAGGTGCGTTCTTGAACTGGTCGGCAAGCCGCTTGATTCTCGCTCGCCCGGAAGCTTTGGCGATCGCGGAGCGCTCGCGCCTCAGCTCAATCGAACGCCGGATCGAGATCGAGCGCCGCCGCGAACACTACCTCGCGCTCCCCACTCGCGAGCAGCAAGCGAGCGCGATATCCCATCCCGATCGCCTGAGCCTGGTCGATCGATACAGCGGGCGCGTGCGGGCTTCGCCGCGATTGCGCGCGCTCATGCTCGGAACGCCGCAGTCGCCTCGCCCGTGGAGTGCGTCGCGCCTCGACGAACTCGGCGCGTGCGGCTTCAAGTTTTTCGCCTCACGCGTGCTGCGCCTCAGTGAAGAGGAAGAAATCGATTACGAACCAAGCGCGATCGAAGTCGGCAGCCTGGTGCACGAAGCTTTGCGCGAGTTGTTTTCTCGTGCGATCGATTTCAGCGATTCGGCGCGTGCAATCAAGCAGGCAAAGAATTTTTTGGAGGAGTACCGGCAGTCGCCACAGGCGCGCGCGATTGCGCGCGAGGCTGTGCTGTTCGATCTCAAATGGCGCGACCTCGTGCAAATCGTTGAAGAGATCGTCGAGTTCGCGTGCGACGATTTCCGCGAGGGCGCCTTCAATCAGCGGCCGCTGCTCGAAGAATCCTTCAGCTTCACGCTGCGCGGCCGACGCACCATCGATGGCGCCGAATCGATCGATCTGCTTCTCAACGGCCGCCTCGATCGCCTCGATTTCAACCGCAATCGCGACGGGCTGGTCGATCGTATCCGCGTGCGCGATTACAAGACCTCGCGCAACTCCGCCAGTTACGCCGCCATGCTCCGCCCCGAGGCGTTCGGCATCGTCACTTTCCAACTGCCGCTCTACCTGATGGCGGCGCTTGAGCGATTTCGCGCCGAACTCGCGACTGGCGTCGCGCTGGATGCGGGCTATCTGGTGTTGCGCCATCGCGACAAGCTCGCGCAAATCCGGGTCGACATCGCGCTGGTCGAGACCGATCCGGAAATCCGCGGCGAACTGTCGATCGCCAACAACATAATCGCGCTTGCCGCCTCCGCCCTTCGCGGCGAATTCGACGTCGACCCGCGCCAGTGCGGCGAGTTCTGCCCCTTTCGCCGGCTCTGCCGCTATCACAAAGCGATGGTCTCAAGATGAACCCGATCGTACCCAGCGACGAACAGCGCGCCGCGATCTTCGCGCCGGGCAGTCTCGCCGTTCGCGCCGGCGCGGGCTCGGGCAAAACCGAAGTGCTCGCGCGCCGCTTCGTCGCGCTGCTCGCGGGCGATGTCGACGGAATCGAGCCGCTGTCGCCCGAGCAAATCGCCGCGATCACGTTCACCGAGAAAGCAACCTACGACATGAAGCGGCGGATCACCGAGGTGCTGGACAAGGAACTCGCTGGCGCCCAAGGGGAACGTGCGATCCGCCTCGGCCGCGCGCGGCGCCTGCTTGCGCTCGCCCGTATCTCCACGATTCACGCCTTCTGCTCGCGAATCCTGCGCGAGAATCCGTTGGAGGCGGGACTCGACCCGGACTTCCAGGTGCTCGACGAGGATCAGAGCCGCACGCTGCTCGCGAAGAACGTCGAGGAGCTGATGATGGCGGCAATTCGCCGCAACGATCCCGGCGCGCTGCATCTGGCCGGCGCACGCGGGTTGCGCAGCGGCACTTATCGCGACGGCGCGATTGATATCGTCGCGGGGCTGCTAACCGAGCTTCATCGCATCGGTAAAGACGCCGCCTGGCTGCGCGCGCAAACCGACGCGAGTTGCCGCGCATTGCGCGACGAGGCGACCGCGCTCGGCCGATGTGCAAACCAGATCGTTAAGTTAATCGAAGAATTGCGCCGCAAGGAGCCGCAATCCAAGTCGAAAGCGGCTCAAACCCTGCGCGATCTCGAATCCGAGTGGCCGCACTACCGCAACGTGATCGAGTCCTTCAGCGCCGCGAGTCCGCGCGCCGATCTCGACGTCCTGCGCGAGCTTTGCCAAGCGCTGCCCGACGCCAAAGGCGGCCTCAAGGAACAAGTGCTCGCTATCCGCAGCCTGCTCGGCAAGAACGGCGGGCGCCTCGGCCTTGAAGGCGAGTTGATCGAACTTTACGGCGCGCAGCGCGCGATTCAGCCGACGCGCGACACGTGCGCGCTGGTGGCGAATATCGCCGAGCAGATTGAACGGATCAAACGGCGCGACGGAGTCGCGACTTTCGACGATCTTCTCGGCCATGCGAACCGCCTGCTGCGCGACAACGAATCGATCGCGGGACGCTACCGCCGCGACCTGCGCGCTATCCTGGTCGACGAATATCAGGACACCGATCCGGTCCAGGACGCGATCGTGCGCACTCTGACCGAGCCTCGCGCCGAGATGCCGGCGCTCGCGTACTTCATCGTCGGCGACGAAAAGCAATCGATCTACCGTTTCCGCGGCGCCGACGTCACCGTGTTCGCACGCGCTCTCCGCGACGCGCCGCGGCAGTGCCCGCTGAGCGAGAACCGCCGCGCCGTGCCGAATCTGTTGAGCTTCGTGAACGCGCTCAGCGCGAGCGTGATGCGCGGCGCGTCGCAGCCGCCGCAGCCGTTCTGGGTTGAATGGAACGATTCCCATAGGCTGCGCGCGGTCCGCTCCGAGATCGCGGACGGCGAGCCTTCGGTCGAGATCATGCTGTGGCCGGGCGCAGCGAACGACAGCGGCGAGCCGGCGATCGCGCTCAGGCGCGAGACTGAGGCGCGCGCGATCGCTCGTCGATGCCGCGACCTTCTCGACGATGGCATCCCGGTCGCCGGCACGGGCGGCGAGCTTCGCCCGGCGCGCCCGCGCGATATCGTGCTGCTGCTGCGCTCGTTCGAGGACGTGTCAATCTACGAGCGCGCGCTCGATGACGCTGGAATCCGCTGCTACACGGTCAAGGGACGCGGCTTTTTCGGGTGCGCCGAAGTGCTTGATATCGCCGAGTTGCTGACGGCGGTAAACGATCCCGACAACTCGCTGGCGTTGGCCGCCGCGCTGCGCTCGCCGCTGTTCTCGCTATCGGATCAATGCTTGATGGAAATCGCGCTCCACGGCGAGAGGCAGCATCAATCGATCGCCGACCACTTTGCGGACGCGGCCTCCGGCTTCGACTGGCTCGCGACCGGCCGCGACGACGCGATTCGCGCCTGGGACGTGATCCGCGAGCTGCGCGCTATGCGCGAACGGGCGCCGATCGTCGCGTTGATCGAGCGCGCGCTGGAATTGACCGCCTTCGAGGCGGTGATGATCGCGCAATCGCGCGGAAATCAACGCGCCGCCAACATCCGCAAGCTGGTCGAGATGGCGCGCGACTTCGAATCGCGCCATCTGTTCACACTCGCCGACTTCATCGGCCATCTGCGCCGCCTGACCACGGACCAACCCAACGAGCCCCAGGCCCAACTGATGGACGAAAACGAGGACGTGATGCGCCTGATGACGATCCATCAGGCCAAGGGTCTTGAGTTTCCGGTCGTCGTTGTCGCCGATCTCGGGCGCGGCGCGCCGAATCCGGAGCGCAACTACCTGCTGTCATCCGAGCATGGCTTGCTGCTATCCGACACCGTCGGCAGCGGGCACGACGAGTTGCCCCATCCGCTGATCGAGCGGCACAAGCAACGCCTCGCCGACCAGGAAGCTGCCGAGAGCGCGCGCCTGCTCTACGTCGCGATCACGCGCGCCCGCGATCGCCTAATCCTAAGCGAGGGACCGGGAAACCAGGGATGGCGCAAGAAGCTGCGCATCTTTCTCGGAGAGCATGCGATCGGCGCGTTCCTCGGTTCAGGCGACGAGCAGCGAGCGCTTGAAATCGCCGGCGCGTCGATCATGATTCGGCGCACGCACGCAATCGCCGAAGAGTCCCGCGCCAGCGATACCGCGTCGCCGCCGACTGCGGATGAACTCGAACTCCTCGCGAATCGCGCGCGCGAGCGCCTCGGCTTTGCTCCCGCACCGACCCAGGAACTGACCGTGAGTCCCACCGCGATGGCCGACTTCGATCGATGCCCACGCCAATACCTGTTCCGCCATCGGATGGGCCTGTCGGAGCGCGACGGCTTTTCCGACGGCGGCGGCAACGCGATCGAACTCGGGACCGTCGCGCATGCGGTACTTGAATCACTCGACCTCGAACTGCGCGGCCCGGAACTCGAAGCCGCGATCGCAAGAGCGCTAGACGCGTGCGCCGGTATCAAGCTCGTGCCTGCCGAACAACTCCAACTCGGCCGTGACCTGCGCCGATACGTCGAGTCCCGCCCTGCCGGCGAACGCGTCCTGGCCAAGGAAGTTCCGTTCTTCATGCACGTCGCCGGCGCGGAGATATCGATTTTCATCCGCGGCCAGATCGACCTGCTAATCGACGACGGCAATGGAATCGTCGTGCGCGACTACAAGTACGCGCGGCGTAGTGGTGAAAACCTCGCCCATTACCAAGTCCCGATGGAATGCTACCGCCTCGCTGCCGCCGATGCCTATCCGGAGCGCGAACTGCGCGCCGAGCTGCTGTTTCTTCGCGACCGGCCGGAGGCCTGCGAACTCAAACTTCCGTCGCCCGAGGTCAGCCGCGACCGCATCCTCGAAATCGGCCGCGCGATGCTCGCCGCCGAGGCAGACGGTATCTATCCCAAAAAGCCCGCAGCTCCCGACCAGTGCCGTCGGATACGATGCGGTTATCTGCGCCGATGCTGGGAACAGCAAGCGTAACAACACAGGCCCATACGACCTGACCTAAGCGAATCGGGGCTTTATTCATTCTTGCCCGCCTGATACTTCTCGGCATACGGAGGGTAAGAGCCGATGCGCTCGCTGAAGGGCACTGCATCCCTTGCGCTTGTTGGCCTGATCGTATGCCTCGCCACTCCCGCTTATGTCGCAGCGCAGACTACCGGAGAATACGGAACGTCGATCGACACCGGCCACTGAGGGTCGTCCAGCTGTGGTTCCCGTGACGGAACCACGACCGACGAAACCACGACCCAAGGAACCACGATTAGCGGAACTCCTATCGAGGCTTTGAATCACGACCAGGAGACAGGCGAGTTGTCGGGTAGCGGAGGGACCGTCATCCAG
>JBEKLA010000093.1:0-14306 GCA_050010455.1 Binataceae bacterium (SeqCode) | reverse complement strand
CTGCGTTTTGTAATACGCTTCGAATTACTGGGGCCATGGATCAAGAGGTCGATGCCAGGATGCGAGTTTAACCAAAACGGGAGAGCACATCGATGAAAAAGTCGTCAGGCCCGGTGCGGCGGATTATTCGTCAGGATTCGGCGCGTGACGGCGCCCCGGTATCGCCGGCGGTGCTCGTCGGCGATCTCCTCTTTACCGGAGGGCAGGTGGCGCTCGATGCACGAGGTGAGGTCGGAGGCAACCTGGAGGACCAGGCGCACGGACTGTTCCGGCGGCTCGAGAGCATTCTTGGTCAAGCGGGTGGAGGATTGCGCGACATAGTCAGCATGGTTTCATTCCACACCGACGCGCGCGATATCGAAACCGTTTTAGAACTCGCACGCCGATATTTTCTGGGAGAATTTCCGGCCTGGACGCCGGTTGCGTATCTCGGCTGTCAGCATCGCGGAGCACGGCTGATGATTCGCGCGATCGCCCATCTCGGGAAGGACGCGAAGCAGTGCTTTGTCCCCGATACGCAGGCCTGGTTGCGAAAGTATCCGGTCTCCGCCGCCTGCAAGAAGGGGCCACTCGTGTTCATCGCCGGCCAGACCGCTGCGGACCGCGACGGCCGTTTCACGTATCCGCTCGATCATGTGGCGCAAGCGCGAGTCGCATACGAGCGGATGCTCGAGGCGCTTGGCCAGGCGGGCGGGAAAGTGACGGACCTGCTCGATTTCACCTCGTTCCATTTCGATATTCGCGGCGCGGCTGCGACTTTCGAACAGGTGTACATGCCAAACGTGATGGGCAAGATCCATTGCAACGAAGCGGCGGTAACCAGCCACGTAGGCTGTGCCGGCTTGCTGAAGACCGAGATGCTGGGGGCTTACACAGCGATCGCCGACCTCAGTCTCGGCGCTCGCGTCGGCAGCACGCCGGATTCGATTTGGTGGAAGGATATCTACCCGATCGCCGGCGCCGCCAGGAAGGCTCAGGGCAAACTGGTCGCGGTCGCGGGGCAGGTAGCGTCGGCGGCGGACGGCTCGCCGATGTTTGTTGGCGATTCCGCGGGTCAAGTGCGCTTCATCTTCGAGGCGATGCGGGAGACGCTTGCCGGTTTCGGATTATCGATGGGACATGTGGCGGAGATCACCGCCTTTCAGAAGGATCCGCGCCATTGGGAAACGGTGATGAATGTGGCTAACGATTTTTTCGACATGAGCGCGCCGCCCGCATTCAGTTTCCCGGCGATGACGGGATTATGGTTCGAGGGGTTCCGGCACGAGATTTCCGCGCTGGCGATCGCGGACTGATCGACAGCGCATCGTCTGGCCAAAAGCACACAAAGGAGGACCTGTTATGACCGCGACGACAAACTCGGGCCGGCTGGCCGGTAAGGTGGCCTTTGTAACCGGCGGCACGTCGGGAATTGGACGGGCAATCGCGCTGCGCTACGGCCGCGAAGGCGCACGCGTTATTGTTGCCTCGCGCCAGCCAAAGCCGTACGAGGGCGGCGATCCGACCCACGAACTGATTCGCAAGCAAGGCGGTATCGCCGAGTTCGCTGCTCTCGACGTCTGCGACACGCCGACGGTCGACCGCGCGGTCGCCACAGCGATCGAGCGGTTTGGCGCGCTTCACATCATGGCTTGCTCGGCGGGCGCAATCGGGCCGATGGGGGATTCGCGCGAAATCGATATCGGCGAATTCGATCAATGCTTCGCGGTGAATGTGCGCGGGATCTTTGCGTGCGTGCGCGCGGCGCTGCGTCACTTCGTGCCCGCCGGCTACGGCAAGGTGGTGGCGGTATCGTCGAACTTCGGCATGGTGGGCTTGCCCGGGCTGGCCAGCTACTGCGCGGCCAAGGCGGCGGTAATAAATATGATCCGGGCGCTCGCGGCCGAGTACGGCAAAAACGGCATCAATATAAATGTGCTGTGCCCGGGCTCGACCAAGACCGAGTTGTCCGCGCCTTTGCATCGTATCAAGGAGATCAAAGAAAGCTTCCAGGCCGCGACTCCGCTGCGTATTCGCGACAACGCCTACCAAGCGGAGCCCGAAGATATCGCCGACGCGGCACTATTCTTGGCCTCTGACGAGTCGCACTTCATTACTGGTAGCGCACTGGTCGTCGACGGCGGATGGATCGCTGTATAAGAGACGTTTGTAGCTACCAGGCTGCCGACGCCGTCCTGTGAGAGCCATAGGCGGCCACTAAACGTTTGCAATTTGGCCATCAGGCTGCTGTAAACTGCCGATCACCCAAAACCCGGACGCGCGTGTCCGAGGGCGCGCGTTCAACCATAAGACCGTCGGCGCAACCGCGCGGAGGCGATCATGCAAAAAAGCGAAACCCGAATCCTCACTACTCACGTCGGAAGTCTGCCCCGCAACCCGAAGCTCACCGACCTGCTGCTGCGCGAGGAGCGCGACCAGGCGATCGATAAGCACGAGCTCGATCGCGAGGCCGAGGCGGCCGTCGCGCACGTCGTCGAGCGCCAGCTCGCCGCAGGCGTCGATATCGGCAACGACGGCGAGCAGCCGCGCGTCGGCTTTCAGACCTACGTGCCGCAGCGGATGAAGGGCTTCGGCGGCGAGAGCAAGCGGCCGCCGGCTCAGGACATGGTCGAGTTTCCCGGCTATCTCAAGGTGCTGGAGCGGCGCGGGATGCTGAGCGGCGCCAAGGTCTTCAACGCGCCGCAGGCGGTGGGCCCGCTCAGCTACGACGACCTGAGCGGCGTGAAACGGGAATGCGACATGTTCGATCGCGCCACGTCGGCGGCAAAGGGGAAGTTCGTCGAGCGTTTCATGACCGCGGCGGCGCCCGGGATTATCGCGACCACGATGCTGAATGCGTACTTCGATACTTACGAGCGCTACGTGTTCGCGATCGCGGATGAGATTCGCAAGGAGTACGAGTATATCGTCTCACGCGGCTACGTCCTCCAGCTCGACGCGCCGGATCTCGCGATGGAGCGCACGTTTCTGTTCCAGGACAAGTCAGTCGCGGAATTCGCCAAGATCGTCGAATTGCATATCGCGGCGGTCAACCGCGCGGTTCAGAACATCCCGCGCGATCGCGTGCGCCTGCACATATGCTGGGGCAATTACGACGGCCCGCACATGCACGACGTCCCGCTCGAAGACATCCTGCCCGCGATCTATCAGGCTCGCGTCGGGGCGCTGGCGCTCGAAGGTGCCAACCCCCGCCATCAGCACGAGTACAAGGTGCTGAAGAAGCTGCCGCCGCCCGCCGGGATGATCATCATACCCGGCGTGATAGATTCGACCTCCTGCTTCGTCGAGCATCCCGAGGTCGTCGCCGACCGCATCTGCCGGATAGCCGAAGCGATCGGCGATCGCACCCGCGTGATCGCGGGCGTGGACTGCGGGTTCGGCACGTTCGCGGCTTGGGAGATGGTGCCGGAGGATATCGTGTGGGCCAAGCTCGCGACGCTGCGCCAGGGCGCCGACCTCGCAACTAAGCGGCTTTCAGCTTAGTCCTGAAGGTCATACTCCGTCATCCTGAACGACGTGAAGGATGACGGAAGCAGGAGACGCTGAGAGCCTACAATCTCAATTGAGCAGACCCGCGAACTCGCCGCACTAGTAGGGATTCGCGATCGGCAACTCCTGAGCCGGGAAAAGGGTTATCACGCGGCAACCTTCCGGCGTGACCACCACCTCCTCTTCAATCCGCGCAGCCGAGAACCCGTCGCTGGCCGGACAATAGGTCTCGAGCGCGAACACCATCCCCAGCTTGATCTCCGTCGGCTGCTGGAACGAGTTCAGCCGGCTGATTAGCGGCCGCTCGTGCAGCGCGAGGCCGAGTCCGTGCGCGAACTGCAATCCGAAGGCCGCCAGCTCGCTCTCGAAACCAAACTCCTCGGCCTTCGGAAAGGCCTTAGCCACTTCATCGCTACTCGCTCCGGGCTTGACCAGCGCCATCGCCGCGTCCATCCATTCGCGCGCTTTGCGATACGCGTCGCGCTGCGACGCCGTCGCGCGGCCGACGCCGAAGGTGCGGTAATAGCAAGTGCGATAGCCAGTATAGGACTGGATGATATCGAAGAACGCCTGGTCGCCGGGGCGGATGATGCGGTCGGTGAAGTTGTGCGGATGGGGACTGCAACGCTCGCCGCTGATCGCGTTGATCGCCTCGACGTCGTCGGAACCCAGCTCGTACAGCATCCGATTCGCTTCGGCCACCAGTGTGGATTCGCGCACGCCGGGCTTTAGCTTCTCCCACAGCATGTGGTAGACGCCGTCGACCATCGCGGCCGCGGTGTTAAGCAGCATGATTTCGTCGACGCTCTTGATCTCACGCGCTTCGAGCATCACCTGCTGGCAATCGCGAACGTCCAGGCCCGCGTTCTGCAACTCGAACAGCATCGCGGGCTCGATGAGATCGACGCCCAGCGGCATCCGCTCGACGCCGTGCTCCTTGAGCAGCGACCTGATTTCTTCGGCGTGCATCCGCATCAGGCCGGCGCTGGGCGGAATGGCGCCGCGCAATCCGGGCATCCCTGCGCGACAGTGATCGTGCGGCAGCCAGGGCGAGAACAACTGGTGATGCTTCACCGCCGATCCGAAGTCCCATACGTACGGGTCGGCGTCGCCGGCGAGCAGCGCAAAACGAATCATCTTGTCGCGCGCCCACTCGCCGATCACCGTGCTCGACAGGTAGCGGATGTTGTTGGTGTCGAAGCACAGCATCGCGCCCAGATCCGAATGAGCCAACGCCTGACGTGCCCGCGCTAGGCGGTACTCGTGCAAGCGGCGGAAATTCACCCGTTCCTCGAAATCCACCGCGCGCTGTCCGTGAGCGGGGATGGCGCGTTTCCAATTGTAATGTGGATCCAGCGCGGCAGCTCCCTTGGGATCTACACTCACATCGCTCGCCTTGATGACTTTGGTCTTGGCAGTGGCCATCGCCTGATTCCTCCGCCTCGTCGAATCGCCGGTCGGAAATCTCCTTGCGTCACGGCTTTGCGTAACATACCAAGCTTGCGGTCGGTCGCGCGAGCTTCGGTTAAGGCCGGAAACAGCGTACACCGCGTCTTCGCGACTATGGGCGCGGTCCGTGATGCTCATCGGCCGCGATTGCGGCCAATACAAGGGCCGAAATCAGATATTGAGGATCACAACGGCTGCGGCGCCCCGCCGTTGGTGCCGATTACTGGGGGGCCGAAGATGGCTTCGAGCAAGGCGGCTTTCTTTATCGGTTTGGTGAGGTGAGCGTCGCATCCTGCTTCGATGCACTTGCGGGCGTCTTCCTGGAGCGCGGAGGCGGTCAACGCGAAGATCCGAATCGGCCGGATCTGATGCTCGCGCTCCCACTGCCTGTAAGCCCGAACCGCGGTATAGCCGTCCATCACCGGCATCTGGATGTCCATCAATACTAGATCGTATCTGCGGGACGTAAGCTTGTTCAGTGCGATCTCGCCATTTTCGGCCATGTCGAGCTTGCACGGGGCCTTCGCCAGGTAGGCTTCGATCAGGAAGCGGTTGTCGAGTGAATCGTCAGCGAGCAGGATGCGCAGGAATGGCAGGGCTTGGCCTGCGATCTGGGTTGGCTGCCGAGCGGCCTGGCGCGTTTGCAGCTCGTGTACGGCAATGTTGCCGATCGCGGAGGCAATCGCGCTGAACAATTCGGCGCGCCGGATCGGCTTGACCAGGTAGGCGTCGAGGCCGAGTTCACGCAGCCGAGCCAGCTTGGGCGTTAGACTGTCCGACGTGAGCATCAGGATGATGAGGTTGGAGCCACCGGCCTTGGTTCTGACCCGCTGCGCGACCTCGAATCCGTCCATCCCCGGCATCATGCAGTCGAGGAGCAAAAGCTCGAACGGCTTGCCGGCCTCTCGAGCGCGTTCAAATTCGGCCAGGGCCTGCTCGCCATCGGCGGCCTCTCTGACGGTGGCCCCGGCGCGCGACAGCAGCTCTCTCAGGATCAGGCGGTTGGTCGCGTTGTCGTCCACCACCAAGACCGGCACGTCCCGGAGATCGACGCTCGCGCTTCGCCGCGTCAAGCTGGGGGCCTTCGTCTGGAGATCGAACCGCGCGGTGAAGAAAAACGTGCTGCCCTTGCCGACCTCGCTCTCGACCCAGATCTTTCCGTCCATCAGAGCCACCAGCCCTTGGGCGATCGCCAACCCCAGCCCGCTGCCGCCGTAACGCCGAGTGGTGGAAGAGTCGGCTTGGGTGAAACTGGCGAAGATGCTCTGGAGTTTGTCCGTTGGGATGCCGATTCCGGTGTCGGAAACCGAAAACCGCAGCCCGACGGACCCGGCGGAATCGGGCTCGCGTTCTACGGTCAGTACCACCTCGCCGGTCTTCGTGAACTTGATCGCGTTGCCGAGCAGATTGACGAGGATCTGGCTCAGCCGCAGCGGATCGCCAATCAGGGTGAGCGGAACATCAGGCAGAACCCGCGCCGCCAGTTCGAGCCCCTTTTCGTGGGCTCGCAAGCCATGCGTTTCGAGCAGCGTCTCGATCAGCTGGTTGAGGTCGAAATCGGCCAGTTCGAGGCTCATCCGCCCGCTCTCGACTTTGGCCAGGTCGAGGATGCCGTTTATCAGCTCGAGCAGCGCGTCGCCGTTGGTCCGGATCATGTTGACGTAACGCTGCTGTTCCGAGTTGAGCGGCGTGTCGCACAGGAGATCGGACATCCCCAGGATGGCGTTCATCGGGGTGCGGATCTCGTGGGACATGCTGGAAAGGAACTCGGACTTGGCCCTGGAAGCGGCCAGCGCGGCTTCGCGCGTCGCGATCAGCTCGTGCTGGACCTGTTTGAGTTCAGTGATATCGCGCGTGCTGATGACGACGAACTTATCGCCGCCAAGCTCGAATACCGAGGCATTGATCTGGCCTACGCCGAGGGTGCCATCCTTGGCCCGGAAGGTGGCTTCGTAGTTGCGGACGAAGCCTTGTTGCGCGAGCATGGCGCCGAACCTTAGGCGGTCCTCCTCTTCGGCCCAAATTTTAAATTCAGCGCTGGTCTTGCCCACCACCTCGTCCCGGCTGTAGCCCAGTCGTCTGAGATATTCGTCGTTGACGTCGAGGATTTTGCGCTCGGGAAAGGTGATGATCGATATCCCGTCCAGGCTTGACTCGAAGATATGGCGGAACTTGGCCTCGCTCTCGCGCAGCTCTCTTTGCGCCTGTTTGAGTTCGGTGATATCGCGCGTGCTGATGACGACGAACCTATCGCCGCCAAGCTCGAATACCGAGGCATTGATCTGGCCTACGCCGAGGGTGCCATCCTTGGTCCGGAAGCTGGCTTCGTAGTTGCGGACGAAGCCCTGTTGATTGAGTAGGGCGCCGAACCCTACCCAATCCGCCGGGTTGGCCCAGATCTTCAATTCAGCGGTGGTCTTGCCAATCACTTCGTCGCGGCTGAGTCCCAGTTTCCTAAGATATTCCTCGTTGACATCGACGATTTTGCGCTCGGGGTAGGTGTACATTCCGATCGCCTCGAGGCTTGCCCCGAAGATGTGGCGGAACTTCGCTTCGCTCTCGCGCAGCTTCTGCTCCGTTTTTTCGCGCTCGGCAATCTCCGAGCGCAGCCGCTGGTGACTCTCACTCAGCGCGACGACCTTCCTCGACAAATTCTTGCGATAACGCTCCGCCGAGACCGTGGTGAATTGTGCGAGGCCGGCGGCGGCTAACAATCCCAGCCAGCGATAGACGCCCCAAGCGTCGCCAGACGGCACCCAAGCGACGTGGACCGAAAACGAACCAAGGCACAGGAGAGTGAATACGAGCTGCCAAATCCAACCAACAGCCAGCAGCGATCCAGCCGCGATGCAAAACAGAACATCCGAAACAAAAAGAGGTTCGGTCTCTAAAGTTATAAGGCTGATCCAGGTGGTAGTGACTACCAAGATGCCACAGATAGCAAACGCTAGCGCCTGCCACCGCCGCATACCCGATCGAGTGCAGCTAAGCGCGAAGCCGGTTAGCCCGATCAACAGGCTGAACAGATGGACAGGGACTAGGTAAGCCGACGCAGGATGCGGCAGAGCAAGGTCGGTTTTCAGATAGGCGAGTTGGTAAGCGACGATCAATAATGCCCCGGCGCGCACCTCCCAGGCATTCTTCGTTTTCTCCAGACTGGCCATCGTGGCGACGCCGAACTCAAGGCTTCCACGATCATCGGGAAGGGGCGCGCGATTAGAGGGGGCGGCCCCATTCGCTTGACCTTCAAGCGAGCGCGCTATCTGCTTTCGGTCCGCGCTCATGGCATCGGACGACCAACGCAAGAACGATACCTACTGGCGGTGTTAAACGAAGCGCTTATAGAGCATCCCAGGAAAAGCGCGAAGGCGCTTGTGAGCCAAGCACAGACCAAGCGTGCAGTTCATAACTATCGAGAACGTGCTGCCACTGTCAGATGCTAGCGAAGGCTGTCCGCGTGGCGCCGACGCTACGCGATCGCAACGCGGCGCATCCGGCGGGAACGGCCAACCCTGCGCGAGAGAGACGTCAGCGGCGCAACTGCCCGTTCCGGTCCACTCTCGTGCGCAGCATCTCGAGTTCGGCCGCGCTGGGCTCTGGGGTTATCGGCACTTGCTCCGGCACGATTAGCTCGAAGCCGGTGCGTGTTTGGACCTCGGCGACTGAGACGCCGGGATGAATCGAATGCAACCGCATGCGGCGCGTGCCCGGCGCGAAATCCATCACGCAAAGCGGAGTCACGCAAAGGCGCGGCCCGCCGCCCGGCAGTCCGATCCGCGTGCGCGCGTCGTCGCCGCCGCGGCCCCACCCGTAGGCGCTGATGAAATCGCAGCGTTCGACCAGCACGCGCGGGTCGTGATCATTGAGCACGATATAGTACCGGCCGACGTAGCTGCTGAGCGTCGGCGTGCCGACCGAACCCGGACCGCGAAATCGCAGCCGCGAATGGTCCGCGCCGATCCCAATCAGGTTGGTGTTGCCCCACGGGTCAACCTGGATGCCACCGATAAAGAAGACGTGGCGATGCCAGTCCTTGAGGCGATCGAAGCGATGGCCGGTGTCGCTGTACGATTCCGCCCATCGCACCACGCGGCGATCCCATGGGAAGGCCGGCATCGGGATCGATTCGAGATGGGCGACATTCATGCGCGCGCCGAAGAATAACAGCTCCATGTTGGGGCCGTGGCTCAGATGCGCCATCCGCACCGCCGCCTCGGCCACCGGCGTCGCCACACCCACCCGCACGATCTCGCCGTCGTTGAGCTCGCGCGCCAGCACGCAGGCCATCAGCTCGAAATTGCTGTAATCGGCCATAACTAGAACTCGTTGAGCGCGAGCAGCCGCGCGATGCCGATTCGTTCCAGATACTCGGCGTGATTGACCGGCTCGCGGCAGTAGCGCGCGATCCATCGCTCAAGCGGCGCCGGATCGCGGTCCGCCTGTCGCGCCAGCTCGAGATATTCGTTCACAAACGCAACATCCTGGATATAGAAGCCGCGGCTATAGAACGGATGGGCGCCGAAGGGAGCGCGCACGATGGCGTCGGCCCCGGCGATCGTCGTGGCCCAGGGATTGGCGCGAATCTCCTCGTTGGCGATCACCTGCTCGACCGCGACCACGGTGCGGTCGGCGGCGCGATGGAGATACAGGTCGAGCCATCCCGGGCCGCCGAAATGGCGCACGTTGCCGTAGGCATCGGCCGCGCCCGCGTGCAGCAGGCATACGTCGGGTTTGATCGGCGGCACCGCGATCAACGTCTCTCCGCCGATGGGATCGGTGAACAGCTTGAGATCGGGATTCACCTCGGGCAGCGACGTTCCGACGCCCCCGCGCCACGGCATGAACGGCAGCATCTGCGCCGCCGCCTGCAAGCCCGCGCACAGGATGCCTTCCTCGCATTCCCACACCTCAATCGCGCCCGATTGCGCGGCGCGCCGGAAGCCAGGCAGCACCGGCACGCCAAAATGGCCGCCGGCGTAATAACTGACCACCTTGCGCACGCATCCGGCGGCGATCAGCAGATCGAGCGCGGCGCCGTCGCCGACAACGGTGAGGTCGCGCACGCCGCGGCGCACGATCTGCCGCACGATCGCCATCGGCGCCGGCGCCCCGATAGCGATCATCATGCCGTCTTCGATCCAGCCGGCCGCCTCTTCCGCGCTGATAATCCGTTCGCTTCGCATGACGATCAGGACTTAACCGTGTTTTTCATTTACACGCCCTCGCGCCGGTTATGTCGCCGCATTTCGAGACATATGAACCTATTTTCTTACTGGTCAAGGCCGAAAAGTGCTATCTCTTATGAGTTGGCCACATTCTAAGACCGGCGGGATTGAGCACCCGACACGATAAGCGAGGTTGAATTATGAGAACCGGCTACATGCTGTTGTTTCAGAATGCGCATCAGGGGATGTCGGACGCGGAGATGGTACGCAATGAAATGCGCATCGCCGAGTTGGCCGAACCGCTCGGCTTCGACACCATTTGGAGCGCCGAACATCACTTCGATTACTACTCGATCCTGCCGGATAACCTTCAGATACTGACCTATCTGGCGGCGCGCACCAGCCGGATTCATCTCGGCAGCGCCGCGGTGATCCTGCCATGGAACGATCCATTGCGCGTGACCGAAAAGATTTGCATGCTCGATGCGCTATGTAACGGGCGCTTTGTCCTCGGGCTGGGCCGCGGCCTCGCGCGCATGGAGTACCGCGTATTCGGCGTCGACATGAACGAATCGCGCGACCGCTTCAACGAGTCGGCGCGGATGGTCCTTAAAGCGCTGCGCACCGGCTATATCGAAGGCGACGGACCGTTTTACAAACAGGTCCGCACAGAGATTCGGCCCCGCCCCGCCGGCACGTTCGACGGACGCACGTATTGCGTCGCGATGTCGCCGGATACCGCGCCGATCGCGGCCGAGCTTGGCGCGCGGATGATGTTCTTCGTCCAGTTCACGCTCGATAAACATCTGCCGGGAGTTGAGCTGTATCGTGAACACTTCCAAAAGTTTCATAATCGTAAGGCGCCGCCGCCGCTCGCGATTGATTTCACCTTTTGCGATCGCGATGCCGGCCGCGCCGAAGAGCTGGCGCGCCGCCATATCGCCGGCTACTACCTCTCGGTGATCAAGCACTACGAATTCAACGACGACTATCACAGCCGGCTGAAGGGCTATGAAGGCTACGCCAAGGCCGCCGAGCTCTTGCGCGAGACCGGTCTCGAAAACGCGGCGCAAGCTTACGCGGACCAGCAGGCGTGGGGCACGCCGCGGCAGATTTTGGAAAAACTCGAGCGGCGCCGGCGTGAGCTCGGCGATTTCGAATGGAACGTGTGCGCCAGCTTTGCCGGTTTGCCATTCAAGGATGTAGAATCGAGCCTGCGGCTGGTCGCAAAAGAAGTGGTGCCTGAAGTTCGTAGCTGGGGGGCAGATGCGTTCGAACCCGTTCGCTCGATTGCGTAAGCACGAAGCCTTAAAAACAAAATCAAGCATTGCCGTCGTAGCGCTGTTCCTGGCGATTCTCGGATTCGGCGCGGCGGCTCGTGCGGAGACTCCACAAGCGCCGGATGACGCCAGCTCCGCCGCGACCGCCATCAACGATTTCGGATTTCGCCTGCTCCGAAACGTCGTAAAGGCTGGCGAGAACGAGAACGTTATCGTCTCGCCGCTCAGCGTATCGCTGGCCCTCGCGATGGCGTACAACGGCGCGGTGGGCGATACCAAAACCGCGATAGCAAAGACGCTCGCCATCCCGTCCGGCGTCGATATTAATCGCGCGAATCGCGAGTTGCAGCGCGATATCCTCAAGGCGGACCCGGCGGTAAAGATGGAAATCGCCAACGCGCTGTGGCCGCAATCCGGATTCACGATCAATCCGGAGTTCCTCAAGCTGAGCCGCGAGTCATACGACGCGCCGGTGGAAAGCCTCGATTTCATAAAAGGGCCGCAACAGGCGGCCGACATTATCAATGCGTGGGTCGACAAGAACACTCACGACAAGATCAAGCAGATCATCAAACGCCCCGACCCGGCGACGGTGCTGATGATAACCGACGCCGTCTACTTCAAGGGCCGCTGGTCTATCCCGTTCGACGCAAAAGCGACCGAGCCGCGCGACTTTCATCTGCAAGGCGGCGGTACCGTTAAAGCGCCGATGATGTCTCAGCACGGTGAGTATCCGTACTCTGAGAACGATCGCTTTCAGGTGATTCGCTTGTCATACGGCAACAAGCGGTTCGCGATGTATGTCTTCTTGCCGCGCAAGAACGCCGGCCTGTCGGATTTTCTTGCCTCGCTCGATCAGCCGCATTGGAAGCAATGGACGTCGCAGTTTTTGAATCGCAAGGGGCTCATCGTATTGCCCAAGCTCGAATCATCTTGGGGCGAGAGCCTGAACAACGCGCTCAAGGCGATGGGAATGGCGGTGGCGTTCAATCCGCTTAGTGCGGACTTCTCACGCATCCATCCGGTCCCGCCGCGATTGCTCATCAGCGACGTCGAGCACAAGACCTACGTCAAGATTGATGAGGAAGGCACCGAAGCCGCCGCGGCCACCAGTATCGGCGTCGTGGCTATGGCCATGATGAAGCCGCCGCCTCCGTTTGAGATGATCGTCGATCATCCTTACTTCTGCGCGATCGTCGAGCAGCAATCGGGCGCGGTGATGTTCGCGGGCGTGGTGAATGATCCCACGCGCCGCGGACGATAAGATGTGCGTTGTTCGCGGCGCTCGCATCCGTAACGGACGCGAGCGCCGCTTCGAATCACTTCAGGATTGAGTGCTTGCGGCAGAAATCCGCGACCATCTTCGCGACCAGCGGAGGATCTTCGAACATCGGATAGTGGCCGATACCCTTGAGAGTCGCTACTTCGGCCTTGGCGTTCTTCAGCAGCTTGAGGGTCTCTTCGATCAGCGGCTTGGGCACCCAGAAATCTTCTTCGCCCCGAACCACGAGCATCGGGCACTCGACGGCGCCCAGCAGAGCGCGCACGTCGTGAGTCGCCCATGCTTCGAGGTCGCCCACGGCGCTGACTTGCGAGCCGCGATGCTGCCAGCGGAGTTCCAATCTCTTCTCCTCCGAGCAGTTGCGATTCAGCGATTCGGTCGCCGCGCGCTCGAGCGAATCCTGCCATCCTGGTCCCCACGACGGATGGGTCACTCCGGTTGGGCTGGGAAAAGTCGGCGAGCGCGACATCCCTTCCATCGGGATTCCCGCCGCCATCTCGCGCCAATGGTGCGCCGCGTAGTCGAGCGTGATATCGCCGCCGATCGAGCATCCGATGATCACCGGCTTCTTCAGCCCGAGCGTGTTCGCGAACGCGTGAACGAACTCGGCGTGCTCGTGGATCGTGCGATGCGGTTTCCAGTTTACCGGGTAGGAGCGCGAATGACCCGGCAGATCGAGTGCGTAAGCGTGAAAGCCCTTCTCCGCCAGCAGCGGCAGGATGTAGGCGTATTCGAGCGAGCACGCGCCAGCAGTATGGACGCAGACTATCGGATAGCCGTCGCCGATTTCATCATAAAAGGTCCGGGCACCGTTGACCTTGACGTAATGCCCGCGAATATCTTCGCTGTTTGCCATAATCCGATTCCTTCACCGCGCACTTCCGCGCACACAATCGCGGATGACGTAGGCCATTTGGAACATCGCTTCCGCCAGGCGCCCAGCTTCAAGCAGGTTTCCTTCGGTGCGAATTTCGACGTGAGGCGTGCCCACGGTCGAGAGTTTTGGGTCGTCGTCGAAGTACCGCTTGCCGGGAAAGGTAAGATTCGCCCACAGCCTTTCCCCGCTGGTGAGCAGCTTCCACGACGCTTCGCTGCCTGAAAATTTGAAGGTGTAGCCGAACGGCGGCACGGCCGGCTGATGGTCGATCACTTTTCCCTTGTAAATCTTCAGCCACAACAAATCGGCGCCCACTTCGAGCAGCACCGACCCGTCGAACCATTGCGCCTGTTCGTTGAAACCCGCGTCCGCGTTGAGCGCCGAAACGAAGCGCTCCTGGAACGCGCGATCAGCCAAGAATGACATCACATTCCTCCCGCGAAACGACGCCGCGCGAGGCTTTTCGCCGCGGCGTCGCCGAAAACAGCCGATTGTCGAAATCTAACCCGCAGCCATAGTCGCATCGCGGCGGCAAAAGTCAAGCGTCACCAGGTGTAAGCCTGATGCAGCCCGCTTCCTAAATGGACAACGTAGGACGCCTCTGACTAAGCCGTTCAATGCAACGAAGAGGACCGCGGCGCGTGGATAGATCCGGTCCGCGCGCCGCTGCCGATGGTCTCGCTTCTCGCGTAAGCCTAGCGGTGAATCTCTTCGAGTTTGTTGATGTCGAAGAGTTCCTCGGTCTCCTTAAGCTTGGGATTCGG
>JBEKLA010000092.1:0-14357 GCA_050010455.1 Binataceae bacterium (SeqCode) | reverse complement strand
GGCAGCCTCAGGGCTTCGGCTCCTCGCCGGCTCAGGATGACAGGGAGCGCGGAGTTGGGAGTCTCGGCGAATAGTCAATCGACGCGGATTAGGCCCGATAGTCCGGCGAACAGGAGCGGAGTGAATATCCATCCCGCGATGATGTGAACCCATAGGTACCATCGGAGAACGACGGCGGGGACCACTCCCAGGTCGATATGGCGTCGTCTGACGCGCAGTCGCCATTTAACGGCGTGGCGCGGATTCGGCCGCCAGTACGCGTCCTGATGGAGTTGCACGACGGGCAGGAAATTCTCCAGCGAATAGATGAACGCGTTGAAGGGCGGATAATGCGGCGGCAGCGCGCCCTCGGCGACGAAGGCTTGATACGCCGGCTCCTCAGTGGGCGTCATCAGCATCGCATAACGGCCCCATCCAAAAAGCACGGTGCCAAACGTGACGAAACCGAGGATCCACCACAGCGCGCGCAGCGGCTTGTAGCCATAGCCGACCGATACCTTGAGCATCAGATTCCACAGACGTTCCGCCCGGCTGAGACCGCCGGCGTGCCGTTGCGCGTCCTGTTTGGCGATCAGGACGTCGACGGCGCCGCCTTCGCGTCCCTCGTCGGCGAGCACTTTCGCCAGTTGGCGGTAGGGCTGAGGCCGGTACCCTGCCGGTTGCCTGTTCAACCATCCAAGCCGGGGTTCCGCGTCGGACGGTCCGCCGCTGAAATGATTGTAGGTGAAGCCCTCAAGGATGAGATTGCCGAAGCTGGGCCAGCTTTTCTGGTTGTCCCACAATGCGTCAACCTTCGCGTTTTCGAGGTCGAGTTGAGTGCGCGCGGTGTGCTGGATATCGACCCAGTAGAGCGTGCCTGCGACGGTTGCGCGCTCGGCATTGAGTCCGTTGTCGGATTTGCCGACGAAGTGGGCGTCGTTGAAGCTCAGCGAACGGCCAATCCGGGCGAGACGGAAGTCCACGAAGCCGTCGGTTTCGAAGCCGTCATGAAAAAGCGCGTCGCCGTCGATGGTCGACTCGATTGCGGAGAGCGCGTCGCGCCCGCTGGTTATAAAGCGTCCGCCGTTGCAATCCAGGTCGCCGCCGATATGCGAGCGGAAGAAGCTTGCCGGGCCGTAGGCGCCATAGTGAAGGCTGACGTCACCGTTTACGGAGGACAGGTCGGCGTCGATCGGACCGGTGACGCTTCTTCTGAGTTCGAGGCTCTCGAGCTGGGCGCGGGAGAGATCGATGCCGTCCGGAATGTAGCATCGAATCATCGTCAGCGGCCTGGCGACTTTCGAGTAGGAAAGATCGAGGTTGCCGGCGATCCGGGCGGCGGCGAGTCCCAGCCCGCTCGGATGAATATACGGAGCGGCTTGCGGACTGGTGCATAGCCAGGCGAGAAGCTTGGCGCGCACGACTCGCTCGGGTCCCCAAGTGGCGGCCTTGGTGACGTCGTTGGCGGGATTGTTTGGGTCAGCGCTCGGGCCGAGCCACGGCAGGTCGCGAAACGGCGCGGCGCGAACCAGCCGATGCTCGGCCTCGGTCATCGCGCCGAAATTATCGGCGGCGATTTTCTCGAGGATGTCGGCCTGGCGCGCCTGAGAAACGGCTGTCGGCGGCGGCGTCGCGACCTGGGCGAGCGCGGTGCCCGAGGTGATTATTATCGCGACGAATAGTAGCGCGCGAACTTGTTGGGGTAGTCGCATCGCAAAACCGCCGAAAGTGAGAACGCAGCCAGGAACCGCTACAAACTAGTGTCCGGAGTTTGAAGTTCGTTTATGAACAGTCCACGCCCCTCGGGACGCGCGGAGGACCGCGCGAGATCCTTCGACACGGCTCGCGGTGCTCGCCGGCTCAGGATGACAGAGAAGGGGGGTGCATCCCTTCGCCGTACCCAGGATTACGGAGACAGGCATCTCGTTTACCCCGATTCAAGCGCGCTCCCATCTCAGGACACTGGAGAAAAAACCGATTATCCAACACAATTACGGCATCGGGGCGAAGAAGCAATCAAACGGAGGGCGCGGCCTTGTCGAGCGGTGGCCGGATTCTATAGGTAGGTTAGGGGAGTATCAGATGGAAACGATACGCGCGGTAGTCATAGACCCAAAGGTCGCGGAGCGTTTTGTTATCAGCCGAGTCGAGGCGCCGACGCCGGCGCCGTCGCAGGCGTTAGTGAGGGTCAAGGCGATCTCGCTCAACCTCGGCGAGCTCAGGCGCTCGATGACGGCCGAGGCGGGCGCGCGGCCCGGATGGGACTTCGCCGGAACGGTAGAAAAAGCCGCCGCGGACGGCAGCGGTCCTCGGGCCGGAACGCGCGTGGTGGGGATGCTGATTACCGGAGCGTGGGCCGAGGTAATCGCGGCGCCGACCAACGCTATCGCGGCGATTCCGGACAGCGTATCGTTCGCGCAGGCGTCGACGCTGCCGGTCGCGGGGCTGACCGCGCTGTACGCGCTTGAGCTCAACGGCTCGATACTCGGGCGCAGCGTGCTGATAACCGGAGCCTCGGGCGGCGTTGGCCATCTGGCGTGCCAACTTGGCCGTCATGCGGGGGCGCGAGTGGTCGCCGTCGTGCGGCGGGCCGAGCGCGAGAAGCATGCTCGTGACGCGGGCGCCCATCAGGTGGTGGTCAGCGAGGATTCGTTGCCGGCGGCGAAGTTCGGCCCGTATCATCTGGTGCTGGAATCGGTCGGCGGCGCGTCGCTTACGGCCGGGATGTCGATGCTGGCGCCCGAAGGGATGTGCGTGCTGTACGGCGCTTCCGCCGTATCGGAGACTACCTTCGATGCGCGGGCGTTCTATCTGAAGGGTGGTGCGAGCCTCTACGGGTTCATCCTGTTCCACGAACTCAGGCGCCAACCGGCGTCCGAAGGGCTGGAGCGGCTGGCACGGCTGGTGGCGGACGGAGTGCTGCGGCCGCAAATCGAAGTCGAGGCGCCATGGACCGAGATCGCCAGCGTCGCGCAGCGACTGTATAATCGCGGGATAGCCGGCAAGGCCGTCTTGCTTTTTAAATCCTAACTGACTGCTGAGGTACGGAAGTCTGATGAGAATCAAATCTTGCGCCTGGATCGTGGCTGTGGCCGTAACTCTCTCGGCATTGACGTTCGCTTACGCCGGCCCGCAGCCGGCCGGCAACGCCGACGACGCCATCACGGCCAAGTTGAAAGCTATCCTTGCGAGCAAGGATCGGCCGCAGCAGGAGCGCGACCGCGATCGCTATCGCCATCCGCTCGAGACGCTCGAATTTTTCGGGATCAAGCCCGATATGACGGTGGTGGAAGTCTGGCCGGGCAAGGGGTGGTATACGAGGATTCTCGCCCCATTCCTGCAGCCGAAGGGCAAGCTTTACGGTGCGAATCCAACCGGCAAGCCGGCGCAGGAATTCAAGCGGATGCTGGTGGCGAAAATCTCGATATACAACCGGGTTGTCACCACCGAACACGGGCCGCCGGAAACCACGCGGCTTGCGCCGGCGGGCAGCGCCGACATGGTGCTCACCTTCCGCAACGCCCATAACTGGATGAAGGGCGGATACGCCGACATGATGTTCAAGGCGATGTTTCTGGTGCTGAAGCCGGGCGGGATACTGGGAATCGTCGAGCATCGCAGCAACCCGGCGGTTGCGCAGGATCCGAAGGCCGCTTCCGGCTACGTGCGCGAGGATTATGTGATCAAACTCGCCGAAGCGGCGGGTTTCAAGCTGGTGGCGAAATCGGAAATCAACGCCAATCCCAAGGACACCAAAGACTATCCTGAGGGCGTTTGGACGCTGCCGCCGACGCTCAAGCTCAAGGACCGCGATAAGCAGAAGTATCTGGCGATCGGCGAGAGCGATCGGATGACGTTAAAGTTCATCAAACCGCTCACCGCCGCGGCCGCGCCGTCGCCGTCAGCGGGCGCGGCGGAGCCGGGAGGCGCGAAGCCCCCGGCTCCAGCGCAGAAGAAGGCGCCTTAGAAAGGCGCTTGGCCGGTCAGGCCGCCTTCTTGGTAGTCTTGACGGCAGGCGCGATCGCGTCGAGCAGGCGCAGCGTGAAGTCCTTCTGGTTCTCCGCGACTTTCTCCCAAAAGCGGAAGGTCGCCTCGGCAAGCTCGCGCGGCTTGGGCAGATCCACGGGCAGCGCGATACCGGTATTGGGGAGCAGCTTCGCGATCGGGCTGCCGATACCTTCGAGCGCAGTAACGGTCGAATCCTGGACGGCGCGGAAGCTGCCGATCAGGTCGTCGCCCGCTTTTTCGAGACTCTTGATGTAATCCATTGGTGTCACCTCCTGAGTTCTATCTGACCACCAATATAATATCGAGTGCTTGGTAAATCAAGCGGTATGAAGAAAATATTTTGCGCGTGGCGAATAGTTCTGTTCGCTTGGTAAACCTGGCGCGTGGTATACGAGACTCATGGCGCGCAAGCAGCCCCGTAATTATCTCGGCGATTTCATCCGCGACCAGCGCGAGATCATGCGTTTGTCGATGCGGCAACTGGCCAATCTCGCCCAAGTTTCCAATCCCTATCTCAGCCAGATCGAGCGCGGGCTGTACAATCCGTCGGCGAGCGTGCTCAAGAGTATCGCGGATGCGCTCGGCATACCGGCCGAAAAGCTTTATGCCGCGGCGGGATGGTTCCAGCCCGACAAGGAAGAAGAGCCCGACGTCGAAGGCGCGATCCGCACCGACTCGCGCCTGAGCAGCAGCCAGAAGGAAGCATTGATCGCCGTCTATCGCGGGTTTATCGAAGAGAGCGAGAAGTAGCGCTCGCGGCGGCCGGCGAATCTCGCGCGGCGGTTTCACCAAAGCCTGGTATCGACTAGTGTGGCGATCGAAACGCCGTCGGCGTATCGATCCGCGCGGCCGTGTAGTGGCGCCAAATCGCGCATCGGCAGCTTTGCGAAGAGGAGAGATGGTTCATGGCTGAAGGTCAGCAGCGGTTCTCGGTAATTACGGAAAAGAGCCTTGCCGATTTGCGCAAGCTGATTGGCGTTCCGATCGAAGATTCCCTCGAGCCGTGGTGCTACGAAGCGAGTCGCGACAATATCCGCCACTGGGCGCATGGAATCGGCGACGACAATCCGCTGTGGTGCGATCCCGCGTACGGCGCGAAATCGCGGTACGGGTGCGTGCTGGCGCCGCCGTCGTTCATCTTTCCGCTGAATCGCGCGTTCAGCGGATATGTCGGCGGACTCGCGGGCGTGCACGCGATGTTCGCGGGAATCGACGTGACCTGGCATCGGCCGATGAAGCTCGGCGATCAATTCACCACCAAGGTGTGGCTGAAGGATATGATCGCGCACAACACTCGTTTCGCGGGGCAATCGGTCCAGCAGATCTATCGCTGCGAATTCCGCAATCAGAACGACGAACTGGTGGCCGAGGGCGATAGCTGGTGCTTCCGCACCGAGCGCGACACCGCCCGCGAGCGCGGCACCAAGTACGACGAAGTGAAGAAAAAGGAGCCGGTTCGCTATACGCGCGACGATCTGGTCAAGACCTTCGCGCTGTACGAAGCGGAAGAGGTGCGCGGCGCAACTCCGCGCTATATCGAAGACGTCAAGGCCGGCGACAAGCTCCAGAGGATGGCGAAAGGGCCGATGACCGTGACCGGCTTTATCGCCTTCGCGCAAGGATGGGGCGGATTGTATATCCGCGCCAACAAGCTTGCCTGGAAGCAATTGCAGAAGCATCCGGGGCTTGGAATCGCGAACAAGTTCGGCATCCCCGACGTGCCCGAACGCGTGCATTGGGAAGACGATTTGGCGACGCTGGTGGGAACTCCGGCCGCCTACGACTACGGTCCGGAGCGATGCTCCTGGATGTCGCATCATCTCACCAACTGGATGGGCGACAGCGGATTCCTGCGCAGCCTGGCGGTCAAGATCCGCCGCCACAATCCGGTCGGCGACACGCTGTTTATCGACGGCGAGGTGACGCGCGTGTTCGAAGAAGGCGGCGCGCATTACGCCGAGATCGCGCAGAAGGCGGTGAATCAGGACGGCGAGCTATCGGTGCTGGCGACGGGCGTGGTGCGCTTGCCGTCGCGCGGGCGATAGCGGGAACGCGATCGTTGCGGCGGGAACGGGCGTAATCGTTCGGCCGTGATGCCGGCGGCGGTGAGGAGCAACACCTTCAACGTGGCCAATGGCTTTCGGATTTTGGCAGCCGCCACTTCCACTGCTAAGACTATCCTTTATGGGAAATCATAGCCGCAGTCGCGATTTTGGCGTTGGAACGCGAAGGCTAGGCTGCCGTGGTTTTCGGCCTCATATACGAGCCAGTAGGGTCCGTCTGGGAGTGTCGGCTGTCTTAATACTTGCTAGTGTTTCTTGGCCAGTCTCTGTCAGCCTACGCTAAGACGCAGCAGTCTCCTGAGCCGGAGGCCCAGGCTGCTTTGACGTTCGGAGTGGACCAAGGGCGCGACTTTAGATTTGGCGCAAAATTTACCTTTCCCAAAGTTTCAACGAATCGGAGAACGTACTGCATCTTCATGATGGTTAGCGAATCGAAAGACACATTCGAGTTGCCCGCCATGATCCAAACCGGCTTGTCTCGCGAGCACCCGAATAAATTTCAGCTGCAACCTTACGTGGCGCTGGAGCACAGTGGCGGCAAGATCAAAGCGCAGTTACTCACCCCGATACCAGACAAACCCGAAAACCATTATTTTGGGATCTGGCGAAGGGGAGACGAGGTTCAGGTTCAATTTGACGGAAAGAAGATTTTTGGAGGTTCGTGGTCCAGCTACTTTGGGAAGGTGAAGAAGATTTACCTGAAGATTGCCTCTGAAGTTTTTGTGGACGGAGACGCAGTCTCCGGCACCGTTCGAGATGTCGAGCTTATAACTCCAGAGTGTCGGATAGCACCGTATACACCCTTCTGCGCGAGTGAAGACAGGGGCGTTACATTCGCGTGCAAGGACAATGTCTACACCGCCACCGGAAAATTCAACGCGAAAGAGGTTAAGCTTCCAGACTGGTTCACACCCTCCTGTAAGATGACGGATGCACCGAAGTCGCAGTAGCGCAGGCGCACCCACGCGGCCTCGTGCCCGCCAGCTTTGTCGGAGCCTGTCCTGAGCGCAGCCGAAGGAATCCGTTCGGCCGGAGGGCGGCGATAAAGCCTCCTTAAAAGCCCCCTAACTCCCGCACCTTTATCCCGCTCCGTCCCGCCTGCTGCACTGACGCACGATGTTTTTCGCGGGATTCGTGTCTGGCGGCGGCCACGTTTCGAGTCTTTTGGTTCCCCAAGGAACGAATCGCGGATTGCTCAAGAAGGTCACCGCGCCTAGAGTATCAGGTTACCAACCGCCTAGGGTCGTGCGCAGTTTGATCGCACCGAAAGGCGTGGACATACACTGACAGGCGAGCGCGCGGCCTCTGTCAGACACAACAACGCAATCAGGGCTAGGCTCCGGTTAGCCCCCCCAACCGGAGCCTAAAGGTAGCAGTCCTGGCAAACGGCAAGCACTAACTTTGTGGCAAAGGTCAACCAGTGACCTTCACCGGTGTCTACAATGGAGATAGCCGATCGTGTCCAGGAGTACTTTGGTAGCCAACTCGAGCCTGACACTCTGCTACCGATGCAGTACAACGAGATTTTGCGACGGCGTTCGGTGCTCGAAGGTGAGCACAAGCTGATGTTCGCTGTGCTCGAGGACGCGGTCAAGTGTCATCTCAAGCACATGAATGCCGAGAGTCGCAGGCAGCGCCTGCTTTTTTACGAAGTGCGGAATTGGATGAACACCAAGAACAGGGTCGGGTTGTTCAGCTACCAGACCTTATGCGAATCGCTGGGGATCGACGCGAAAGCGCTTAGCGCCGCGCTCGAAAGCCGGCTGAGCAGCAGCGAGCGAATCGCTGGGGTTCGACGCGAAAGCGCTTCGCGCCGCGCTGGAAAGCCGGCTGAGCAGCAGCCAGCGAATCGACTGGGAGAGGACCTCGGATATCGCGGCCGCGGCATCAGACGTGTAATCGCGCGTTCACACTAAGTAGCTGGTCTAATAACAATACCGGTATTGACCTAATGCCGGTGTCGAGCGTAACGTGATCAGAGTTCATCGAACGGGTCTCAGAATGCGGAGATCAAGCTGAAGAGGCTTTGCCAGATGAAACGATTGACACCCCCCTAATTATCACAATCAACAAGCGCTGAGTGGCTGCACGATTCCGTAATCCGACCGCGAGCGTTACGAAGCCAGGCCCGGCCGCTGGCTTCGGTAAACGCATCGGGTGGATTGCGACTTCCGGGGCGGCTTCCACGGCGGCTGTTCGGATCCGGGCTCTCCTCGGGTTCCGAAAGCTCCGCGGCGGGGACGTGTATATCCGGCGGCAGGCGGTATCAGCGATGCGGGGGCGATGGGAAAAGCGCTCCCGCTTTTGGGGCGAAGAGGAGAACCGCGATCGGGTGAATCGGCCCGGCGCCGGTTCTGGAAGAAAGGAGATTTATCGATGGCCAATACAAGTAGTGCGGAAGCGGGCGAGTGGGTGAAAAAACTGGCCGCTGTTTATATCGCGAGCTACGCAAGATTGCTCAGAGCGAAGGCATCCGCTTCACGAAAATCGAGCGCGCTACGCGGCGGGCGCGAGCGTTTCGCGGTACGCACGGCGAAGCTCTCGCGGCCGCTGCCGGTGGTTGACGGCGTCGATCGCTACGCGGGCCTGGATCGCAACGCGGCGATCACGAGGCTTCGCGATGGCGAGCTGATAAGCGTTCGCGCAGTTGGTGCCGGCGACAAGGAGCGCGTGCGCGACCATTTCGCGCGGCTTGGCGCGGAGTCGCTCTACTATCGCTTCCTCGGAGCGCGCGGCGCACTAAGCGATGACGAACTCGATCACTTCACGCGGCTGGATAATGGGCACGCGGCGCTCGCCGCCACGCTCAGCGGCAACGAAGATCCGATCGTAGGATTTGCCCAGTACGTGCGTGTCGAGGAACTCTGGCGTGCGCAGATTGCCTGCTCGGTGCTCGACGAGTATCAGGGACGCGGTATCGGCAGCTTTCTGCTCGACCTGTTGAGCAAGGTGGCGACAATCAACGGGATCGCCGAATTCGAAGGCGACGCTCTGGCGGATAACCATCGCGTGCTGAGAATGCTGGCGAAAAGCGGACGCCAGGTTCGGCAATCGAACGAAGCCGGCGTGGTTCACATCTATATTTCGTTGCGGCCCACGCAACGCCCGGCTTACGAACGTCGGAGTCCGGCGAGCCACCGCCCAATAGCGCCGGGCGCGTCGCGGAATCGACGCGACGGCATCGGTGGATGGATGATGTGACGGGCGATGACGCGCCGCGCAATCCGGGCCGAGGATGAGGCGACGGTGGTTTGCACAATTTGAACAAGTGATCTATGCAGGGGCATCCTCTGGGGGAAAACCGGGGGTGCGGCGTGGTCACCGGCACCTCGGAGCGCGAAAGCGCCCATGTTGAGTCCTGGCTCAGCGCTGCCTGAAGCGTGGTAAGCCATCCGTCGAGCTAAACGGGGGATGGTAAACGATCACACCCAGGGCGCGAGCGCGATTCTCTGGGAATCGGAGGACAAGACATGGAATACGTTGAATACGATCTGACGCTGACCGACGAGCAGCGCGAGATTCGCGACACCGCCCGCAAATTCTCCAAAGATGTGCTGTGGCCGGCCGGTATCGCGTTCGACAAGTTGACGCCGGAAGCGGTGGTCGCGCCGGGCTCGGGCTTTTTTGACGTGCTGCGCCAGGCGCATGAGCTGGGTTTCGATCGGATGAGCGGACCGGCCGAGTTGGGCGGTTTGGCAGCGTCGCCGCTGACCCAGCATCTGGTTTACGAGGAACTGTCGTGGGGCAACGCGGGATTGGCCGGTTCGATCCTGCTGTCGGCATTCCCGCCCGAGGCCGCGCTGGGAACCGCGAACCCGGAGCTGGCCGAGGAATTCGTCAAGCCCCATTTCGCGGGTGGCGGGCCGCTCAGGGTGGGCGCGTGGGCGATCACGGAACCCGATCACGGCTCGGATCAGCTCGGGCTGTCGAGTCCGGAATTCCGGGTGAAGGGGCCGGGCCAGCTCACCGCGCGCAAAGACGGAGACTCATGGATCATCAGCGGGCAGAAATCGTCGTGGGTATCGAACGGACCGGCGGCAACGCACGCCGTCTTGTTCATGAATATCGAGCCCAAGGTGGGACTGGATCGCGGCGGCGTCGCGGTGCTGCCGCTCAATCTGCCCGGGATTTCGCGCGGCAAGGCGTTGAACAAGCTCGGGTTACGCGGGCTGCCGCAAGGCGAGATCTTCTTCGACGACGTCCGTATCCCGCGCCGCTACATGTTCGTCGAGCCGGACGCATACCCGCAGTATCTGGACTTCACCTTGACCGCGTTCAACGCGGCGGTTAGCACGATGGGCCTTGGGATCGCGCGCGCGGCGTTCGAGATCGCACTGGCCTATACCAAGCAGCGGATCCAGGGCGGGCGGCCGATTTTCGAGCATCAGTCGGTGCGCGCGCGGCTGTTCCGGATGTTCACGCTGGTGCAGGCGTCGCGCACGCTGTCGCGCGAGGTGTTCGTTTACAATCTGACCCGGCTGCACGAGGGCAAGCCCGCGCCGCTGCATCATTCGATCGCGGCCAAGGTCTTCTGCACCGACGCGGCGCTCGAAGTCGCGACGCTGGCGGTTCAGCTCCACGGCGGCAACGGGATGACCAAGGAGTATCCGGTCGAGATGCTGATGCGGGACGCGACCGCGTGCACCGTCGCCGACGGCGAGAACGCGTTCCTGAGCCAGGTCGGCGGCTCGTTGCTGTAAGCGGGCGGCTTCCCGTCATTCCGAAAGGAATCCCGGACGAATCCTGGGTGGAGGCCGGGATTCCTCGCTGCGCTCGGAATGACAAACGACCGAGGGCCTTCTGCCATTATTAGCCGGCTGATGGAAGGGTCTTCACAGCCTGCCTCATCCTTTGCAGTCTCCCCGGCAGGCGGGAGAGAACAAAAGGAGGGAAGACTATGATCACACTTTACAACATGCCGCTGGCGCTCAACTGCTACAAAGTCCGCCTGCTGCTTGGGCTGCTCGATATCAAATACAAGCGCGAGCCGATCGATCTGCTCAAGGACGAACACAAGACATCCAAGTTTCTTGCGCTGAATCCGTTCGGCCAGCTTCCCGTGCTTATCGAAGGCGATCTGGTGCTGCGCGATTCGCAGGCGATACTCATATGGATAACGCGAAAATACGGCAATGAATCGTGGATGTCGCGCGACCCGGATCAGGAAGCGATCGTTAACGGATGGTTGTCCGCGGCGGCGTATGAATTGCGTCTGGGGCCCTATGACGCGCGGCTGGCGAAGCTGTTTCCGTGGCTGTGCGTCAATGTGAACGCCGTGAAACAGAACAGCGAGCGGGCGCTGCGCTTGTACGAAGACCGGTTAAAGGACCGCAAATGGATTGCGCTCGACCATCCGACGGTCGCCGATGTCGCGGCGTTTCCGGCATTATCACAGTGCGGCGACGGCGGTATCAGTCTGGATGAGTATCCGGCGATACGGGCATGGATCGAGCGGATGCGCGCGCTTCCCGGATTCGTCGGTTTGCTGGATTGATGGGTAGTCAATTGAATCGCTAATTACTATCCATAGTAGTTAGCGATTTAACGGATCGCACGCGCGTTAGCCATGCGCGCGGGCGGACGCCCGGAGGACCGGGCGAGATCCTTCGACACGGCTCGCGAAGGCCTCGCCGGCTCAGGATGACAGAGAAGACGGGGCGTTCGCGCGGGGTTACTGGACGGTCTCGATTTTTGCTTTTTGGGCCTCGTCCTGGCTGATCCATCCCTGATTCGCGGCATACTGCGAGAAATAAGCGACGATCTGCTTGGCGGTCGAATCGGCCAGGTAGCCCATCGTTGACGTATAAGTCTTGCCGCCCGCCAATCCCACGCTGGCCGCTCCCATCGCGATCGTCGGCCCGCCCTGAGCCGCCGCGCCCGCGCCCATCGTCATCGCGGCACCCGGCATCCTGCCGCTGTCGGCGTGCGTGCTGAAATCGAGCAGCGACGAGGCCTTGCCGTCAGCCATCTGACCAACGCTGACCTGAGTATCGAGCGTCGCGGCGCCCGCGCCGAAGCCGATCAGGAGGCGGCGCGCGGTGTTACCCTCATTAATGGTTACGAACTGGCCGTCGATCACGAGCGACCCATCGGGAGGCAACTTACCACGGTCCATTTGTCGGACGTCGAAGCCGAGATCGGTGAGTTTGCTGACGAGTTCGTCGGACAGTTGCGTGGCGGTTTCATGCCCCGTTTCGATCTGGCCCGCCTGTTGCTGCTCGGCGTCCTGGGTGGCGGATCTGTAGAGGCGCTGGAGCGGGCCTTGATTTTGCGTCACTTCGGCGCCGGAGACGGCGAAATTGTAAACCACGATCTGAGTGGGGCGATTGGCGCTGACAGGCTCGGACGTGGCGCCCTCCTGGATCGCCGCGCCCGAGCATCCGGCGACAAACGCCGCGACTATCAGCAGTATCGTGCACGTAAACATCGATAATGGTTTCACGTCGCGGAATCTTCGCATGGCAAATCCTTTGGGTTGGCGCTCCGGTCGCGATGCGTGAAGTCTAGCATCGCGGACGGCGTCCGCTAAATCACGCCGTCGGCCTTGAGTTGGTCGAGATCGCCGGCGCCGAGGCCGAGATACTCGGCGTAGACTTCGCGATTGTGCTGGCCGAGCAGCGGCGCGCTGACGAGCGGCACCGACGAATCTTCGAGCTTGACCGGGCACGCCGGCATCGTGACCTCGCCGCGGGTCGGATGCTGGACGGTTTCCATCATGCCGCGCTCGCGCAGATGGGGATCGTCGAACAGCTCGAGCGTGTCGAGCACCTTGCCGCACGGGACGCCGGCCTCGCCGAGGATTTTCATCACTTCGTGCTTGGTGCGATCGCGCGTCCAGGCGGCGATAATCGCGGACAGCTCTTCGAGATTCTTGTTGCGGTCGCGCCGCTCCTTGAAGCGTTCGTCTTCGATCAGATCGGGGCGGCCGATCGCGTTGCACAGGCTTTGCCACATCTCTTCGGTGACGCAGAGCATGTAGACGTAATCGTTTTCGCCGCCGGGAGCGCACGGATAGATGTCGGAGGGCGCGGTGCCTTTAAGATGATTGCCGGCGCGAGGGACCGCCTTGTGCGTGAAGTAGCTGCCCGCCATCGAGGGGCGCACGAAGTTCACCACCGCGTCCTGCATCGAGACCTCGACCTTCTGGCCGCGGCCGGTACGCTCGCGCTGGATGTAGGCGGCGAGCACGCCGCAGGCGGCGTGGATTCCGGTGCCGGTGTCGCCGATCGTGGGGCCAGGCTTGAGCGGCGGCGATCCCGGAAATCCGGTGATCGTCATCGCGCCGCCGGTCGCCTGCGCGATCATGTCGAAACTCTTGTACGCACTGTAAGGGCCGTAAGTGCCGAAGCCCTTGACGGTCACGTAAATCAGGCGCGGATTGATCTGGCGCAGGCGATCGTAACCGAGGCCGAGGCCCTCGAGCGTTCCGAGGGTGAAGTTCTCGGCGAGCACGTCGACCTTCGTGACCATCTCGAGCATCAGTTCGCGTCCGCGCGGATGCTTGAGGTTGAGCGTGATCGCGCGCTTGTTGGCGTTGAGCAGCAGGAAGTAATAGGCGTCGAAGCCGGGCTTCTCAGTCAGCAGTGTGCGGCCCTGGTCGCCCGTCCCCGGCATCTCGACCTTGATAACGTCGGCGCCGAGCCAGGCCAGCAGCTCGGTGCACGAGGGGCCCGCCTCGAACTGAGTGAAGTCCAGAATCTTGAGACCGGCTAAGGCGCTATCCATAGGTTCGCTCCCGCGCGTGCGATCGTTGAGCAAGTTTGTATCGCCACGCACGCGTGCTCGGCAAGGCGGGGTGTTGTGAGGGGTGGAAGAAGCGAATCGCTTCGCGCCGATTGGCCATCCTCACCCTCACCCGCGCGTCACGACTCTTGCGGAAAGAGGGCAAGAGTCGCGCCGCGCCGCGCCGCGCTCCGGCAGCCTTCGCCCGGAGCGACAAACAGAACTGAACACAAATTCGTTGCAAAACTCCAGGAGTTGGCGTGAGTCTAATCCAGGACTGAAAATGGAAATTCCGGCTGATAACTCGGTTGGAAAAAATCTCGGGTCCAGGCGCTTTGTGCCGACGCGAGGCAAAACTGATCCGTTTGGGCGTAATGGAAAGGCTCCCGGGCGCAAACCCGGGTTAAAGAAGGAGGCAGGCCACATGGCGATAGCGATAGATTCCATAGTCAGCAGGCGAGGGTTGCTCCGACCGGGAGCACCAACCGGCCTCGGCGCGGCCATTTGGCCGGCGGCGATCATCTCTGCCAACGACTGAGTCGCGTTGCAAAGAAGGAGGATAACAGCCATGAAGCGATTCCTAGT
>JBEKLA010000091.1:0-14393 GCA_050010455.1 Binataceae bacterium (SeqCode) | reverse complement strand
AGAAAAAGATGTGCGGGAAGGCAACCATGGTCAGGCCCGTCGCCGCGACCTGAATCTGCGGCGGATTGCTTAGCACCTCGGCCTTGAAGCTGACCTGAGCGGTCTTGGCTGCGTCGAAATATCCACCTGAGCGCCGCGCCTTTTCCCAGAATTCGTCGAACGACTCGGTCAAGCCGAGCTGCTTATGCAGGTCGCGCCAATTGGCCTCGACCGCGTGCGCCGTGTTCTCCCACAACGGGTTCTGAGGGCTCCCCGCGCGCGCCGAATCGAGCAGGATGTCGCCGAGCGGTTTGCTCTCGAACACCGGCTGCATCGCGGGCTGGCCGAGCCCGAACACTCCCGGACGCGGCATCTCGTCGCCCCAGGTCTCGATCGTATGATGGATCGGAAGCAGCAGATGCGCCGCTTCGGCGGTTTCGTCGGGAACCTGGCCGCACCAGACCACGAACGGCACGTGCTTCAGCACATCATCAAAATTAGCCTCGGGCGGCATCGTGAACACCGGATTGACGCCGGAGACCACCAGTACATCGATCTTGCCGGCACGCATCGCGTCGATTGACGCTGCTATTTCCTCGGAATCGCCAGGCGGCTGCGGCGCAGCACCTTCGAGGAACTGGACAGTCTCGCCGATGCTGCCTTTGACGGTGTTCAGCAGGATGGTCGCGACATGGGTCGCGATATCGTCGGTTCCCGCCAACGCCACCGCGCTCTTGGCTTCAGCGAATCGCTTCGCGAGGCGCGTGATGGTTTCGACAGGAACACCGCTTTGCTTCGCTACCGACGCCGGATCGTATCCGGCTACGAAGCCGCGCAGCGCGTTGAGGTCGAGACCGCCCGCCGCGGGCGTCGCGCCCTGCTGAAGCAGTTCGTGCAAGATGCCCAGGGCGACGACAGCTTCGGAGCGCGGACGCGCGGTGAGCCAATCGTCGCATCTGGACGCCGTCAAGCTAAAGCGCGGTCCAACGTAAGCCGAGTATCCGACCGTGATCGAGCCGCCGTTCTTTCGCGGCGAGTGGAATTGCGCGTACTGACGCGTCATCTCGACCGGCGATCGCCAGGTTTCGAGGAAGTCGGCGCCGAAAGAGATCAGGACCTCGGCGCGATCGATTTGATAAGCGGGCAGGTCACTGCGTCCGTAGCACAAACGATTCGCGGCGCGCTCCGGCGCGTTGTCGATCGCCTGGTAAAGAATGAGGCGCTCAGAGTTCCATGCGCGCAACCATCGGCCGATGATCGCACTGAGCGTCGGGCCCGAGGGCGCCCCCATGAAGGCAACCCGATTATTACCGGCATTGGCGGCGGCATGTAGCCGTTCCGCTAGCGCCTTGTAGGCCGCGTCCCATTTGATCGGCTGGAGTTGCTGATTCGTGCCGCGCTGATTCGGTCGCGAGAGCCGGTCGGGATTATATAGCCCTTGCAGCGCCGCCTGGCCGCGCGCGCACAGCGCGCCGCCACTCACCGGATGGTTGGGATTCCCTTCGAGCTTGATCACCCGGCCTTCGCGCACCCGCGCTACCGTTCCGCATCCTGCCGGGCACTCGGCGCAAACGCCGGCATAGAAGGACGCCTCGCCCGGAACCAGGGTCTGATCCGGGATGACGTATGGAATCAGTTGGCGCGCAGCCGGTTTGCATCCGGGCACGGAGGCGACCGCGCCCGCCGCCGCGGCGATTCTTAAGAACGTGCGTCTGGAGACGTCTGGCATCTTGTTAACCGTTTAGTAGTGACACACGAAGCAATCGGTGCGGACTTTCTTCCGCATGTGACAACGGATGCAAAAGCCCATGTTGATTTCTTTCGTCGGCACGATTCGGTCCATGGTCTCGACGGGCCCGTGACAGCGCTGACACTTGACGCGCGCCGCGATATGCGGTTGATGCGCGAAGCGGACGAAGTCCGGCAGCGTGTAAACGCGGTTCCATCGAATTTCGAACGGCGGCTGCCGATCGTCGGTCCACGGTCTGGTCACCGGGCTGAGCGCGCCCGGCGCGATATTGCCGTGGCATCCCACGCATCGCGCGATCGGCGGCACGCCGGCGTTCTGCGATCGCCGTGCATAGGCATGGCAGAACTCGCACGGAATCTTCCGCTCGCCGGCATGCACCCGATGGCTGAACGGGACCGGTTGAACCACATCCGCACGCGGTTCCCACGGACGCTGCGAAAGCGCGACGAAACCTCCCGCGCCCAACAGCGCAAGCACCGCGAGCGGCAGCACCGCACGGTTCATGAGCACGCTCATTGGCCGGCGTTGGCGCTGCGAGGCGGCATCCCTTGCCGCTGCATCAACGGGATAGGAATCTCAGCCGCGCTGGTCTCGTCGAGCTGCTTGCTGTCCGGGCGAACCCCGTTGGCTTCAAGCAGGTAGGCGATAACGTCCCAATAGACGTCGGCGCTGAGACTTGCGGGCTGGTCGGCCGGCATCGAGGCCGACGCAAACTCGTAGATATCCCGGACGCTATGGAAATCGAAATGGCGCAGCTTCTGATACGCTCTCGGATCGACTGGAAAAGCCTTAGGTCCGATTAGCTCCGGCGCCCGCAGCCCGTGGTAGATGTTCTCCAGCCCTTCGCCATTCGGGCCGTGACATCGCGCGCACTGCAGTTGGAACGTTTCAGAGCCGCTCTTGGCCTGCGCATCGGTAAAGGCGAGAGCCGGGCCGGGTCGCCAAAGCACGACCAGGCAGGATGCCGCAACCAATAATTTGGCGAGCGGCCGAACGACGCCTAACCTCGCCGATCCTTTGGAAGTGTGAGCATTTTGCGATGTGCGACTCATGAGGCCTCGCGTTAGAAGATGGGGTAAGAGTGATGGGATTGCAGGCTGGTTTCAGCGCTTCTAACAGCCCCGTCATCTCTGGTGATGCTTAGATCACCGCCGCTGTAGATAGATCCAACCGGTCCGATTAGTCCAGTATCGACCAAAAAAATTTGACTCGTGAGCTCTTGAGATATTTTAGGAAGCCTTAGCAATTCTTTTTGTCTGCCGATCTTACGCCAGCCGCCGCGCCCGAACTGTTGAGAATTTTCCTTGCGAGAAAACCGCTTCACGTACGTCCCAAAAGTATGTTGCGAAAAGTTGCATGCGACAAAATGCCACACACGAATGAGGTTGGCAACAGAATAGCTTTGATCCAAACGCGCGTGTCGCGAGCATCAGTTAGACAATCGTAGAAGAATAGGCTCGACGTGCCTCGCAGACAAATCCAGCCACCAGAGCTGAACTCAGCGGCGCTTTCAGAACGTCGTTTCTATTAGAGCTTGGGGAATGCTGATGAGCGCCTGTAGCTCTCGCCGGGCCGGACATCAAGCCTGCAATTAGCGAACTATTTTGAAGCGGACTCTTTCCGTTTGCAGCAAAATTCTGTTATTGACAGAAACTATTAGACCTTTTCGAAAAGGATCTTTGTGCGTATCAAGTTAGCTTCGCGGTTGAGCCTGTTGCCGCCGTATCTTTTCGCAGAGCTCGATCGCTTGAAAAAGGAACTTCAGCAAAAGGGCGTCGATGTGATTAGCTTGGGCATTGGCGACCCCGATTTGCCTACGCCTCGTCATATCGTCGAGAGTCTCCAGCGCGCCGCCGAAAAAAAAGAGAACCATCGCTATCCGGACTACCAGGGATTGACGCGATTTCGCGAGGCCGCTGCAGGATGGTACAAACAGCGTTTCGGCGTCTCTGTCGACCCACAATCAGAAGTCTGCGCGCTGATTGGTTCCAAAGAGGGCATCGCGAACTTTCCCGCCGCGATTGTCGATCCCGGTGATATAGTTCTGATTCCAGACCCTGGCTATCCAGTCTATTACTCGGGATGCGTTTTCAATGGCGGCGAACCATATTTCGTGCCGCTGACCAAACAGAATCACTTCATGCCGGATCTCGGCTCGATTCCGGCGGATATCGCGCGGCGTGCGAAGCTGCTGTGGCTCAACTATCCGAATAATCCAACCGCAACGACGACTGACGTCGCTTTCTTCAAACAAGCGGTCGAGTTTTGCCTCAAGAACGATATCGTTTTAGGCCACGACCTCGCTTATTCCGAAATCGCTTACGACGGTTATCAAGCGCCGAGCGTTCTTGAGGTGGATGGCGCGCGCGAGTGCGCGGTCGAGTTCCATTCGCTCTCGAAAACTTTCTCGATGACAGGTTGGCGCGTGGGCTTCGCGGTTGGCAATCCAACGCTGGTGCGCGGCCTGGGCGCCGTTAAGACGAATCTTGATTCGGGAGTTTTCCAGGCGGTTCAGGAAGCGGCGATTACGGCGCTTACCGGCAGCGATGATCAGCTCAAGGAATACTGCGCGATTTACAAGCAACGGCGAGATCTGATGGTCGCGGCGTTGCGCCGCCTGGGACTGGCGTGCGAAGCGCCGCGCGCGACGTTTTACCTCTGGGCCGAAGTGCCCAAGGGGTACACTTCGGCTTCGTTCGCGCAGCGCGTGCTGATGGAAGCGGGCGTGGTGATCACGCCGGGTTCGGGATTTGGCAAGAGCGGCGAGGGGTTTGTTCGCTTCTCGCTAACCGTGGACAGCGAAAGGCTTAAGGAGGCCGCAGCCAGGCTGGAGGCGCTTCGGCTGTAGCAAAAGGAATGCCCAACAGGGCTTTTATCGGAATCGGAACGAATCTGGGCGATCGAATTGCCAATTATCGCGAGGCTCTCGAACGCATCGCACAGCTGCCGCAAACCCGGCTGCTGCGCCAGTCCTCTATTTACGAGACCGAGCCCGTGGGCGACGGTCCTCGAGCGCCGTTCCTTAATGGAGCCGTCGAGGTCGAGACCGATCTTAACGCCGAAGCCTTGATGCGCCGGTTGCTCGCGATCGAACGCGTGATGGGACGCAAGCGTGTGCGCGGACGCAAGCCCACGGCTCGCGGCAAGTACAAACCCCGGATCATCGACCTCGACCTGCTGTTGTTCAACAAGGAGATCATCAACACGCGCGATCTCAAGGTGCCCCATCCGCTGCTGCAAGAGCGACGCTTCGTGCTGGCGCCGCTGAGCGAGCTCGCGCCGGCGTTCATCCATCCGCAACTCAACCTTTCGATTTCCGAAATGCTGGTCGGCCTCAAGTCGCCCTATCGCGTCTCGCTGATGAGGGCGGAGTTGCTGAGGCCGGCGCCAGCCCGCCCCAAGTCCAAGCCCGTGCCCGTGAGATAGCTCTTTATCGATCGGCCGCGCCGATACGCGGCTGACTGACGCACTCGATCCGCACCATACGATTACGGCCTCGCATGATGGTATAAACGATGATGAGCGCATGAGCCGGGTAGCGGCTCGCGTTTCTCGATGGCGCGCAAGTCAAAAATAGTCAAGCCGAGGCGGCTCTATATTCCGCAAGTCGCGGCCGAGAGTTCCTGGCTCGAGAGCGACAGCTACGATCGCCGCGCGTGGTCGGACATCTGCGCCGGCGCCAAGACGCTCGCGGAATTGCAGGAGAACGGCGAGCGGCTGGTGCCGCACTTCGCCGCCTTGATGCAAGACCTCTTCTTCGCGCTGTTCAAGTACAACGTCGTGTGGCGCAAACCCGATACGGTCAGGGCGAGCGCCGCGCTCAATCGCAAGATCCTCCGCGATCTGTTGCCGTCGGCCGCTTTCGAGGCGCTCAAGAATCGCACTCTGCTCGAGGAAGACAAGGCCGCGATCGCCGCGATGGTGCTGGGCGAAGAAGTCCTCGAGATGGTCCGCGCTGAGCGATTGATCAACCGCCGCGAGATGCTTGACCTGTGGGATCTTCAGCATCAGGAACAGGATCTCGAAGAGAGCGCGGCGACGCTCAAGACGGCGCAGGAGATGTCCGCGGCGGAGCCGTCGGAAGTTTCCGACGCCGCGATGCGGAAAAAGCTCGACGAGCTTAAAGAGGCCGCCGAGCGCGCGGCGCGGGTTTCGCAAGCGCGCCTGAACCAGAAGGCTCGCGCGTTTGACGAAACGCTGGATCGCCTCAAGCCCTCCGAACTAAAACGGCTGCAGCTGGCGAGCGCGAAACTTGCCGACGAAGTCGACAGCGCCGCGCAGGATAGTCACGACTTCAGCCTTGAATTCGGCCAGGACGGCCGGCTCTCGGCGGGCGAGCGGATCGAGCTCGGCAGGCGCCTGGCGCGCAACAAGAAAATCGCCGAGCTGGCGCGGCTGGTGGGCCGCTTCAAGCAGGACGCGCGGGCGCTCAGGCGCAAGACCGTCGAGCGCGGCGAGGCCGAGGTCTACGATATCGAGCGCGGCTCGGAGCTCGGCCGGCTGATTCCGGCGGAATTGCTCGCGATGCACCATCCGGGGCTGTATCGCGATTTCAAACGCCGCCTGCTCGAAGGCGCTGTGCTCCAGTATCAGCTTCGCCAGGACGAGCAGAAGGGCAAGGGCCCGATGGTCGCGTGCCTCGACGTCAGCTCCTCGATGGAGGGTGAAAAGGAGCTGTGGGCCAAGGCGGTGACGCTGACGCTGATGGATATCGCGCGCCGCCAGCGCCGTTTGTTCCGCGCGGTGCTGTTTTCGTCGGGCGGGAATTCGCTCAAGATCTTCGATCTGAATCGCCAGCGCCGCTATCAGCCCGAGCTCGCCAAGGTGATGGAGATGGCGGAGTACTTCCCCGGCGGCGGCACCGATTTCGAGGCGCCAATCGACGCGGCGATCGCGCTGCTCGAACAGAAGCAGCTCAAGCGCGGTGATATCGTGATGATCACCGACGGTGAGTCGCGCGTCAGTCCCGAGTGGCTGAAGCATCTGCGGGATCGCAAGCGCGAGCTTCAGTTCTCGATTTATTCGGTGCTGATCGACGTGAGTTCGAGCGAGCTATCCACGCTCGCGCAGATCAGCGATCGCGTGACTTCAATCAAGAAGCTCAGCGCCGAAGGCACGCGCGAAATCTTCCTCACGATTTAGCGGCGGACGATTCACGGCGGTGGTGGCTCGGACGATGGTTCATCGCTCGCCGAGTCGGGCGCTTCCTCCGTCTCGCTGGGAGCCGACGTGAAGTCCGTGGGCAAATCGCAGCAAAGCTCGTAGCTGGTGCCCGCGTGCGGGTCCGCGTCGAAGGCTTCGATCGAACCGTCAGGCTGGACTTTGACCGCCTGAAAGCTGCGCGCGCCGGAGCCGCGCGTCACGGCGAAGACGTAAAACCTGTTCGGTTCCAGCGGTTCTGGAGATCCATAATCGGGAGCGTCCTGAACGAAGTCGCGAGGAGCATGCCCGTAACTGACTGATTTCACCGCGCCGGATCGTGCCTTGCCGACGCCCGGAATAGGGCCGAGTATCGAATCGGCGCCTGCGCCTTCGTTGTGAATCGCCCAAACCGGATGGCCGCCCTGGAAGCGCACGACCGAGAAGGTTTTGCCGTTCTTCTCCCGGCTTAGAATCACGCGCGCCGCCGTGAATTTCGTCACCGACAACGAGTCAAGATAGTCGTTGGGATGGGAGTAGCTGATCTGTATGCTCCCGAGCGCGCTCAGCGACGATTGCGGCGTCGGCGTCGCGGCCGCCGTCGCGGCTTGCGCCACTGATGCGGTCTGCGGCTCTTTGCGCGATGCGCATCCGAGCGCGATAATCGCGAGCGCCAGTATCGGGATTAACCGTTGCGGCCGGAGATGCTGGTGATAGCGCCAGGGCATGCTCACAAGATTAGCGTGCCCACCGAACGTGTCGCAAAGCGCCCACAGAATTTCGTTCAGAGCGGGGGCCTGGGAATCGCGCAACGGCCCGCGGGCAAACAGCGGCTCGTGTCAGCATTACGCGGCCGCTATCGCCGCGTCGGGCGCGTCTCAACCGCATCGTCGAAACTGCCGAACAGCGAGCGCAACCACGAGTGCCGATGGCCGTTGCGCCGTCCACCCATGCGGTCGAGTTGCCTTTCCATCACGTCCTTGAGCTCGCGGTTGAGTTGCTCGATCTGGTAATCCTCAGGCGACTTGGACGGCTCCTGCCCTTCAGGAATCCCGTGGCGGCGCCGTCCGTATATCTGCTGAAAGCGCAGTTCGGCCTTGGCCAGCAGCGTCTTATATTTCTGATCAAGCTGGCGAAACGATTCGTTCATCTCGGCCAGCATCCGGAAGCGCCGCCGCGTGAGAAACCATTCCAGCAGCGCCAGCGCCGTAATTCCGAACATCACTGCGGCCGCCACCGATGCGGTCATCGCCGCCTTACGCCACCGCGGCAGGATACGAGTGTCGTGCTGAAGTTGACGGTTGGCCGCGACCAGCTCAGCGGCCCGGCTGCGCGCCGCCTGCACATCGTTTTCCTGAGCTTCGGCATTGCGGCGGTCGGTATTGACCTGGTCCTCGAGCTTTGCGACTTGCGCCTTGAGCGTGGAGACCTCGTAGGCGTAAGGATTCGGGATGCGCATCGTCTCGCCGATCCGCAAGATCACGTCCGGGCGCATATGATTCGCGTGGAGCAGCGCCGCGACGTCAACGTGAAACATCTCGGCGATCGACCCCGGAGAATCGCCGCCTCGGACCGTATAGCTCAACTCCCCGCCCTCTGAAGTCACGTTCGCGGCGGGAGGACGCGTCGCCTTAGCAACTTCCTGGCCCGGTTCCGAAGCCTCGGGTTTCGGCGCTACTCGCGTTTCGCTCGGGACGCGGGGCGCGGGGCGGTTCGGATTGCCTACGACGCTGAGCGGCACCGGAAGATCTTCCTCCGTCAACTGATTAGGCGCGGCGACGCTCAGGCCGCTCATGCCAAGCAGCAGGAATACCGCAAAGGACAAGTTTGTAATCGTTGTCAACCTCGAGGCTCGCGACGGCAACTACGACTCGCACATATAGCCTAACTGTTTGGGCCCGCGATGCAAAGCACGAACGTGCGGAGACGGAGCGCGGTTTTGTAAGCGACAAGACATGAATGAAATAGCGAAAGCGGCACGCGGATATTGCGGCGCCAATCAGGAGCGCGCCTTGGCCAATCGCATCACCGCCAGGAATTCACGATTTCCGGCCGGTCCCGTAATCGGCGACTCGATTGATCCAACCACCTCGAGCCCGATTCCCGCGGCGAAGCCGAGCACTTCCGCAAGCGCCCGGAGGCGGAGCGCCTCATCCCTGACCACGCCGCCCTTGCCGACGCTCCCTTTGCCGACTTCGAATTGCGGCTTCACCAGCGCGACTATATCGGCAGGCGTCGCAACCAGGCCGATCACCGCCGGCAGCACCAGCCGCAGCGAGATGAAGCTGGTGTCGATCACGGCCAGATCCGGCCGATAGGGCAAATCCTCGATCGTGACCGAGCGGATATTGGTCCGCTCCATCACCGTCACGCGAGGGTCGTCGCGCAATCGATGGGCAAGCTGGCCGTAACCGACGTCGAGCGCGATCACGTGCGCGGCGCCGCGCCGTAGCATCACGTCGGTGAAGCCGCCGCTCGAAGCGCCGACGTCGAGCGCCGAGCGCCCTTCGACCTGAACCGCGAAGTGGTCCAACGCCGCGAGCAGCTTGTAGGCTCCGCGGCTCGCGTACTCTTGGGTCGGAATCACCGCTATATCGGTGGCGGCGTCGACCCTGAGGTCGGGCTTGGCGGCGGGACGCGAATTGACGCGCACGCGCCCGGCCAGGATTAGCCGCTGCGCGCGCTCGCGGCTTTCGGCAAGTCCGCGCCGCGCCATCTCGACGTCCAAACGCCCCCGCGCTGCGCCCTTCGCTTTCATCGCGATCAGATTATATCGCAAGCAACGTTTTGCGCAGTGCCTGATCCTTTCGCTCGCGCTCTTGGTTGTCATTCCGAGCGCAGCGAGGAATCCCGGGCGCGGCTGAGGAATTGCGACCCTTCTTCGGGATTCCTCGCTGCGCTCGGAATGACAGCCGTTACCCGGACTTGCGGGATGAGCCGCTAGAATTCCTCGTCGTCTTTGTCGTCGGCCGGGCTTTGATAGGGAGTGCTGCGCAATTCGCCCTGGGCGTTGCGCACCAGCACCTCGACCTTCTTTTCGATTTCGTCCAGCTTATGATTCAGCATCCGCACCAGGCCGACTCCGCGCTCGAAGGCCTCGATCGATTCCTCCAGCGACAGCTCCCCGGAGTCGATCCGGGCGACGATCGCCTCAAGTTCGCCGAGTTCGTCTTCAAATTTCTTCTGATCGTTTGCCATCAGGATTAAGTCTCCCGCGCGGAAGTGCGCGCGCGCAAACGGCCGCTGCGGAGCCGGATTTCCAGTTCGTCGCCGATACTTACCGTGGCCGCGTCGACGATCGCCCGCCCGCTGGCTGCGTCGGTTACCACCGCGTAACCGCGCTCCAGCACTCGCAGCGGCGATAGCGAATCCAGCCGCGCGGCGAGCGCGGCCAGCCGCTCGCGCGGCGCTTGAACGGCGCGCGAGCCGGCCACGACCAGTCGCTCCTCGAGCGTCGTCAGCTCGCGGCGCGGAATTTCGATTCGCGGCGCGCGCAGCCGCGCGCCAAGCCCGAGTATTTCCTGACGCCGGGCGCGGATACCAGCGATAACCGCTTCGGTTACGGCAGCCGACGCTTCGTCGAGCCGCTGGCGAATCTGGCGCAAGACGCTGCGCGGCTCGCGTACTCGCGCGCCAAGCTGTGCGAGATGCCTGCGATGCGACACGATCGTGCTTTCGATCGCGCCGGCCAGCGTCGCCGAAGTCTCGTCGAGCCGCCCTTTGAGATCCGCCTTGCGCGGCACCACCAGATGGGCGGCGGCGGTCGGCGTCGGGGCGCGGGCGTCGGCGACGAAATCGGCGATCGTGTAATCGATTTCGTGGCCGACGGCGGAAACCACCGGAATCGCGGAGCGATAAATCGCGCGCGCGACAACCTCCTCATTGAACGCCCACAAATCTTCGAGCGAGCCGCCGCCGCGGCCGACGATTATCACCTGCGCGCGCCCGTCACGATTCAAATCGTCGAGCGCCTCGGCCACTTCCGCGGACGCGCCGACGCCCTGCACGCGCGCGGAGCGGATTATCAGATGGAGATTGGGAAAGCGCTCCGCCAGTACGGTCATCATGTCGTGCAGCGCGGCGCCGCCGAGCGCGGTTACCAGGCCGATCGCGCGCGGCATGAACGGAAGCGGACGCTTGCGCGCCGCGTCGAACAAGCCTTCCGCGCTGAGCCGCGCCTTGAGCTGCTCGAAGGCGAGTTGCAGCGCGCCGGCGCCGCGCGGCTGAACTTCCTCGGCATAAAACTGCAGTGCGCCGCGCGCCTCGTACAGGCTCGCCCGCCCGCGCACCATCACTTCCATTCCGTCGGTCAGCTTGAAGCGAAGCTTCTGCGACGCGCTGCGAAACATCACCACCGCGATCGCGCTGCGCGAATCTTTGAGCGTGAAATAGAGATGGTCGGACGGGGCGATACGGGCGTTCGAAACTTCGCCGACGACCCAGCATTGATCGAGGTTGGCCTCGAGCGCCTCGCGCACCATCCGCACGAACTGCGTGACTCCCAGGGCCTTGACCCGGGGACCACGCAGCGACAGCTCGAGTTGTCCGCCCATCGCCGAGCAATCTACCAGAAGCCTCGCCGCCAAGCCTAATGTAAGGCGGTCGCTCTCCTGCGATCTCGACGCGAGCGGGCCTATTTCGCTCTACCGGAAGTGCGGCATCACCTTGGTGGCGAACAACTCCAGATGCTCGTTCATCTTCTTGGGCGGGAAGCCCACCGGCAGCGTCATCGTGTAGAAGCGCTCGACCGGAACCTCCGCGATGAAATCCTTGATGATTTTCACCGCGCCCTCGGGCGGCACCACGTTGACGATTCCGGTCGCCTTCAAACTCGCGACGTCATGCACCGGCGGAAACAGGTTCTGGCCCGTGCTGCCCAGCCATTTCGAGTACAGCGTTAGTTGATAGACCAAATGAGGAGCTATCTCGTGCCAGGTCTTCTCGGGATCATTCGAGACAATCACCCACCACGGCCCGCCTCCAACCTTCGCTTGCGACGGATCCTTGCCGGCGGCGCGCAGCTCTTCGAGGTACATCTGATAGATCTCGCGCATGTCACCGATACCGACGAAACCGTCGCCCAATCGGGCCGCGCGTCTTGCGGCGGGACGCGAGAATCCGCCCACCCAGATCGGCGGCCGCGGTTCCTGCACCGGGCGCGGCGACAAGCGTGCGTTCTCGATCTGAAAATGTTTGCCCTTGAAGGTGACGGTCTCGCCTTCCCATAGGCGCCGGATGATTTCGAGCGCTTCGTTGGCGCGCCCGCCGCGGTCCTTGAGCTTAAGGCCGAATCCGGCAAATTCCTCGGGCCGATAGCCCAGCCCCGCGCCGAGCTCGAAACGGCCGCCCGACAGGATATCGACCGTTGCGGCGTCTTCGGCCAGCCGCACCGGATCGTAGAGCGGCAGCAGCAGCACCGACGTGCCGATTCGAATCTTCTTGGTCTTGACCGCGATGGCGGCGGCTTGAACGATCGGCGACGGCCCGTAGCCGTCTTCGGTGAAATGATGCTCGCTCAGCCAGACGTCCTCGTAGCCGATAGTTTCGGCCCACGCTATCTGCTCGATGCTCTCCGCGTAGACGTCCTTGAATGGCCGCCGCCACTGGAGCGGGTTGCGGAAATCAGTGAACAGTCCGAAACGCAATTTCTTGCCGGTCGATGCCACCATCGTTCTCCTTGTCGCTTAATCGCTTAGCCGCCTCGGCGTGATCCAGTTCTGGCTTGTACTCAATTTTTGGGCTTCTCGCTATAGCTGACGGCGAATCCGGCGCGAACGTCTTGCTGGATGCCGTATTGCGCAATCGGGTAGCGAAAGCCGTTGGCCGACAGCCGCTTGATGCCCTCGATAGCTTTGGGCAGATAGTGCGGCGGAATTGCCATCAGCAACTCGTCGTCGAGCACGCCGCCGTAGCGGCGTTCGGCGAAACACGGAATCGATACGCTCGGCTCGCCGGTGGCAAGCGCGCGGCCCCACGAGTCGGCACACGCCGATTCACCCACAGATCCCCATTGCAGCTTCTTGTAGCCCGTCCACTGGATTCCGTTGATCAGAATGATCATCTGTCCCGGCGTCGCGTAGATGAGGCAGATGTCGGGCGGATTCAGCCGCCCCGAGGTCAGCGGCGACACCGCCATCGCCGCGTACTTGCCGTACGGCACCACGTCCATCGCGCGTTGATGCGCCCCCGCATCCTCGATCGTGCCGAACCACACTCCGGCCATCCTGTTGCCCGACCGCCATTCCTCGTCCTGGGGGTGCAGCCCGAGCACGGCGCCGCACTGCGGACCGACGAAATCGTTAACGGTTACGCCGACCGTCCATCCCAGGCGCGCGGCCTGCGCGACGATCTGGTCGGCGGTGTGAACCGAACTCGGCCGGCGGATCTTGGGAATCGCCTCCAGCTCCGCGACGGTCGCGAACATCTTCATCCCGATCGGCGTGACGCGCAGCCGCAGCAGCCGGTTGAGATCATCGACTATTTGCGTCCAATCGTAGGTGGCGGCCGCCGCCGATGATTCGGTCTGCCCGCTCGGATTCGCCATGTTGTGATTACCTCGCTTCGCCAATCGGCTTTCTGCACATATCGCTTATCCCGCCGCCCCATCAAGAGCGAACGACTTGGCGAAATAATCTCCTACCGCTCGTGTCGCGAAGTAATCTATATCTGACGGATGTTTCTCTTCCTGTCGAAGCTGTTGCCGCTGTTCGTGTATCCGCTGGGATTGGCGAGCGCGGCGTTGATAGTTGCGCTGATCGTACTGCGCCGACGGCCGCGGCTGGCGGCGGTTGCGATCGTGGCGGCGCTGGCGCTGCTGGTCGTCGGCGGTAATCGATGGTTTGCGCTGTGGCTGACGCGATCGCTCGAGCGCCGCTACGTCCCGTCGGCGCCGCTTCCGCGTGCGGACGCTATCGTCGTGCTGGGCGGAGGCACGCAGCCGGCGTTCCCGCCGCAACCCTGGGTCCATCTTACCGAACCCAGCGCGCGCGTTGTTTACGCGGCCAAGCTTTATCGCGACGGCAGGGCTCCGCTCGTGATTCTAAGCGGAGGCGGCACGTCCGGATCTCCAGAAGCTGCTGCGATGGCCGAGGTGTTGAGATTCGTTGCGGTGCCGGATACGGCGATCATCCAGGAGACGGAATCGCTGAACACCTACCAGAACGCGCTCTACGTGCGAAAAATCCTGGACGCGCGAGGCCTCCACCGGATTCTGCTGGTTACCTCGGCGGCGCACATGCCGCGCGCGATGATGATGTTCAGGCGCCAGGGTATCGACGCGATCGCCGCGCCCGCCGATTTTATCGCAACCGACCAGTATATCGAGCAGACGCGCGACAGCCTCAACGCGATCGTGGTCAATCTGATTCCGGATGCGGAATCGCTGGACTGGACCAGCCGCGCCTTTATGGAATACCTCGGCCGGGCCGCCTACAGCCCCGCCGGATTGCTGTGAGCCGGGCGGCGCGAGCGCGTCGCGCGTTTGCGTCGTCCGGCTCAAACGACTGCTTAGCGCAACGGTTCGCGC
>JBEKLA010000090.1:0-14404 GCA_050010455.1 Binataceae bacterium (SeqCode) | reverse complement strand
GACTCGGACCAGCTTCTAAAGCTGGCGCCAGCTCCGGTCGCGGTGGTGGGAAGAGACCATCGTTTTATAAGCGTGAGCGATTCTTACTGTAGACTCTTCAGGTTCTCGCGCCGGCAATTGCGGACATTGCTGGCGAAGGACTTATGGGACGAAAAGGACGGCGAGCGCTTCATGCTCGCTAGTCGCCGGCTGTTCGCTGACAAAGCCAAGTCCGGTGTCTTTGTCGGACGAAGACTAACCGGGAAGGGTGACTCAATCTTGACCAGATTAACGGCCTGGAGCGTTCGTCGGAATCCCTCCGCCATGCCCGAAATCGGGATGGGCATTCATCAGAGGCTGGCTGATCGGCACGAGGCCCCGGCGCTGTTCGCTCGATGCGCTGAGAAGCTGGCCGCGAATCGTCACCGTCTTCTCTCGCCACGCGCCCGGTCGATAGCGCAGGCGCGACCGCCAAGATCTGCCGTCAAGCGCGAACCTCGACGCTAGTAACGTCCTGCGCTACAGAGGTGCCCGGGCCGCAAACTTGAGGCGCATGCTAGTTTGGACGCGCGGAGAGCCAGACCTGCTCGAAGCGGCTGGGGCGCATCGGGTTAAGCGTGTAATCGTGCACCCAGGGCTGAAGGATGACGTAGGTCGCCGGATGGTAGAGGAACACCCACGGCGCGTCTGAAACCACGATCTCTTCGGCCTGGCGATAAAGCGCGTAGCGCTCATCCAGATTCGCGATCGGCGCCGCGCGCGCCAGCAGAGCGTCGACCGCGGGATCGTAGTAGAAGGTATCGTTGTTCGACCCCCACTGTTTTTTCGATAGCAACACTTCGAGGAAATTTTCCGGATCGGGAAAATCGGCTTCCCATCCGAGCATGAATAACGGCACGGTGTTGGGCTGCCGGATTGCTTCGAGCAGCGGCCCCCACGCGACGGGTTTGATCACGGCGTTGACGCCCACCAGCGCGAGGTCCTGCTGAATCGATTCCGCGAGCAGCAGCACGGTTTGGTCGGGGCGCGTCCACAGCTCGGGCGCGAAGCCGCGTCCGACGCCGGCTTCTTCGAGCATGCGGCGCGCCTTTTCCGGATCGTAAGGATAACCGGTCAGCGCCGGATTGTAGCCCGGCATGTTGGGCGGCAGGATACCGCGCGCGACCACGCCGCGGCCGTTGAGAATCGCCAGCAGCTTGTGCTTGTCGATCGCGTAGTTGAACGCGCGCCGCACGCGCACGTCGGTGAACGGCGGCATCTCGCAGTTCATGCCGAGATAATTGGTGGTGACGGTTACCTCATGAATCGTCAGCGCCTTCAGCCGCGGCGTTTTCATCACGTAGGGAAATTCCGCGGGCGGGATAGTCGAGACGTCGATTTCGCCGGCCTCGAACTTCAGCCATTCGAGTTCGTCGTTGACGCCGGTGATCTCGACGATAGCGTCCAAGCGCGGCTCGCCCCTGATGAAATAATCCGGGTTCTTGACCAGCACCACGCGCTGGCCGCTGATCCATTGGTCGAGCTTGAACGGACCGCTGCCGACGACGTGGCGCGAGAAGTCCTCACCCCATCGCTCGGTGACCTCGCGGGGCACGGCGGACGCAAACGGCATCGCAAGCTTATGGATGAAGATCGGATCGGGCGCCGTCAGGCGGAAGATCACTGTGTAGGGATCGGGCATTTCGATTCCGGCGACATGAGCCGCTTTGCCGGCGATAAAATCCGCCGCGCCAACGATCGCGCGGTAGTATTCCGCGCCCTTCGAGCGCACCGACGGCGTCAGCACACGCTCGATCGAGTACTTGAAATCGGCGCTGGTGATCGGACGGCCATTGCTGAAGCGCGCGTCGCGGCGCAGATGAAAGGTGAGCACGCGCGCGTCCGGCGACACTTCCCAGACGGTCGCGAGATCGGGTACGAGATCGACACCCGCGTCGCTGTAGCGCACCAGCGTGTCGAAAATCATCTGCTCGAATTGCCACGACGCGGTATCATAACCGGCCGCCGGGTCGAGCGTCGGAGGGTCGTCAGTCGACGCGATCCGCAACACCGCGGCGCCCGGTGGTAATCGCAGCGGCGGACCGTTGGCGCGGCATCCGAACGCGCCGATCGCGAGCGCCAGAATGATTCCCGGGACGAGATGCGCGCGGCGCCGCTCGATTCCCCTCATTGCCGATGCCTGCGCAGGAAACCGTAGCCGAGCAGATTGAATCCGAGCACAGCGTAGAAGATCGCGAGGCCCGGAAACGCCGCCAGCCATGGCGCGGTGCGGAAATAGATCTGCGCCTCCTCGATCATTCGCCCCCAGCTCGGAATCGGCGGCGGAACGCCGAGGCCGAGGAAGCTCAAGCCGGCGTCGAGCAGCAGCGTGGTCGAAGTGCTGAGCGCCGCCATCACGACGATCGTCGGCAGGATGTTGGGCAGCACGTGACGGATCATCAGGCGCGACGACGAGGCGCCCAGCGAGCGTGCCGCGAGCACGAAATCGCGCTGGCTCATCGAGAGCGTTTCCGCGCGCACCACGCGCGCGATCTGCGTCCATGAGATCAGTCCGATCACCAGCAGGATCGTCAGCAGGCTTGGCCGCAGCACCGCGACGAAAGCCATCGCCAGCAGCAATCCCGGCAGCGTCAGCATCACGTCCGTGAAGCGCATCAGGATAAAATCCACAGCGCCGCCGAAGAAGCCCGCGCCCAGCCCGATCGCAACGCCGATCGTCATCGTCATCACCATCGCCGCGACTCCGACGGTGAGCGAGATGCGCGCGCCGTAAATGATTCGCGACAGCACGTCGCGGCCCAACTCGTCAGTGCCGAGCGGGAAAGCGAGACTCGGGCGGCCCGGATCGCCGTAAGTCGCGGCGACCGCGCGCGTCGGATCGTGCGGCGCGAGAATCGGGGCGAACAGCGCGACCACGATCATGCTCGCCACCATCGCGCCGCCCACCATCTCGATCATGTTCGCACGCGCCTTCATGCGTTTACCTCGAGCCGGATACGCGGGTCGAGCCAGGCGTAAAGCAGGTCCACTATCAGGTTGGCGGCGACGACCAACGCTGCCGAGAACAGCACCGTGCCCATGATCAGAGGAATGTCGAGATTGAAAACCGCCTCGAAGGCGAGCCGTCCGATACCGGGCCAGTTGAACACGGTCTCGGTCAGCACAACGCCCGAGAGCAGTCCCGCCAGGTCAAGGCCGGCGAGCGTGACCAGCGGCAGCAAGGCGTTGGCGAGCGCATGCTTGAGCATCGTGCGGGCGGGCGAGAGCCCCTTGCCGCGCGCGGTGCGGATATAATCCTGGTCCATCACCTCGACCAGATTGGTGTGCAGGATTCGCGAGTAGTAGCCCGCCGAACCGAGCGCCAGCGTCAGCGTCGGCAGGATCAGGCTGCGCGCGCTACTGAAGCCGCCGAGCGGAAATGAATGCAGATAGAGTCCGCCCGCGATCAGCAGCATCGTGCCCAGCCAGAAAACCGGAATCGAGACCAGCGCGAGCGAGATTATCAGCAGCGCATTATCGGGCGCACGATGCTTGTAGGCGGCCGCGAGCATTCCCATCGGGATTCCAAGCAAGAGCGACAGCGCCATCGCGGATAGCGCCAGGACGGCGGTGGCCGGGAAGCGCGACGCGATCAGCGCGGAAACGTTCTCGCGCCGGACATAGGAACGCCCCAAATCGCCGTGCACGGCACGATTGAGATAGCGCGCGTACTGCACATAGAGCGGCTGATCGAGACCAAGCTGGTGGCGAATCATCGCCAGAGTCTGCGGGTCGGCCTTGGCGCCGGCGATCGTGACCGCGGGATTGGCGGGAACCACGAAGGCGATAGCGAACGTGATGATCGAGGTGCCTAGTAATACGCCGACGCCGAACAGGATTCGCCGCAATACATAGACGGCCATCGCATCGCCTCAGCCGGAAAGCACGCCGCGTTCGACCAGCAATCGATGCAAGTTGCGGAGCGCGCGCTCGAATTGCCTTTCCGCAGCGCCGGATTCGATCGCATCGCGATCGTTCGGCGTCAGCGCTTCGATCAATTTGGTCATTTCGGCCAGTCGCTCGCGTTCGTCGCCGGTGAGCTGAGCGGCGCGCCTGAGTATCCGATAATGCGCGAGAAAGGCGGCGAGCGAGGAGTAGCCGAGTTTCACGGCGTCACCGGCGGTGCGGATAATCCGCCGAGCTTCGCGATCACGAGTCCAGCCAGGTAGCCGCCTATCGCGGCACCGACCGCGATCGACAAGAACCGCGCGCCGGACAGCACAGGCTTGCGCTCGGCGAGCCATCCCGAGAAATATCCAACCGCGAACAACGCCAGGCCGGCAGTGCCTTCGGCCGCAATCAGCCCGGTATCGATCGAAGGGAAGAGAAAGAACGGAAGCAGCGGTATCAGCGCCCCGAACAGGAACGCCGCGCCCATCACCATGCCGTCGAGCAACGGGTTTGCCTTCAGCGCCCCGCCGAGGCCATAGACCTTGGCTTCGATCGTGGAGCGCAGGGCCTCCGGAGCAGAGCTCAGGAGCTTGACGACACGGTAACCCGCCTCGCGCGAGAGCCCTTCTTTGCCCAACTCTTCGAGCAGGGTTTCCTGCATCAAGTATGGCTCTTCGGCGACGTCAGCGCGCGCGCGTTTGAGTTCGCCCTCGATTACCTCGGATTCGGCCTTGGCGCCGAGATACGCTCCGGCGCCCATCGAAAGCGCGCCGGCCGCGGTCGCGGCGAGCGCGGCGATAATCACCTGGCCGCGTTGCGGCAGCGCGCCGCTGAGACCGCTCAGCATGCCCGCGGTCGTGAGCGTGCCGTCCTGCAATCCGAACACGATTTCGCGGACGTTGGAGAGGCGCTCGAAGCGCCGGCGTCTTTGGGCGGCGTCGGCAGCCAAGGTCGGTTAGAGCTTCTGCCCCTCGGGGCCGAATTCCTGTCCCGGCTTCCAGTCGGCGGGACACAAGCGCCCGGTGCGCAGTGCACACACCACGCGCAGGGTCTCGCTGACGCTGCGGCCGACATTGCCGCGAGTCGCGAGCGCGTACAACACGACTCGTTGCTGATCGAGGATGAAAGTCGCGCGCAGCGCGGTCTGCTCGCGCTCATCGAAGACACCGAAGGCGCGCGCCACCGTGCCGCCGTCGTCCGACAGCAGCGGGTAGCTGATGCCGCCGAGCTCGTGCGCCCATTGCAGATGGCTGGCGGGGCTGTCGACGCTGACGCCGACAATCTCGGCGCCCTGCGCGGCAAAATCGCCGACCGACTTTTGAAATCCGATCACTTCGGTCGGGCAGATGAAGGAAAAGTCGCGCGGATAGAAAAATACCACCGCCAGCGGAGCACGAGTCTCCGCCAGGCTGAAGCTGGCCAACCTGCCGTTGACCGCGCACGGAAGTTTAAAGGCCGGAGCGGCATCACCTGGTTTCAGCATCGATTACTAAGCGCCTGACTGAGCTTCGCAGATGAAACTACTCGATCTCGTAGGTCAGGGAAACCGTTGCCGGGACTGTAACTTCGCCGGCCTCGATCGGCGTGGAGACGTTCGGCGCCATCGCCGCCATACTCCTGGCTACCATCGGCATCGGCCGCTCGCTTTGTTCCGTGGTTGCGCGGAAGACCGCTTTGAGCTTGACGCCGAGCGCGCTGGCCAGTGTTTGCGCCTGCGCCTGCGCATCCTTTGACGCTTTAGTAATGGCTTCGTTGCGAGCCGTGCTTTCATCGCGCAAGCCGAAGTTGATCGAATCGACTCGATTTGCGCCAGCAGCGGTTGCCGCATCGATCAAGGCGCCGACCAAATCGATCGCGCCGGTCTCCACGTGAACAGAATTTGTCGCGCGGTATCCGATTATCTTTGGCGTTTCGTCTCCCGGCCGTGGGTTGTTGTAATCGGGAGACAGGTTGTAGCCGACGGTCCACAATTTTCCCTTGTCGCCGAGCTTCGATTGAATCGCCTGCGTCACCTTTTGGGCCAGTTGAGCGTTGCTTTGCGCCGCTTGCTCGGCAGTGTGGGCGTGGGTTTCGACCGCGAAGTCCAGAATCGCGAGGTCAGGCGTGGCGCGTACCTCGGCGTGTCCGGAGACTTCGATCGTGTGAGGCAGGATTGGCGGCGGGTACACCGGCATAGTCATCGGCCCTTGCGCGCGGGCGCTCGACGGCCCGCCCACAAACATCGCCAACGCGAACGCGACCACTGCCACAAGCTGTTTTTCCATCCTGGCTCCGTCGTCGAGCGCGTGCTCGAAACGATCATGACCGCAATTACGCTATTGCCAAGCGCGGAAAGTTCGGCCTAAGCTCCAACCCTATTCATTGTCGAGGAGTGGGCGCGTGAAAGCCAGAGCCGCTGTACTCAAAGGATTTCGTCAACCTTACGAACTCCAGGAATTTCCGATTCCCGAAATCGCTCCGGGCGCCATCCTGATCAAAATCACGATGGCGAACATCTGCGGGTCCGACCTCCATATCTGGCGCGGCGACCTGGCGACCAAGATCCCACCCGAGGGAATCATCATCGGGCATGAGACCACCGGGCGCGTCGCGAAGCTCGGCCCCGGCGTCAAGACCGATAGCCTGGGCAATCCGCTCAAGGAAGGCGACCGCGTCGTGTACTGCTATTTCAATCCGTGCGGCAGTTGCTATCAGTGCCTGCACGGCCATCGCGCCGCCTGCCCGAGGAAGATGTCGAACATGGCGGGCTCGATCAAAGATCCGCCGTATCTGCGCGGAGGGTTCGCGGAATACTGCTATTTGCAGCCGGGGATGTTCGTGTTCAAGACTCCCGACGCGCTGTCGGACGAATTGGTGGCGCCGGTCAACTGCGCGCTGAGCCAGGTGATCTATGGCCTGAGCCAGGCAGGAGTGCGCTTCGGCGATACCGTGGTTATCCAGGGAGCCGGCGGGCTCGGCCTCAACGCGATCGCGGTGGCGCGCGAGATGGGCGCGGGGAAGATAATCGCGATCGACAGCGTCGCGTCGCGGCTCGAGTTGGCCAAAGAATTCGGCGCCGACGACACGATCGATCTGAACAAAGCTCCCACCCCCGAGGCGCGAATCGAGCGCGTGATGGAACTGACGCGCAAGCGCGGCGCCGACGTGGTTTGCGAATTGGTGGGGCTGCCCGCGGTCATCGCGGAGGGAATCGCGATGCTGCGGTCGGGCGGCACTTACCTCGAAGTCGGCAACATCTCGCGCGGCCAGACCGTGGCGTTCGATCCGTCGGCGCTGACCTGGGGCAACAAGAAGATTGCCGGCGTGCTGATGTACGACCCGTGGGTTATTCCCAAGGCGCTTGATTTCCTCGAGCGCACGCGCGCGCGCTATCCATTCGAGCGGATGCTGTCGCACAAGTTTCCGTTCGCCAAAATCAACGATGCTTTCGCTCAGGCCGAATGGCTCGATCGCCAGAAGGATGTCTCGATCACGCGCGCCTCGCTGGTGATGGAGTAGGCGCAACGGCCGGCAGGCCTATCGCAATCACAGATGGCAGAAAAAGAAGAACGCAAAGTAACGCCGCGGAGCCAGGATTTCGCGGGCTGGTACAACGACATCATCCTGCGCGCGGAGCTGGCGGATTATTCGCCGGTGCGCGGCTGTATCGTGTTCCGACCCGACGGCTTCGCGATCTGGGAGGGGTTGCGGGACGAACTCGATCGCCGGATCAAGAAGACCGGCGCTCGCAACGCCTATTTTCCGCTGTTCATCCCGCAGAGCTTCATCCACAAGGAAGCGCAGCATATCGAGGGCTTCTCGCCCGAGCTCGCGGTCGTCACTCACGGTGGCGGCAAGCAGCTCGAAGAGCCGCTGATCGTACGGCCGACCTCGGAGACGATCATCAATCACATGTTCGCGCAGTGGATTCACTCGCATCGCGACCTGCCGCTGATGGTGAATCAGTGGTGCAACGTCGTGCGATGGGAGATGCGGACGCGGATGTTCCTGCGCACCACCGAATTCCTGTGGCAGGAAGGGCACACCGCGCACGCGACCCGGGCCGAGGCCGAGGATGAAACCCTGACCATGCTCGAGGTCTATCGAAAATTCTGCGAGGAGTATCTCGCGATTCCGCTGATAACCGGGCGCAAGAGCGCGGCCGAGCGCTTCGCCGGCGCGGACGAGACCTACACGATCGAGGGGCTGATGGGCGACGGGCGCGCGCTGCAATGCGGCACGTCGCATTTCCTCGGCCAGAATTTCGCCAAGGCTTTCGAGATTCGCTATCTCGACGATAACAATCAGTTGCAATACGCATGGCAGACGAGCTGGGGCGTTTCGACGCGCCTGCTCGGCGCGATAATCATGGTGCACGGCGACGATCAGGGGCTGCGCATCCCGCCCGCGGTCGCGCCGGTTCAGGTCGTGATCGTTCCGATCTGGCGCAAGCCCGAGGAGCGCGACATCGTGCTCGGCGCGGCCCGCAACGCTTTGGGAGCGCTCGACGGCGCCGGAATCCGCGCACACCTCGACGATCGCGAGGGGATGACGCCGGGCTTCAAGTTCAATGATTGGGAGATGCGCGGCGTGCCGGTCCGAATCGAGATCGGACCGCGTGACGTGGCCTCGGGCGAGGCCGTGTTGGCGCGTCGCGACGTTGCCGGCAAAGAGGGCAAGCGCAAGGCGCCGATCGCGGAGCTGCCGGCGCACAGCCGCGCGCTGCTCGACGAGATCCAGCGCAATCTGTACGCGCAGGCGCTGGTGTGGCGCGAATCCGAGACGCGCCAGTTCGACGACTACGCGAGCTTCCACAAGCGGATGGAGGGCGAGGGCGGCGGCGGGCTGGCCGAGGTCTACTGGTGCGGCGCGCCCGCGTGCGAAGCCAGTATCCGCGACGACACCAAGGCGACCTGCCGCGCGATCCCAATGGGGCAGCAAGTCGCGCCCGGCCGATGTATCGTGTGCGGCGAGAGCGCAGCCGAACGCGCGTTCTTCGCCAAGGCTTACTGAGCGAAATCGTACGCGATCTTCATCACGCGGCGGACGTCGTCCATCGTCGCCTGCGCGAGCGCGCGGCCCTTGCGCGTGCCGTCCATCAGGATTTCGCGCACCTTGCCCGGATCGGCCTGATAGGCGGCGCGCCGTTCGCGCATCGGCGCCAGGAAGCGATCGAGCGCCGCGAACAACTTCTGCTTCACCTCGACGTCGCCGACCTTGCCCAGTCGATAGCGCTCCTTGAGCTCATCGACTTCGGCCTTATCCGGATTGAAGGCGTCGTGATAGGTGAAGACCGGATTGCCTTCGACGTGGCCGGGGTCGGTCGGATGGATTCGCGTCGGGTCGGTGAACATCGACATCACGCGCTTGCGCAGCGTCTCGCTGTTGTCGCTCAGGTAGATACAGTTGTTGAGCGATTTCGACATCTTGGCGCCGCCGTCAGTGCCGGGCAGCCGCGCGACCTGTCCGACCATCGCTTTCGGCTCGATCAGCACCTTGCCGTAAAGCGAATTGAAGCGGCGCACGATCTCGCGCGTCTGCTCGATCATCGGTAGCTGGTCCTCGCCCACCGGCACGAGGTCGGCCTTGAAGATCGCGATGTCGGCGGCCTGCGAAATCGGATACGACCAGAAGCCGACCGGCACGCCGCGGGTGAAGTTGCGCTGCTTGATTTCTTCCTTCACGGTCGGATTGCGCTCGAGCGTCGCGACGGTGACCAGGTTCATGAAGTAGATCGTCAGCTCGGTAAGCTCAGGCACCATCGATTGGATTACGAACTTGGTACGCGCCGGATCTAGTCCGACCGCGAGGTAATCCGTCGCGACCGCGAGCACGTTGTCATGGAGCTTCTCCGGATGCTCGAAATTATCGGTCAGCGCCTGAACGTCCGCGATCAGGATGTAAGTGTCGTATTCATCTTGCAGCCGCACGCGATTCTGAAGCGAACCGACGTAGTGGCCCAGATGCAGCGGCCCGGTCGGCCGATCTCCGGTGAGAATTCGTTTGCTCATAGTCTATTTCGAGTCGAAGAGCCCACGCAGCGTTGCCAGGTTCTCGATGTCCTCCTTGAGGTCAGGCCCCTTCGGTGTCTCCAGGCACATCGGCAGTCCGAAGAACCGGCGATCGTTGAGCAGGCGGCGAAAGAAGGGTAAGCCGAGCTGCCCCTTGCCGATATGTTCATGCCGATCGACGCGCGCGTTCAGCGGCTTCTTGGAATCGTTGACGTGGAATGCGACCACCCGCTTGAGTCCGATGTGCCGGTCGAGCTCGCCGAACGCGCGTTCGTAACCCTCTTCGTCGCGAAGATCGTAGCCCGAGGCGAAGGCGTGCTGGGTATCGAAGCATAGCCGCAGCCGATCGTTCTCTTTGACGGCGTCGAAGATCCGTCCCATCTGTTCGAAGCTGCAGCCCAGGTTGCTGCCCTGGCCGGCGGTTATCTCCAGTGCGAGGCGCACGTTGAGGCCGCGGCAGGCCTGATGGGCCTCGTCGATCGAATGCGCGATCGTCTTGATTCCGGCCGCTTCGCCGGCGCCGACGTGCGAGCCCGGATGAGCGATGAGAAACGGTATGCCGAGCAATTCGCATCGCTCCAGCTCGTCGATTAGTCCCGCCACCGAGCGCGCGCGCAGCTTCTCGTCGGGCGCGCCCAGGTTAAGCAGATAGGAATCATGCGCGACGACGGCTTCGATTCCGGTCTCGGCCTGGTTGCGCTTGAACGCGGCGATTTCTTCGGCGCCATAGGGCTTGGCGGCCCATTGGCGCGAGGATTTGGTGAAGATCTGGATACAATCGCATCCGGCACGCTGGCCGCGGAGCAGCGCCTCGCCGACACCGCCCGCGATCGACATGTGCGCGCCCAGCAAGGGGCGTTTCGCGTCCTTGATGCTTGCCATCGTTGATGATTCCGCGCCGACGCGCGGCGCCCGCATCGAATCTTATACGATGATGCGGCAAAAGCGAGATAGAATCGGCGCTTGCGGCGGCTTGCTCGGCACGGCTATGTCTGTTCGGTATGCGACGTTTGCGGACCTTGATAGGCTTGCTGTGTTTGATCGTTGGCGCGGGATGTACCAGGGCGCTGATTCATATGCCGCCCGAGGTTACCGTCGCGGAGATGGAGCCTTCGGGGCGGCCGGCCAAGCCGCCGAATTGCACGATGCCCGTGCTATACAGCGACCCGACCACTGTCTACCGGAAGATCGCGATTATCGATGCGCGGGGCGTTCCCGGCACGGAGGAGAAAGATATGTTGCCCGCGGTTATCCGCAAGGCTTGCGAAACCGGGGCCGACGCGCTGGTGATCGTGACGAGTAGAGCTCAGCATTCGGAAACTCCCGAAGGATTGGTCGCCGGTGGAGAAACCGGCTATTACGTCTCCGCGGAGGCTATCATCTACGGCGGCCCGGGAACGGCGGCCGCCCAGCCGCAAACGCCTTAGCGGCAAGCGCCGGATATGGCAAAGCAACAGACTAGTTCCGGGGGCGCGGTGGCGAAGCGGCCCATCAAGTCGGTGGGGATGATCGTCAGGCGCGACCGGCGCGAGGCGCTCACCACCGCGATCGCGTTGCGCCGATGGCTGCGCTCGCAGGGCGTGACGGTGCTGGCCGAGGCGGAGGCCGCGGAATCGCTCGACGCTGCCGCGATGGAGAAGGGCGAGATCGCGCGGCACGCGGACCTGATCGTCGTGCTCGGCGGCGACGGCACGCTGCTCAGTATCGCGCGCTTCATGGAGGGCCTCGAGACGCCAATCCTCGGGGTCAATCTCGGCGGGCTGGGCTTTCTGACCGAAGCCACTATCGACGAGGCCCAGGCGTCGATCGCGCGGGTGCTCGCGGGCGATTACGAGGTCGATCGCCGAATCACGATCGAGGCCACGGTTCAGCACACGCAGGAAGACGGCGCGACGCGGAGCACCGAGAGATTTCGCGCGCTCAACGACGTCGTGATCAACAAACGTCCGGTGGGCCGGATGCTGAACCTTGAGGTAACCGCGAATCGGCAGCATTTCTGCTCCTATCGCGCCGACGGTTTGATCGTCGCCACGCCGACGGGTTCCACCGGCTACGCGCTTTCGGCCGGCGGGCCGATCGTGTACCCCACGCTCGAAGCGATCGTGCTGGCGCCGATCTGCCCGCACACTCTCAGCAATCGCCCGGTGGTGCTCCCCGATTCGTTCCAGTTGGAGGTGCGCGTCAAGGACCCCGATCATGACGCCACCCTGGTCCTCGACGGCCAGGAGGCCGCGCAGGTGGGTGCCGCTCACACCACGATTATCAGCAAGGGCCAGGGCGCGATCGCGCTGGTGCGCTCGCCCCATCCGTATTTCGAGATCTGGCGCGACAAGCTGCACTGGGGCTAATCAGCCCGCGAGGCCGCGATGCTGGTCGAATTGCGCATCCGAAACTTCGCCATAATCGACGAGGTCGCGCTCGAGTTCGGGCCGGGGCTCAACGTGCTTTCGGGCGAAACCGGTGCCGGCAAGACGATCGTGATGAACGCGCTCGGCCTTTTGATCGGCGGCCGCGCGTCGCCTGAGATGATCCGCGCCGACAAGAAGGAGGCGTTGGTCGAGGCGATGTTCGAGCTCGAAGGCGAAGGCCCGGCGCCGGAATCCGCGGAGCCTGCGAGCGACGAGCCTCGGCACGAAATGCTGATCAAACGCGTGATCGCCGAGGGCAGCCGCTCGCGCGTCCTGATCAATGACGAGCTGGCGACAGTCCAGGGTCTGGCTCGTATCGGCGCGAATCTGGTGCAGGTTTACGGACAGCACGAGCAGCAAGCGCTGCTTCGCACCGAGACCCATCTCGCGATTCTCGATCGCTACGCCGGACTCGAGACAGAGCTGAATGAGTACCGGCAAGCCTTCCGGCACGCCCACGAACTCCATCATCGCCTCGAAGAGCTTGAGCGCCGCCGCCGCGAGCGCGACAGCCTGCTCGACCTGGCGCGCTTTCGGGTGAGCGAACTCGAGCGCGCCGCTTTGGCCGCCGGCGAAGACGCGGAACTCGCGGCCAGCCGCACCGTGCTGGCCAATGCGTCCAAACTTGCCGCGGCGGCTCACGAAGCTGAGCAACTGCTCTACGGCGTCGACGGGGCCGCGATCGATTCGATCGCGCGCGCTCAGGCGCGTTTGGCGGAAGCGGCGGCGCTCGATCCCGCGCTCAACGAGCGGCTGGAGCTGATCGCGTCGGCGCGCGCCAGCCTGGAGGAGGCGGCGCGGACGCTCGGCAGCTATGCGCAGCGGATCGAGGCGGACCCGGCGCGCTTGGAGCAAATCGACGATCGGTTGCAGGAGCTGCAACGCCTCAAGCGCAAGTACGGCGGCACGATCGAGGCGGCGATCGAGACGCTTGAGCGCTCGCGCGCCGAGATCGTCGAACTCGAAGCCGTGGAAGAAAGCCGAGCCGAAACCGAAACGGAGCTTGCCAGGACGGTCGACGATCTGTGGCAGCTCGCGCGCGCGCTCAGCACGCGGCGGCGTCAGAGCGCCGCGGAGCTTAAGCGCCGGATGGAGGCGGAACTGAAGACGCTGGAGATGCGCAACGCCGCGTTCGAGCCGAGATTCAGCGCCGTGAACGACGGCGAGGCGGCGTTCGCGCGCGACGGTGCGGCGCTCGGCGCGGCCGGATGCGACGGCGTCGAGTTTTACTTCTCGGCCAATCTGGGCCAACCGGCGCTGCCGCTGAGCAAGATTGCTTCGGGAGGCGAGCTGTCGCGCGTGATGCTCGCGCTCAAGTGCCTGGAGGCGCGCCGGCGCGCGGTCGCGACGCTAATCTTCGACGAGGTGGACGCGGGAATCGGCGGCGCGGTCGCGGAAGTGGTGGGACGCAAGCTCAAGCAACTCGCCAAGTTCCATCAGGTGCTGTGCGTCACCCATCTGCCGCAGATCGCGGCGTTCGCCGACAAGCACTTCCTGGTGGAAAAGGAACAACGCCGGGGAACGACCGCGAGCCGGGTCAGCGCGCTCGAACGCGGCCAGCGGATCGAAGAATTGGCGCGGATGCTGGGCGGCGTCGAGATCACCGACAAAATCCGCCGTGCCGCGCGCGAGTTGCTGGAGCGGGCGCAGGCGTGATCGGCGGGTCGGTTGACTCCGGGGTAGGCTTTCCGCTTAGCTGGAGGTCCGCCACTACGTGGGGCTGTAGCTCAGCTGGGAGAGCGCCTGAATGGCATTCAGGAGGTCGCGCGTTCGATCCGCGTCAGCTCCACCACAAAAATCCGATCATTGAATAAGGTTCGCGTAACGCCTGTAGGAAGATAGGCTACGGCGAGTTTGTCTCATCCTACAATTTGTATTGTTGTTTTCACACGTAGTTTACTGGCAGCCTCGTAAAAACGGATGCCGTCTTGAGCTAAAGGAGAACCATTATGAAGATGATTGGCGTACTCGGTATTGTGACACTGCTTGCGGCACAGACGGCGATGGCCCAGCCACCTAGCTTTCGGGGACGATCTGGGGGCGCAACAACATTGTTGAACGAGTTGATCTATCCGTGCCAGGCCGCGTGCTTCAACA
>JBEKLA010000089.1:0-14463 GCA_050010455.1 Binataceae bacterium (SeqCode) | reverse complement strand
GATCGCAACCATGCCTCCAACTCCGTCCGATCCGCTTTGCTCACTCCCACGCAGCAGCTCTTTATCGCCATGCTGCTTAGACGACCAAACCCTAAAGTTAATTCAGAAACGTAACACTAGCATCCCGTGCCCGCGCCGGTAAACGAAGTTGTGAACTGAGCGAGAAGCCTCAATTCTTTGGGCTCAAAGCGGCTGCTCGCCGCGCGCGCGTGCTCCAGTTAGTATGATAGAAGAGTCGCCATTCACGAGACGGATGCAGATGGTGGGAGCGTGAGCGTGAGGTTCTATCCGAGGCTTTGGCATTTCATTCTAGTCGCCACATTGTTAGCGCTGGCCACCCCCGTCAGCGCAGCGCAAGTACGGCTCCCGCTTCGAATTGGGTACTTGATTCTCGATGAGACGCTCAAGCGTCAGGTCTTCACGCCGAACGGGCGCGCGCTATTCTGGTCGGGCTCTGATCCTTGCCAGTACTTCTATGGCGAAAAACCGCGCCTCAGCTCCGCGAAGTCTGTGGTCAAGCTGGAGACTACCGGCACCTTGAGTCTAGGTCTCGGCGTCGCTGGAAAATGCCTGACGCCTATCTCCTGGAATGGAATTATCCAATTCGATGTGGAACCGTACGTCACGCCCAATCTGATGCTCAAGCTACGTGTTACGAACATTAATCTCTACGATCCCAAGCACGAGAAAACCCTTATCGTGGGCCGGGGCTTCGATCTGATCAAAGGCTACTACATCCCGCGGATTCAAACGTTCAATTACGACCTTAGTACGCCGATCCATCAGCTCGGCGAATTGGCCGAGCTTGGCGCCGCACCCGATGTCGCCGCACGGATCAAGGTTGCGCTATCGACGATGCGCGCGACGCCGCCAGTTCTTGTCGACGATGAGGGACTGCGCGTGATGGTTGAAATCACCGTCCCGACTGTCCCAACTCCAATCGTGTCAGGGACTCCGGGTCCGCTCACCGCGGCGGAAATCGACGCTTGGGAAACATCGTTGGATCAGTGGGACGCTTTCTTCGTCTTCGCGACCAAGCAGGTCGGTCTTACCTCTCAGGACAAGCAGCTTCGCGAGCAGCTATTCGATTTGCTAATCGACAGCCGCTATCGACTGGTCGACGCTATCGAGCATCCTCAGCCCAGCAACGGTCCCGATCCGGTGCGCCTGCTTTTTCTCGATACCTGGAGCCAGTTTGTTGCGCTCGTTCAGTCTGCCGCGCAGCGCGGGATGCTGGGCAGCCGGGCGCTCGAGTTTCTGTCGTTCATTTCGGCAGGCGACGCGCTGTTCGCGCTCGATCAGGCCGCACCGGCGCTCGGCGTTCGGATTTCGGCTGACGGCCTGCGCCGGCTCGCGCATCTGATGGCGCCCACTTATGCGGCCGACCCGCTCAAGTTTGATTTTGACCAGGATCCTGAGTTGCAAAAACTTTTCGGAATATCTCAGCCGCTCGAAACCGCGGGCTCGCTGATGCCGGCTCCGCCCAGCGAGTCGCCGACAGCGGAATCTATCGCATCACCCACTCCGCAACCGAGCGAATCACCGACAGCTCAGCCAATTCTGTCGCCAACCGAACGACCGAGCCCGTCGCCGACCCAACAACCAAGCGCATCGCCGACGGCGGAATCGAGCGCGTCGCCCGCACAATCGCAAACGCCCGCGACGACGCCGTCACCGTCGCCGGTGTCTTCGCCGCTTTCGTTACTCGAACACTGGCTTTTCGATTCGTCGGAAGTTTTCGCCGGCGGGAATCCCATTGCAACGCAGCTTCAAGACCTCGGAGAGAAGCTCAAGCGGGTTGTTGTAAACGCCGGCAACGCGAACAGTTATCACAATCAAATCGAGCGCCTCCTGATTCTCAGCGGACAGCGCGAACTCCAGGACGACTCTGTCGATTCTTCTCAACATCGAGTCTACATGACGCTGGTGAAGAGCGCCGCGTGGCAGGAGAGCTGTTGGCGGCAGTTCGTGATGCGTGACGGCAATGTGCGCTGGCTCGAGTCGTCCACCGGAGATCTCGGCCTGATGCAGGTCAACAAGCATGTCTGGCGCGGATTTTACGACCTGCAGCGGCTTAGGTGGGATGTGGTCTATAACGCGGGCGCCGGCGATCAAATCCTGATGCGGATGATGCGTCATGCGAACGATATGGGCGCGGGCAAGAGCGGCCGGTCTTCGGATTTGGCGCGTTCCGCCTACTGCGCTTACAACGGCGGTCCCGCAGCCTGGGGCCGATGGCGCCGGCGCAACGTTCCCGCCGACGTTCGCAGGATCGACAGCTCTTTCTGGCAAAAGTACCAGGCGATTGATCAGGACCAATCATTCGACATTTTGAAATGCGCCGCCGAATGGGGTCATCCGCGTTAGCGCGAGGGAAAGCTTAGTCCTGTGGCAGCTTCGAGATCGGCCAGCGCCTGAGTTTCGCTCAACACCTTAATCGCGATCATACCGAGCTGCGCCGCGGTCTTGCAGTTGATACCAAGATCATCGATATAGACGCACGCGGAGGCCTTCACCCCAAGCCGTTCGCACATCATCAGGTAGATTCTCGAATCAGGCTTGCGCAGGCCGGACTTGGAACTTTCGATTATGGCGTCAAAGTGGCGCACGATTTCGGCGACGCGCGACGAGCTCCGCGCATCCGCTATCGTGGTCGATCCGTCGTCGCGGGTCATGTTGTTGGTGATACAGCCAACCTTGAAGTGCTGCTTGCAAATCTTCAACGCCTCGACCATCCGCGGCCGCACCTTCCCGACAACCAGCGGCAGGACGTCGGCTCCGCGCACCGGATGGCCGAATGCGGTCGACTCCTCCAGGAACCTTTGATCAAAGACGCTGCTATCGATCGCTCCGCGCTCGTAGAGCGCCCACGCGTTGGAATCGGGATTGGTCGCGTTAATCGTTCGAATGAAGTCCTTGCGCAAGCCGCGCTCGGCCTCGAAGCGGTTGAAGGCCTCGAAAGGAGACGAGGTAAAGACGCCGCCGAAATCCCAGATCACAGCCTCGATAGTCACGCCGTCATACTTATTCAAAGCCGCGCGATTCTTCCAGATGCCCGCCGCCGAAGCGCCCGAATTTGTTGCAGGCATCCGCGTGTACCATCCGGACCCGTCACTTGAGCGACAAGTCTGCTCGGCTGGTCTTGCCCTTATCCTTGATACCTTCGGCGCTGAGCTTCGGCGCAACGATGAATAACCGTCCCGGGTCGATCTTCTTGCGGCTGAGGAATTCGCGTATCGCGTTGGCGCGCTCGTCGGCCAGCCGCTTGAGCGCGGCCTCGCTCGTATCGACGTTGGCGAGTATCAGCTTCTTCATCTCGTCGGGCGGCAGCGATTTGGTAAGCCCGATCAAGTCGCGCGGCTTTTCAAATTTGGCCGCCTTGTAAGCACGCTTGAGGTATTTGTCGTACTCGTCCTTGCTCACCACGACCGGCGCTCCGTGCTCCGGTTCGCCGACGTCTTTGATCTTCTGCTCCTCGATCAGATGCTCGAGTTCGGCATGGCGCAGACCGTCGCGATCGACGCTGGGATCGACACGGCCCGAAATATCGAGCTTCAGACCCGGTCGTGCCTCCAGCGCCTTGGCGATGGTCTCGAGACGGCTTCGCCCGTCGGGCGTGAGCGTGGCGTAACCCGGTTCAAACTCGACATAGTTCAGATCCTGGCTGCCGCCGCCACCACCGAATGCCGACGCTATCAGCGAGAACGGCGACGTCAGTGCCTTTATCACCAGGTTCTTCAACGCAACCCAAATAATGGCGCCGACACTGAATTGAGGATCATTGAGCGACCCAGAGATGGGAATATTGAGATCGATCACGCCGCGTGAATCCGAAAGCAGCGCGACCGCGAGCCGCACCGGCAGATTCGCCGCGTTAGGTTCGGTGACATGATCGCCGAATGTGATCTGGTCTATATAAATGTGATTCGTCGCGGTAAGCGTCTGCTTTTCGAGCAAATAATGCACGTCGACGGTCAGTGTGCCTTTGATGATCGGATAGCCGGTGTATTTCGCGGAGTACGGCGACAGCCCGCGGAGCTCGACACCGTTGGCCTTCGCGGCAATGTCAACGAACGCCATCGGGACAAGCGGGTTGATTGATCCGCTGACGTTAATCGGCGCGCTGCCGTTGAGCTGTCCCTCCAGCGCCACGGTAGCAGGCGCGGTTGATTTCGTGCCCAACGCGCCGATTTTGCCGCCGACGTCGGTCATGTCCGCGGTGTAATGCGGCTTGATGAAGTTGTCGGTGTAGTTGATATGCCCGTTGTCCAGTGTGATCTGGCCGAGCGCGATATCAGCCTGAAGCGGCTTTGGTGAGGGCGCCGGTGCCGCCTCGGCCGGTTGCAGAGTTGGCGACGCCGTCGCCGTGGGTGACGGCGTCGCGGGAGCCGTCGGTGCGAGCGTCCCGACCACCCCGGCTCGCGTTAGCGATTTCGGCGCCTCCTGCGGACCCGAGGCGATGTTCTTGAGGTTCAATCGCCCGTCACTGTTCAGGATGATGCGCGCATAGAAGCTCGACAACGCCAGCGCACCGACATGCACCTTGGGTAGACCGGCGCCGTAGTCAGCGTCGATGCGCCTTGCACTGAACGAATTCCATCGCAGGAAGTTATCGCCGGTCAGCTTGTCCAGCATCCGGACGTTGCCCAACGTGACGTCGCCGCGGTAGCGCGCGCGCAGCTTGTCGTGCTCATTCTCGACGTCCGCCACGCCCACGATCGTAAGCGCAGCTGCGACGATTTTCGCATTGAGCTGCTTGGTGACGTACGCGTCGACGGGCACGATGTCGAGTTTGCGAACGTTCAGCTTGAGGTTGGCTTTCAGCGGATTGGGCGCGGCGCTTCCTGCGACCTTGATAACGCCGGTGCGGTTGACCGTAGCGTCGAGGTCGATGCCGATTGCTTTGCTGAGATCGTTCGAGATGCCCTTCAGATGTAAGTTGAACGGTTCGACCGCGACTTTGACCGGGCGCCCGACGGAATCATCCTGAACCCGGATCTGAGTCTTCTCCATCGCGAACGAAGCTACCTGGTATTGCCACTGGTTGCCGGGCGTCGGCGAAGCCGCCGGACTGGGCGGTGTCTTACGTTCAGCGTGCCTCGATACGAGTCGTCGCCCTCGCGCGCGGCTCTTCCTGCGCAAGCGCTCGCGTTCGTTACGCTGCTCCGCGGCGGACGCTGTGGCGGCGGCCGACGGATGCGGACTGCTGCGCGCGAGATCGGCGAAATTCAAATGGCCTTTGCGGTCGCGATGGGCGAACACCTTGATGCCGTCGGTACGGACCTCATTGATAGCCGCTTTGCGACTCGCGAGGTCGACCTGACCAACGGTCACAGCGATCGTGTTCCACGCGATCGGGCTGTCTCCTCCACCTGGCGCCTGCACGTTGAAGTTGTCGAGCGACGCGCTGGCCGGCTCGACGTGAACGTTGAAGCGTCCCGGGGCGAAGTCGGTGCGGATGCTCGCTTTGGCGTTGAGTTTGCCCGACTTGAGATCGCCGGCAAAATACGGCTCGGCGAAGGCTTTGAGCGCCGCAAGGTCAAGCTGGTTCAGCGAAAAGTCCGTCGCGACCTGCGATTTCGTGAGTTCAAGATTGCCCTTTACCTGGAACGTGCCGCCGCTATTGAACTTTGCCGATACTTCATACGGCGTCGGCGTATCGCCCAACGTGTGCAAACTTTTGACCCCGACTCGAATATCGCTCAACGCTACCGCCGCCACGGTCGGATGGCTGCGGTCAGTGAAATCGGCGGTGCTGTCGACGAGATCAAAGGCATCGAGCGAGAAATCCAGCTTCGGCTTCTGCGCCGCGGCCTCGGTTTGTGGCGACGCCGGCGCCGCTGTCGCTGACGCCTGCGGCGGAGCCGCAGCCATCAGCGGCGCAACGGGCGCGTGAGCGGCCGACGCAGGGGTGGCGGTCGCCGAAGCAGAGCCGCCAGCCGTTGCGACGCTCGATCGTCCCAGCGAACTGCTAATCGCGGCCGACGGCAGCGCTTGAGCCGCGGCGCCGGTCGGCTGAGCGCTCTTTCCGACTTCGGCTTTCGCGGTTGCTGCGGCTTGCGGCTGCGTCGCGGCGGGCGAAGGCGAAGCCTGCGTCAGTGAGGCTCGGGTCGTCACGATCGCCACCGGCTGCGCCGACACTTGCGACGGGCTGCTCGCGGTCGTCGATGGAGCGGCGGCCGGCCGCGCCGTCAGGTTCGTTGTGCCGTCGGCGTTGAGGACGACGTGCGAGCTGAGCGCCTCGACGCGAACGCGGCCAAGCCGGATGATTTGCTCCAACGGCCGGATGTCATTCAGCAGGATCGAGGCGTGTTTGATCCCGACCAGTGGCCCGCCGGACAGGTCGCGCACGTCGATTGTGTCGAACGCGATCTCCCCGTCGAGCCTGACGTGCGGTTGCGACTCGGCGTTAACGAAGTGTATCTGCACCAGGCTCGAGAATTTGCCGTCGGCAAGCTTTACCGGCATCTTGACCGGCACGTAGCCGGCATAGAGCGGCAGGTCGAGCCGATGGAGACGCAGGGCAAAGATCGATTCCAATGACGGGCCGAACGGCTTGGTACTGCCGTTGAGCCGCATCGGACTCCCGTCGACCTTCATCTTGAGCAGCGGCTGCACGAAGATATCCAAATCCGCAGGCAGGTTCGCAATAAACGGCAGCCCCAGGTGCAGATCCTGAATCGAGTGTTTCTGGTTCAGCACGCGGTCATCCAGGTAGATGTTGCCGTTATCGATCTGGATATTGGAAACCGCGAAATGCATCGGCTGCGACGGCTTCTCGGGCTTGGGCGGCGGAGGCGGATTCGGCCGCTCGAGCAGATCAGAAAAATTGAAGCGATTCTCGGCAGTGCGGATGACGTGAATTTCGGGATGATCTATCGCGAGGTCGCTGACGATCGGTGCAAGCCGGAACAGCGACTTCCACGACACTTTGATATGGAAGTGGCCGATGTCGACAAAGGGCACGGAGGCGTCGCGATCGCCGATATGAAGCTTGTCGATCTCGAGACGCAGTCGGTACGGGTTGAAAGCAATATCGCCAACCGTGACCGGGCGATGGAGCGTCTGAGCAACCTGTCCGGTCAGCACGTGGCGGAGGATCGCCGGCACGCCGAAAAAACCAAACAGCCCGAAGACGACGACCACCACGACAACGGTGATCCCGATACGGCGAAGACGGCGAGACGAGCGCCCCCACTCCATCTGGCGCGTGGCCCAGCTCCTGAGACGCTCAAGAGCATGCGCGAATATCGCCAAGGCAGCCACCATCCCTTTCAACTAAGCGGTCGACTTAGCTGAATCGCGCTGATCGACTCGGCGCGTATACCATCGCGTATACCATAATATTCCCCCCCATCCCTTTATCTTGATTAATGCTCGCAAAAATACCAACCTGTTTGCAAATGCGAAGTTTAGCTATCTGAAGCTCTCGACAGAGTTCCGCCGCTGCGGGCGTCGGCGATCGAAATAGCCGCAGCGCGGCGCCGGTTATGGGGCCAAGAGATTAGCCACCCTCGACGAGGCGACATTCCGATGCTGGCCAACCTGAGAAATTTTCTGCGGCAGGTCTTTCGCGATTTCGCTGAAGACGACTGCGCGTCGATGGCGGCAGCGCTCGCGTATGCGACGCTTTTTTCGCTGCCGTCACTGTTGCTGATCATCATCTATATCGCCGGCCTCGTGCTTGGTCCGCGCGCAGCCAGCGGCCAGATTCAGGCGAATTTGAGCGGCACAATGGGCCCGCAGGCGGCGGCCCAGATCCAGGCGATGGTGAGCAACGTGGCCAATAATCGGGCGGGTGGAATCGTTGCGACAATCCTCGGAATTGCCGGCTTGGTGCTTTCCGCGACCAGTGTAGTGCTGCAGCTTCAGCGATGCCTCAACCGGGCGTGGAAGGTAACGGTCGTGGGCTCAGGTTTCAGGCATTCCATGAAGCGGCGGGTGCGCTCAGGGATGCTGCTGGTGGGCGCGGGCCTCCTCGCGATCGTCTCGCTCGCCGCTGGTTCGGCTATTTCGGCGCTGTCGAAGATGCTGCCCTTCGCGGCCGCGGTCCATATCGGCGAAATCGTGACGTCGTTGATAGCTTTCACGCTGGTGTTCGGAGGAATCCTCAAGGCGATGCCCGACGTGAAGCTCCGATGGGGCGACGTGTGGATGGGCGGAATGTTCATCGCCGTACTGTTTGTGATCGGAAAATTCCTGATCGGGCTGTACCTGGCCCACGGCGGAAAGGCTAGCGCGTACGGAGCAGCGGGATCGCTGGCTTTGATCTTGCTGTGGACTTACTATTCGGCGCTGATGTTTCTGTTGGGCGTCGAGTTCACGCAGGTATGGGTTCGTAGCCAGGGCCGAGAGGTGATCCCGAAAGAAGGAGCGGTACGGCTAGTGCGGCAATCGGCCGCTCAAGCGTAGGCCGCTCGCCTCCAGCTCCAAATACAATCACTTAAGCGGAAGACCTGGAAATAATCTCGAATGACGGCTGGCGCAGATCCCGCTCTCCGCTAATAAGCGCCTAAGAACTGGGAGGTGTTTCGATGAAGGGTTTCAAGGAGTTTCTACTTCGCGGCAACGTAATTGATATGGCGGTCGGCATCGTAATCGGTGCCGCTTTTGGCACGGTCGTTTCTGCATTTGTCAAAGATGTACTGACTCCGTTTATCGCCGCTATATTCCAAAAGCCCGACTTCTCGAGAATCGCGTTTACGCTCAACAACAGCAAATTCATGATCGGCGACTTCATCAATGCGCTTGTTTCCTTCCTTATCGTCGCGGCTGCCGTCTATTTCTTTGTGGTACTGCCGGTAACCAAGCTGATGGCTCTCGTGGAGCCACCGAAAGCCCCGACTACCAAGCAGTGTCCAGAATGCCTGAGCGAGATACCGATCATGGCCAAGCGCTGCGCACATTGCACGACTCCGCTTGCCGCTTGAGCGTTAGTTAGAAGCCTGCGCAACTAAGCCCTAGATTCTCTGACTGTGCGTGCGCACCGGCGCCGCACGGAAGCGATCACTTATCAACATGTCCCGAGGATCGAAGCTTGCTTTTCTCAAGCAAAGATTCTATCCACAAGCCCACAACCGTGCGCCATAACGAAGTAGCCTCGGAATCGCGAGTTAGGAGGACGCATCGAAATGAGCGAAGTTAACGACGGCCGTCGCACATTCATCGCAAACGCTTGCAAAGCCTTCGCGGTGGCCCTTGCCGCACCCGCCCTGATCTCGACGGCAGCTAATGCGGCCGATCACGAGGGTCACGGAGCGATGGTAGGGCATGGCGGAAGCGACGGATTCGTAATCGAAGCCTCGGCCAAGCAGCGCTGCGCCACTTGTGAGTTCTGGGGCGGTCCGCGACGTATTTCCGCAGATAAGAAGGAAATTACCGCGATGGGCCTCGGATGGTGCAATAACCCCGCGAGCCACAACTACCAAAAGCTAACAACCCCTGACCACGGGATGAACACCTGGCGCAAATGGAGCATCCTGGACTGAAGATTCGCCGAGAGCGGCACTCACGCCAGATCAACCAGGGTCCCGAGTCGGAAGCGCTCTTAATGGGACTCGGAACAAACGAGCCCACTTCTTGCCGCCATCCTGGCGTTAACTAACTTCTGGCCGCCGACTTGCCTTGCATCGATTTGGCAGCGGCCTCGATCGACTTGACGATATTTTGATAGCCGGTGCACCGGCATAGATTGCCCGCGATACCGTGGCGAATCTGATCTTCGTTGGGATTCGGGTTATCGGTCAGCAACTGCAACGTCGAGAGCACCATCCCCGGAGTGCAATAGCCGCACTGAAGGCCCTGGTGCTCAACGAACGCTTCCTGAATCGGATGCAACTGCTGCGCGCCGGTGCTAAGCCCTTCGACAGTAGTAATTTCCTGGCCGTCAACGTCGGCGGCCAAGATGCAGCACGATTTTACCGTCCGTCCATTGAGCATAACCGTGCAAGCTCCGCAGCTTCCGGTTCCGCATCCGATATGGGTACCTGTCAGTCTGAGTTCGTCGCGAAGCATATCGGCCAGGATCATGCGCGTATCGATTTCGACACGGTAGCTCTTCTCGTTGACGGTAACCTGAACTGGAACTTTCATAATCGTCCTTTCAGCGGATGGGCTGGAGTTGCTCTTCGTCGCCGCTTTACCCGACTTTGGCGGCGGCAGCTTTTACAACTCGCTGCGCGTATACCCGCGCCATCGCCTTGCGATAGTCAGCGTCACCATTGAGGTCCCCGTAGGCGTCGTGCGCCGCGGCATAGGCGTCATCAGAGACGCCGCGCAACGCTTCGTCAGTGAGTCCCTTGGCCAGGCGCTTGCTGATATCCACCATCACCGCGGTCTCGCCGACGCCGCCCAAACCCAGGCGCGCCGCCTTGAAGCCTTTCTCGATCACCGCCGCGGCGTTGACGATCGCGAAATTGCCTTCGACACGATGCAAGCGTTGGTAGGACGAACCGGAGCCGTCCGCAAGCTTGGGAATCTGGATCTCGGTCAGTAATTCGCCCTGCTGCAAATCGGTCAGCATCAGCCCCTTGAGAAAATCCCGCATCTTGACGACGCGCTCACCCTTCGCGCTTCGCAGCTTGACCTGTGCGCCGATTACCAGCATCACCGTCGGATAATCGGCCGCCGGGTCGGCATGCGCGAGGCTGCCGCCGATCGTGCCTCGATGGCGAACCTGGACATCGCCCACATAAGAGGCAGCTTCCGCAAGCAACGGACAGTAGCGGCCGATCAGCGGGTCGGTTCGAATCGTGCAATGACGGGTCATGGCGCCGATACGGAGCATCGTCTTCTCTTCGCTGACGTACTCCAGCTCGCGAATATGATTGAAGCTCACGATCACCTTGGGCTGGACCAATCCCAGGGTCATCATCGGTACCAGGCTCATGCCCCCGGCCATGACCTTGGCGTCATCGCCGTAACGTTGCAAAAGATTAAGCGCCTCCGAAAGTTGCTTGGGCGCATGAAACTCAAATTCCTGTGAGATCATGTTGGTGTAACCTCTGCGCGCTAACTGACCGTCTTGCCATGGACGCACGCGACCGGCAAACCTGCCGCGCGCCTTCCCTCTGGGATTGGGCTGGCGGCAATTCCCTCGCTTATATACCTCATAGCCTTTGTCCTCTCCAATGCCCGCGCTAAACCTCGCCAAGAGTCCGACAAAGCGCCCGCAACGTCGGCAGGTCGTAGGCCGGAAGAAAATAATCGACGTAGGGCAGCGCGCTGCGCATCCCTTGCGCTACCGGCGCGTATCCTTCGGTACCCAGCAGCGGATTGATCCATACGATCGCGCGCGTACGGCGCCTCAGCGCCTGCATCTCGCGCCGCACCACTTCCGGGTCGCCCTGATCGTACCCGTCGCTCAAAATAATTCCCACCGTCGAGCTGGCCGACCCCTCGCGCAGTATTCCGCGATTGAAATTCGCGAGCGCCCCGCCGATATCAGTGCCGCCAGACCAGTGCTTGGCCAGGCTGCCCACTTCAGCGAGCGTTTCATGCACCGAACGCCGGCGCAGCGCGCGCGTGATTTCAGTTATCCGCGTGCTGAACACGGCCGTGCGGGAATTCTTGAAGCCCTTTTGCAGACCCAGCATCAGGCGGAGCAGGAACGGATTGTAAACGTCCATCGAGCCGCTGACGTCGCAGAGCAAGGCCAAACGCGTCTTGCGAATCCGCCGCCGCGCGCGCGTCAGTTCGACCACGTCCATCCCGTAGCGCACGTTCTTGCGCATCGAGCGGCGCAGATCGATTCGCCGCCCCCGCCGCGACGCACGAAAGCGCCGGCTGGGGCGCGTCGCCAGACGCCGCGCCAACTCGCGCAAGATCGCCTTCATCCCGCTCATTTCGCCGTGCCATTCCGCGGCAAGATTCTTGTCCCGCGAAATTTCCTCGCGCACATATTGTTTCGGGCTGCCGCGAACATCGCGCGGCGCCTCCATTTCGTCTGGCGACTCGTCGGCGTCACCTTCCTCGCGCTCGATCGTGGGCGCTGCCACGTAGGCTCTGCCCTCGTCCTCGCCCCCCCAGAACGCCTCAAATACGCGCTCGAAGATGTCCTCTTCCTCGCGGCTGGCAGCCAGATTGGTCCGCATCGCGACGCGAAAATCATCGCGCCGGTGCATCTCGACGAAGTTGAGGGCGCGGAACACATCGACGATGCGCCCCGACGTGACGTGGAGGCCGGCGTCCTTCAGGACGCGGCAGAACTGCAGCACTCGGCCGACGAAATTCGTCTCGCTCCCGTTGTCGGAAGGCCCGGCAATCGATCGCGGTTTAGCCGCCTCCGCGCTCATACGATGCGCTCAGGGCCGGACATTGGCAGCATTGGTGCCCGCGCTGCCGGAGAGAACCTTCGCGGTTCCGATCGAGCGCAGGCGCTCGATATCGTCCTTGTACTTGAGAATGCAGCCCGCGGTTTCCTCCAGAGTGGCAGGGTCGATTTCCAATATTTTGAGGCTTACCAGCGCTCGCGCCCAATCCAGCGTCTCGGCCACTCCCGGCCGTTTGTAGAAGTCGACCTCGCGCAGAGTATGCATCAGCCCGGCGATCTGATCCGCCAGCGCCTCCTCGATCCCGGGCACCTTGCGCATCACGATCTCGCGCTCCTTGGCGCGGGTGGGATAATCGATCCACAGGTACAGGCATCGACGCTTGAGTGCGTCATTCAATTCGCGCGTCCGATTCGAGGTTAGTACCACAAAGGGGCGATGCTTGGCCGTGAAGGTGCCGATCTCCGGCACCGTGACCTGATAATCCGAGAGCACTTCGAGAAGAAACGCTTCGAACTCCTCGTCGGCGCGATCTATTTCATCGATCAGCAGCGTCACCGGACGGCCGCCGCGATCGCGGATCGCCTGCAACAGCGGCCGCGGCAGCAGAAACTCGTCGCTGAAGATGCTGCGCTCGAGGTCGGCGCGCTCCTGCGGCGCGTTCTCCGCCATCCGGATCGCGAGAATCTGCTTGGCGTAGTTCCACTCGTAAATCGTGCTCTGCGCGTCGAGGCCTTCATAGCATTGCAGGCGAACCAACTCAGTGCCGAGCACCCGCGCCACTACCTTCGCGACCTCGGTCTTGCCCACACCGGCCTCGCCTTCCAGCAGGATCGGCTTTTCCAGCCGCGCGGCGAGCATCACCGTCAACGCCAGAGGGCGATCGGCGATGAAATTCTCGCGCGCGAAGGCTTCCTGGACCGCCTCCACTGAACTGAACGCTTGCATCGCGGCCGAGTCGTTTTCGCTCATGCTGCTAACTCGTTATCTGAAACCGTCCTGGAGTTTATGTTACCGTCCGATGGCCGTCGCCACCGGCGCTCGGCGGGTTGAAGAACTCTCGCGCGTGCCGCAACGCCGCGATCAAACGCTCAACGTCTTCCGCGTCGTTATAAAGGTAGTAGCTGGCGCGCACCGTCGCGGACAGGCCAAGCATTCTATGCAACGGTTGCGCGCAGTGATGGCCGGCGCGAACCGCCACGCCCTCGCTATCGAGCGCCGTAGCAACATCGTGCGGATGGATGCCGGCGAGATTGCAGCTCACGATTCCGTTGGAACCGCCCTGTGGCTCGAAGCACTCCACTCCTTCCACTTTCGCCAGACGCTCCCACGTCGTCGCCGACAGCTCGCGCTCGTGGGCCGCGATCGCTTCCATCCCAATCGCACCCAGATAGTCGACCGCCGCGGCCAAGCCTATCGCGCCGGCGACGTTCGGCGTCCCGGCCTCGAACTTAAGCGGTGGATCATTCCAGGTCGCCTTCTCCAGCCAGACCTCGCGCACCATCTCGCCGCCGGTCAGAAATGGCGGCATCTCATCGAGCAGCGCGCGGCGGGCGTACAGCACGCCGATCCCCATCGGGGCGAGCATCTTATGGCCCGAAAAGGCGAGGAAGTCACAATCGAGCGCGTTCACGTCGACCGGCATGTGCGGGACGCTTTGCGCCGCGTCGACGACGATCGCCGCGCCGACGGCTCTCGCCGTCCGCGCCAGCGACGCCACGTCAACGATCGTTCCGAGCACGTTGGACTTGTGCGTAATCGCTACGATCTTGGTGCGCGGGCCGATAATCGATTCGGCGGCTCGCATATCAAGGGTCAGTTGCGCGGTGAGCGGGATAGCCCGCAATCGCGCGCCGGTCTGCGCCGCGACTTGCTGCCACGGCACCAGATTGCTGTGATGATTAAGCACCGCGGTCACGATTTCATCGCCAGGCCCGAGCCGAGGCCGCGCGAAGCTCTGCGCAACCAGGTTCAACGCCTCGGTGGTATTGCGGACGAAGATCACCCCGCTTGAATCCGCCGATCCGATAAAACGCGCCACTTTCTCTCGCGCCGATTCGTAAAGCTCCGTCGCCTGTTCGGCCAGAGTATGCACCGAGCGGTGGACGTTCGAGTTAAATCGTTCGTAGAAGGTGTCCAGGGCCTCGATTACGGCGCGCGGCTTGTGCGAGGTCGCGGCGTTATCGAGGTAGAC
>JBEKLA010000088.1:0-14705 GCA_050010455.1 Binataceae bacterium (SeqCode) | reverse complement strand
CCGGCCGGCACGGTGAAGGTATCGGCGGGCAGATTGACTACCTTGACGCTGGTCGTGCGCGTATTCGAGACCATGTTAGGATGCTTCTCCACGTCCTTGGCGCGCTCCGGCGGCAGTCCCGGCATCATCTTGGGATCCATCTTGGTCGTCGTCTTCAGCACCAGCGGCACGCCCACGGGCCGCGTCCCCTGGGTCTCCATCGGCGTACCCTTGAGCTTGGACGCGAGCACCTTATCGAAAGCGGTGTACTCGGCGGCGCCGGGCGCTTGCTTGGAAAAGCATCCCGTAACCGAGTAATCCCCCATCATCATGTGGCCCGTTCCGACGTACTCGTCGCACTTGTAACCCTGTTCGGTACTTTGCTTGCCGGTCTTCTTGAAGCTGATTTTGAACGACCCCGCGTGTTGATGCTCCGTCAACTGAGGCGGCGGAAAGGGCGTCTCGGTGTAAGTCTTGCCGGCCGGATCGAGCAGAATCATGACGCTGCTATCGAGATCGGTAATCACGGCGTGGCTGTTGCTGAGTACCTTTTGCTTGTTGCCCTGAATCTGCAACGTGCGTTTGGTGTTCTGGGTTCCGAACGGACCGTCCTGGCTAACTTCCTGCTCCAGGACCACGCCCGCCATCGCCGTAGTGGTTAGAGCCACCACGATCGCGGCGGCAAGAAACACAGTCACTTTTTTCATAGTTTTTCCTTGGATTTAGCTATCACAATTCGATGTGTCCGCCTAATCGACCACGACCGTGCGTTCCGCCGCGCCGCCCACCTCGGAGCGCCGCGCCTCGCGCAAGCGATGCTCCATCAGGCTGGCCAGGCCCAGCAGTACCCACGCCATTTCCTTGATTCGCCGCAGGAAACCGACGGTGAAGCCGACTCCGGGCGGATAACCGAGCATCGAGAGGATCAGCGCCTTGCCGCCCTCCTGGCTGACCAGTTTGGCCGGGATGAGAAAGGTCGCGCGTTCGATTAGCTGCCCGACCGCGTCCACCATCAGCGCGGTCTCGAAACTAACGTGCTGCCCCAGCGCCCGCATCAGGATGTATATCTCGACCGGCCCGAGGCTCCACGCCACCAGGTAGCTCAGCGACGAAAACACCACGCGCCATCGATGGTGCACGTAGAAGTCGGCCAGAATCGCGTCGGCATAACTTGCCGCGCCGCGCACCTCGCTATCGGCCGCGCCGGTCAGGTTGAGCTTGGCCGCGGCCTTGAACAGATGAGAAAACGGATTGCGCGTCTGGATCGCGAAGAATCCCAGCACCAACAGTATCGCGAACACCAACCCGCCGATTATCGGCCAGAACAGCCGCTCGACGGCGGCCACCGAGCGTATCGACAGCAGCAGCGCGCCGCTGACGTAGCCAATCTGTCCGATTCCTTCGGCCAGCGCCGCGACCACCACCGTCGCCAGTCCAATCGCCATCGGCAGCTTGTTCCGCACCATCACCGCCATCAGGAATTGGCCGCCGAGTTGCGCCGAGGGCGTGACATAATCAACCGCCTCGCCCGCGATCCGCGCCGAAAACAGCTCGACGAACGACAGCCGGCGCGGGTAATCGCTGATAGTCACGCGCCATCCTATCGTGTTCGCGATCCGGGCAACGGCCTCCAGCGAGCACGTGAGCACCAGCACCCAACCCGCCAGGCGAACGTATTCGTAGACGTGTCCCAGCCCCAGCCTGCGCAGGAACCAGGCGTAGAATCCCAGCGCCAGAAGTATCAGGAACGTTTCGACTCGTCGCATCAGTGAAAAAACCGGGATGTGCGTGAACTACGGGGCCGCATCCGGGCGATCTGTGCATTCTTTCAGCGCTGGCGCGCGCGCGCAAGCCGCTCGCGCCGGCCGGTCAGACCTTGAATCGAATATGGATGATATCGCCGTCGCGCATCACGTAATCCTTGCCTTCGAGGCGCAATTTGCCCGCTTCCTTGACCTTGGCGTCGGAACGCAATGACGCGAAATCCTCGTAGCTCACCACTTCGGCGCGGATGAACCCGCGGGCGATATCGCTATGGATACGCGCGGCGGCTTCGAGCGCGCTGGCGCCGCGCCGCAACGACCACGCATGGGCCTCAGGCTCGCCGGCGGTGTAGAAGGTCATCAGGCCGAGATGGCCGTAGAGGGCCGCGATCAGGCGGTCGCGCGCGGGCGCCTTGAGGCCCGCCTCGCTCAACAGCTCGCGCTGCGCCTCGGGCTCGAGTTCCCACAACTCGGCCTCGAACGCGGCCGCAAGCTTGAGCACCTCGAGGCCGCGCGCCGCGATCGCGGCGCGCACTTCGGCTGGCGTCTCGGCCGCCGCCTGCTCGGTATCGCAATTGATCACGACCAGCGCCGGCTTCTGCGAGAGGAAGCAGAAAGTGGCCAGCACCTGGGTTTCCTGATCGCTGAGTTCGAGCTTGCGCAGCGGCGCGCCCTGCTCCAGATGGCGCAAGCATTTCTCGAGCGCCGCGCGCTCGAAATCGTTACCCCCTTTTTCCTTCTTGAGCCTCTCCAGCCGGCGCTCGGCCTGCTCGAAATCGGCGAACACCAGCTCCGCCTCGACTCCTTCGAGCGCCTTGACCGGATCGACCGGGGCCAGCCCGAAAGCTTCGATCACGATCAATAGCGCGTCGGGCTCGCGAATCATCGGTATCAGGCTCGGGTCGAGCGCCGCGCCCGCCTTCTGCTCCTTGGGATTGGGCGCGAAATCCGCAATCGTCAGCTCGACTTGAACCTTCTTCCTGGAACCGTAGGTAGACTCCAGGAAATCGAGCCTGGGGTCTGGAATCTTGATTTGCCCGTAACGAGCCCGGCTTTTCGCATCTGCCTGCCCCTCCAGGGGAGCCAGACCGGTCAGGGCATGAAAAACCGTGGATTTGCCGGCGCCACGTCCACCGATAATGCCTGCTTTCACTATACAAAGCCTCGAATGCCGACAGCGTTACATATGATAGTGGCGAACGAAAGTGCGCTAATCGCATGCCGCCCCAGCCCACCGAGCAAAACTATCGTCACGTTCCGACCGATTTACGTCGGCACCCCCCTTTTTGTTTCCTTCGATTTGAGGTATTTTGCTGCCGATTGTAGGGAGCATTCTTGTAATGCGTAGCACTAAGCGATCGCTACTAATCAGCCTGCTGCTCTTGTGCGCGTTGGTAGGAGCGGCCTCGGGTGCCGAAGAAACCATCTCTCCCGGCACGAAGATTTCCAACAAGAACTGGAGTCAGTATCAGCGATTCATGTCGGCCGGGATGCAGGCGCTGTTCAGCGGCAAGTATTCCTGGAAGATGCCGGATCAGGCGGTGATGGAAGTCGGACCGACCACTCCGATTCCGCTGCCCAAAGCCTATCTGCGCGATACCGCCGCAAACAGCGGCAAGGTCACGCTCGCGGAGCTTCCGACCGGCGGCACCCTGATCCACGATTACGTCGCCGGAGTTCCATTTCCGGTTCCGAGCGAGCCCGACGCGGGCGCCAAGGTGCTGTGGAACTTGTATTACCGATACAATCCACACGTGATGTACTGCGTGCTCGACAGTAAGATGATGGATCGTTACCACAATGTTACTACTCAGAAAGCGGACTATGTCATCGACAAGCTCGCCCATCTGAGCGAGCCGGATATGCCTCCCCAGCTCCCGTCGGCGCACGGCATATATATGACCGATTACTGGGAATTTACCGCCCCCGAAAACAAGCGGTACCTGGCCCAGGATTCCGTGGTCTACGACGATCCTGCCCGTATCAACGAAATATATGCGTTCGTCCCGGCGATACGTAAGTCGCAGCGCCTGTCGTCGGCGGCGCGATGCGCTCCGGGGGCCGGAAGCGATTTTACCAGCGAAGACTTGAGATTCGGCTTCTATGGGCAGCCGCCATTTTTCAAGGTCGCTCTTGAGGGTGAACGAAAGATTCTGGCCATGGTTCACCTCAATCCCGCGTACTCCAACTGGAACAATTACTTGCCGCCGATCTTCATGCCCAAACCGGTGGTCGGCAAGTGGGAATTGCGCGACGTCTACGTAATCAGCCTCACCCGCGTGGGACCGGATGCCGGCTCATATTGTTACGGCAAGCGCGTTATCTACGTCGACAAAGAAACCTGGGCGCCGCTCGCGGCGGAAACCTATGACCGGAACCTGGCGCTGTGGAAGGTTCACATTATCGGATACGAGCCAATCCCCGTCTCCAGCGATGGAGATGTAATGATCGGAGCCGGCGCGTCCCCCGGCTTCCACCAGCTCATCAATCTTCGCGACCAGCACGTGAGCGGCTCTGTATTGGTGAACGTACTAGTTAATGCGAGCGCGGGAAAGTATAACAACGTCAGCCGATACGGCTTTCCCGGCGGCTTGCAGCAGATTATGCAGTAGAAGCTGGTCGGTCAGTCAGTATCGATTAATTAGTAATAGAGGAACGTTCGATTTTCGACCGAGCCTGTATTAGTTGCGGGGGGCTTGGAGGTACGGGAGGTGGGATGTAAACGGCGGCGGTTCACAATTAGCCCCCTGATCGCGCTTAGCGCGCTAACTGCACTTTTTCATTTACTTTCGTTCGATTTCGCCGCCGAAGCGTCGGAGCAACTTGCCGGCAGCGGCGCCACGTCTCAAGAAAGTCCCCAACAACCTGAGTCTGCCGGACAGGATCTCGCGTCGGCCTGGCTGAACGGCCTGATATACGGTCCTTCCGGGCCGTTGCTTGACGGGTCCGAGTATCCCTGGCTGGCGAATCTGCATGTCAGCGGATTCCTGGAGAATACCACCGGAATGTGGGCAAACTCGGAGGCGATTACTTACAACACCAGCAAGAATTCCCTGGCGATTGAGCGTAACCTGCTGCAACTCGATATCAATTACGACCTCGATCAAAATAATCGGTTCTTTCTGAGATTGTGGGGAGCCTACGAGCCTCCCTATCCATTCGAATCCGGCCGCCAAATCGACGCCGCCGTAAACGGCCCAGCGGAAAATGCTTCGGGCGCGCATGATTTCTACAACCAGTACGGCGCTCGCGAGGTCTGGTGGAAGAACACGCTTGGCCCGCTGACCACCTTCGTGGGCCGCCAGATCGTGATGTGGGGCGAATCGGTCTCTTTCCGGGTCGGCGACGTCATCAACCCGCAGGATTTGAGCTGGAACTTCGGCTTCGCCAACCTCGAGGAATCGCGCATGCCGCTGTGGATGCTGCATCCGATTCTCAATCTGCCTGACGCCGGTCCGACCAGCGCCAACTTCCTCGAAGTAGTATTCGCGCCGGGATGGCAGCCGTTGTACACCAATGTCGGCTATCCCGACGATCGCAATCGCGGCCGCTACGATGTAGCCGGGTCAGTCAGCATTCTGGCGCCTTATGGCGGCAGATTCGATCCTCGTCCTTACCCGATACAATTTCCGATTCAGGCGTTCCTGGCCCGCCTTCCCCAAAGCGCCGCGGCTTTTCCGCAGTTCACCAACCTCTGCTATACCTGTTCGCCCGCTTCGAACTCGCGATGGGCACTGCCGCCTGACACCTGGGAAAACGCACAGGAAGGTTTCCGATTACATTCTCTGGTGGGCAATGGAGAACTGGCCGCGTTCTACTGGCATGCTCATCAGACCGATCCGATGGAGTTCGTACGCGGCGGCGGGCGCGAGAGGAATTTCCTGCTCGCCGAATATCCCGGATACAACGACATCGGCCTAACCGGCAATCATCCTTTGTACCTGCCGGAAATCTCGTCGAAACTTCCCTTCGTCTTGCGTGGCGAGGCGGTTTGGCAGGACCGCACGCCCTTCCGGACCCAGGATCTCAAAGTTCCGACGGGCGTGATCTACTCGAGCACCATCAACTCGATGGTGGCGTTGGATCTCGACCAGGCCTATGTCCCGTGGATTTCAGAAACCGGCGCGCTGACCGTGAATTTGGAATGGCAGAATTACACTATCCTGAGCCCCGGCAAGAATCTGGTATATCTGGGATACACGGAGAAGTGGCGCCACAACGAGGAAAACCTCCTTCTCAACCTCGGCACGTCGTGGTGGTGGGGAGCTATCGCTCCCACCTGGACCTCGATCTACAACCCCGACGGGAATACTTTTTTGCTCTTTCCCAGCGTCACGCTGACGCCGCCATGGACCAATCAGTATCTGATGAGGCTTCAGTACGTTGGCATACTCGGCAATGACAAGTATTCGGCCTTTTCAGGAGGAATATTCAAGGGCAAGAGTATATTCCTGACTCAGTTCCAGTACAATTTCAACCTGATGTGAGGATTCGCGCCCGCGCGACTAGCGTATTCTCGCGGCGGGTGATTCAAAGCGAATACCGCTAACGGATCAGGAGCCGGACGGGCCAACAAACCGGGGCGCGATTCGAGGGGCGGGTTCGGCCGTGGCGGCCTCCGCGCGGCGCCAGATATCAAGCCGGCGGCCCAGCAGGTTTTCCACCGCGAGAATCTCGGGCTCGTAAAACGTGCGCATCCGCGATGCGACATCATGCGGCATCGGACCGAACTGCCCACCGGAAGCGAAGCACGCACGCCAGATGCGCAATCGCGCCGCGACTTTCTTGAGCCGCCAGGCCTGGTGCGCCTCAAGCCATCGCACCGCAACCATCCCGGCGTGCGCCATCCGCGGCCGCCGCGCGTCGTGCGTCGCCGTGTTGACGCGTTTGAGCTCGTTCACACTGTCGGCGACGGGGACCGGCGGGATACCCATGAACGAGCACAGTTCGCCGACAAACCGCCGCGGATTGGCCAGCAGATCCCGGTACAGCAGCACGAGTACGTTGGCGCGCCCGAAGCGCTCGAGCCATCTCTCGAGGTAGAAGGCGTAACGGCCGGACTCGTAAATCGGTGAGCCGGGTGCGGTAGCCAACTCCTCGAAGTCCGCCTGCGTGAAGCCGCGCCCGCGCATCAGCCTATAGTGCGACCAGGCGCGCTCGAGCGGATCGCGCAGCGTGCAGATAATCTTGCAACCTGGCAGATCGGCGGCGATTCGTTCGCGCGCGGACGCAGACGCGAAGTAGTTGGGGCAGATCTCGATCTTGGGCAGTCCGGGCGGGCAGTCAGCGAAGAACTCCGCGTACCATTCGAGGCCGTGCGCGTAATTCACCGTGAAGAAGTCCACTTCCTTGGTCCGCGGCACGCCGGCGTGTCCGATCAGCAGGCGATAGATCCAGGTCGTCGCGGTGCGCTGAGGACCAACGGCAATTATCGCGGGCAAGTCTGAGGCGGCGATTCTCACTTTCCTTATTTAGAGCCACCCGTGTAATCGGCGCAGACGTGGCATTCCTCTCCCGTCTCGGCCGCGTGCGCTTCCGCCCGAAGGCGATCCTCTTCGTTCTCGTACTGCGGCGTATCGTAGCGTGGCAGGCGATCGTCGCCTTCGGCCGCCGCTCCGGCGCGATTCCACTTGCCGTCTTCCGACCATTGGATCGACAGCATCTTGATCGACCCCGGCTTGGTCATCGAGGTCAGCCCTTCGAGCGTCTCGATCATGATTTGCCGATTCAGCTCCGGCTCGTTCGGCTTGCCCGCGGTATGGCCGAGCGGAAAATTCAGGAACGTGGCGCGCGGCGGATTCACGGCGCGGGTGATATCGAGGGCGCTGGTCATGCTCATGGTCGGGATGCCTGCGGCTTCGATCTGGCGTGCGATCAGTCCAACGGACTGATGGCACACCGGTCAGACGGGCACCAGCAGCGCGACATCGGCCTTGTCAGCAATCACCCGCGCGGTCAATTGCGGCGCCAATCCCTCGCGCACCCGCCGCGACGAATAGATACCGCCCATAAAGGTGTAGGCATGTTCGGTAAGCCCACCGATAACGCCCTCGTCGGCCAGCCGGCGCAGGGTGCCGATCGGAAAGACCACGTTGGGATCGATCCTGGCGTCGGTCCTGTCGTACGCGAAGTGGGCGAAACGCAGATCCTCAAGCTTCACGTCCTTCGGAATCGCGCGGAAGCTGGCGTCGTCCTTGAAGTGGAACGCGACCTGCCCGGTGACATAGACTCCGCCCGAGGCGATCAGCGCCAGCCGACACTCGGACAACGGCTTGCGCATCGGCTGCCACGGCGGCGTGTCTTCGTTCACCACCCACTGATAAGGCTTGTAGCCCAAAGACGCGTATTGTTTGCGGATCTTGGCGATATACTCGATCGGTTCGACCGGCACGATTTCCTCCGGATGGGCCGCGACGTAACCGGCCCATAACAGGCAGCTTAAGTTACGCCATCGCGATTGGTCAAGGCATACTGATACCGGGGCAAGCGCCTAAGCGGGTCTCAGCCTTCCCTGGGAGGGGGAAGGGCTGGCCACGATTGGGTCTCAATGCGTTGCAGCCAGCGCCATGGTATACTACGTCTTAGAGGGTTAAAGGCCAAACTCTGGTTGAAACGCAAAGGTGACGTTTCGCCCCGTTATCGAAGCGGATCTGTGAACAGGGAGGCGGTTATGACGCTTAGATCGCGTTTGGCCCTGACATTATGCTTGCCGCTCGTGATCGCCTGCACGGCGCGCTTCTCCAGCGCCCAGACTTGTTCGCAAGCGAGAAGCTATCGGCCATCGACGGATTATCGGTCAACGACGCAATATCAGCCAGGGGCAAAGCTTCACGGAGCGACGAACTATCAGGGTGAAACGACCTACTTGCCGGCGACGAGCTATCAGCCTACGACCGCCTATCGGCCGGCGGCGAGCTCGATGAACTATCAGCCGGAGACAAAGTATCAGCCGGCGACGGACTATCGGCCAGCGGCTCCCTATTGACCAGCAGCTAGCGATTCGGTCGCAAACCGCGCCGCAACCAGAGCCCGCTCAATCAGCTTTAAGACGCGCTCGTCTTAAAACTCAGTCGGTCAAACCCGAATTCAAGCCAGCGCGGCTCGCTCCGATGCGCGATTCATCCTTGACAAATGGCGCGCTGGTCATTGAGCTTAAGCAATCGGATTTCGGCGCCGGCGCGAGAGCGCCGCAAGCGCGATTTGGCCCTTCCATCAGCGATTTGATCGAGGAGAACCAGCGATGCAGACCGGACTGACACCTCAGACGCAGCCGTTAACCGGCAAGTTCGACAACCCGGTGATGCGCCGCGTGCGCTACGGGCCGGGCGCGATCGAGCACCTGGCGGCGGATATCAAGGAACTTGGCGGCACTCGCGTGATGATCGTGGCGAGCAGCCATCTCGCCGGCGAAACCGATTTCGTCAAGCGCGCGCAGGCCCTGCTCGGCTCCGCTCACGTCGGCACCTACACCGGGATCGTGCAGCACGGGCCGCGCCAGGGCGTGCTCGAAGGCGCGGAGATGGCGCGCCGGCTGAAGGCGGACTTCATCGTGAGCTTCGGCGGCGGCAGCCCGATCGACGCGGTCAAGATGATCACGATGTGCCTGTCCGAGGGCGTCACCACGCGCGCGCAACTCGACAAGTACGTCATCCAGTTCGAGTATCCCGACAAACTTTTCATCCCGCCCATGAATGCGTCGGCGGTTCCGCATCTGGCGATCTCGACCACGCTCTCGGCGGGGGAATTCTCGAACTTCGCGGGCGCGCTCAACGAAGAGACTCAGCACAAGGAACTCTTCGTCGGCGACAAGCTGATGGCGCGCGAGGTCATCCTCGACCCCGCGATGACGGTGCATACGCCGGCCTGGCTGTGGGGCTCGTCGGGATTGCGCGCGATCGACCATTGCGTCGAGACCTTTCTGTCGCGCAGCCGGATGCCGTTCACTGACGCGATTTCGACCCAGGCGCTGAGCCTGCTGATCGCCAACCTCGCGCTATCGACGCGCGAGCCCAACAATCTGGCCGCGCGCGGCGCCTGCCAGGTCGGCTCGTGGATGTCGCTCTATGCGCTCAACAACGTGGTGCTGGGCCTGAGCCACGGCATCGGCCATCAGCTCGGGGGCGCCTTCAACGTCACTCACGGCGTGACCTCGGCGATCATGCTGCCGTGGGTGATGGAGTTCAACATGGCGGTCACGATGGATCGCCAGAAGCGGCTGGCGGCGGCGATGGGCGTCGATACCGCGGGGATGAGCGATGAGGAAGCGGGACGCGCCGCGGTCGCGGTGCTGCGCGCGCTGGTAAAGGAGCTCAAACTGCCGAGCACGCTGCGCGAGGTCAACATACCGAAGGAAGGCTTCAAGAAGCTGGTCGACGGCACGATGGGCGATCTTGTGGTCGCGACCAATCCGCGCCAGGTCAAGCCCGACGACGTATACGCGCTGCTGGAAAAAGCCTATTAGAGGGCGTCTCAGCGACCGCAGAGCGTGCCTCGCAAGCGTTATCTTCTAAAACTTGACTTTAGAACAATTAATTTGACGTTCGTCTTTTTTGGTGCGAATCTTATAACGAGGTTACTCTCTCCTAGTTCAGCTTCCCCGTTGCGCTGGGCAACGCGCGGTTCGGGTAAGCGTACTGTCCTCCGCTGGCGGGCGTTTCGGAGCGTCGGTCTGGTTTGCGCGCCGTGGCCGCAAGCGCAAGCAGGAGCAAAGGAACCAAAGCTTGAATTTGTCACGTTCGACGCTCCGGGGGCGGGCACGGGCGCCGGCCAAGGCACAACCGTCCTCGGCATCAACACGGGCGGGGCGATCATGGGAGGTTACATCGACGCAAGCAGTGTGAACCACGGGTTCCTGCGCACTCCCGAGGGCCGGATCACCACGTTCGACGTTCCGGGCGCGGCCACGGGCGCCGGCCAAGGGACGATACCTTTGGGCATGAACTCTGCGCAGGAGATCACGGGATACTATTTTGACGCGAACAATGCGGGTCACGGCTTCCTGCGGGCTCCGCATGGCAAGTTCACCACCTTCGACGCTCCAGGCGCAGGCACAGGCTCGCTCGAAGGCACTGCGCCCGCGAACATCAACCCAGCGGGAGAGATCGAGGGAGATGTCACTGAAGCGGGCGATTTGTATCACGCTTTCGTGCGCGCTCGCGACGGCAAGTTCAGGATCTTCGACGCTCCCGGCACGGGCACGGTTCCTGGCTACGGCACGGACTGGACGAGTTTCTATGGCCTGAACCCGGCGGGGGCGGCCACGGGACCCTACACCGACGCGAGCGGTGTGTTTCACGGCTGGGTGCGTGCTCGCGACGGAGACCTCACCACGTTCGACGTTCCGGGCGCGAGCACAGTCAGCGGCGAGGGCACCTTTGCTTTCAACATCAACCCGGAGGGAGCGATCGCGGGATTCTATACAGGCTCGGGCGGTGTGAGTTACGGCTTCCTGCGCGCTCCTGACGGCGCCATCACCCCGTTCGACGTTCCGGGCGCAGGTACAGGCAACGGCCAGGGCACGTTTCCCCAGGCCAATAACCCGTCCGGAGCGATCGCAGGGACTTACATAGACTCGGCGAACGTGTATCACGGTTTCGTCCGCGTTTCGGAAGGCACCATCACGATCTTCGATGTTCCTGGCGCAGGCACGGCTTCGGGCCAAGGCACAGTAGCCATCGGCATCAACCCCGCAGGGGCGATTACTGGATACTACGTGGACGCGAGCAATGTGAATCACGGCTTCCTGCGCACGCCGTAACACAATCGAGGCGGCGGAACTGGTTTCGCCGCCTCGTTCAACCCCCTCGCGCACAAAATCGTCGAGACGGCGCGACTTTGTCGGGTGCCGACGCCCGGTGATGATCGTAACCTTGCTTTTTAAATGAAAGCCAACAGAGTCAATCCGTCTTAACAATCCAGCCTTAGAGCTGGTAGCGCAGGTGTTCGAGTAGGCATGCTGGAGGGGGCTCTGGCAGCAATCGTGTTCGTCGACGGCACGATGGGCGATCTTGTGGTCGCGACCAATCCGCGCCAGGTCAAGCCCGACGACGTATACGCACTGCTGGAGAAGGCTTACTGAGCAGCGCCCTTTCGCGGCGGTTGGACGCGCGACGCGTTTCTTGCGAAACTCGCCCCTCGGAGATCGCAGGCCGACAGGCGTTGGGGCCGCTCGGACCTGTGCATGGCCGCAATATTAACGAATCAGGAGATTAGAGATGGCATCCGAAAAGAATCCCGCTGGGAAGCAACGCCTGCTTGGAAAAGTCGCGATCGTCACCGGCGCCGGACGAGGTATCGGCCGCGCCGAAGCGATGCTGCTCGCGCGCGAGGGCGCCAAGGTGGTGGTCAACGATATCGGTGGGACCTCCCAGGGCGAGGGCGTCGACAAGTCGGTCGCCGACGCGGTGGTGAAAGAGATCCGCGACGCCGGCGGCGAGGCGATCGTCAATTGTGACAGCGTCGCCACGATGGAAGGTGGCGGCCGTATCGTCAAGACCGCGCTCGACGCGTTCGGCCGGCTCGACATCCTGATTAACAACGCCGGCAATGCCCGTCCCCGTGTCATCTACAATCTGACCGAGGAGGATTGGGACTCGGTGATCGCGGTCCATCTCAAGGGCCATTTCACCACGATCAGATACGCCGCTCCGATCTTCCGCGAGCAGCGCAGTGGCGTGATCGTCAACACCGGATCGGAATCCGGCCTGGGCCATCTGGGCCAGTCGAATTATTCCGCCGCCAAGGAAGGTATCATCGGCCTGACTCGCACGATCGCGCGCGATCTGGGCCGCTTCAACGTCCGATGCAACGCGATTCGGCCGCGCGCCGCCACTCGCCTCGCCACCGAGGAAGTGATGCAGGCGATGTTGAAGACCCAAGAGGTGTTGGGCGGGCCGGCGTTGGGCAAGTCCACTATCGATCGGGCGACCTTTCTCGAGAACAAGCCCGAACAAGTCGCGGCGCTGGCGGTGTGGCTGTGCACCGACGCGGCCGCAAACGTCAACGGCCGCGATTTCCAGGTAGGCGGTGACGAGGTCGGCCTGTATTCCGAGCCTGAGGTCATCCGGGGACTCTTTCGTGATGGAGGATGGGACCTGGATTCTCTGGATAAGGTTGCCACCAGGGATTTGATCGGCGGTCTGCGCAACGAATTTCTGGGTGCCGGCAAGCGCTAGACGCGCGGCACGGCGTCGCCGCCGGCAAGCGGTTTACTGTTTGCGGATCGGATGAGTAACGCTTTGGAAATGGAACCCCGGGCTGATGCGGCGCCGAAGTTGGACGCCGCATCACTGCCGCTGCAAGACCAAATCGCGATATGGGGTGGCCTTGGCGCGATTACCCTGCTGTCGTGGCTATACCTGATGTGGATGCCGATGCCGTCGTCGGAAATGATGACGATGAACGGCATGCGGATGGCGATGCCGATGCCGTATCAGGGCACGGCGCAAGAGGCGTGGCTCACCTTCGTGATGTGGGTCGTGATGATGGCGGCGATGATGGTGCCGAGCGTAGCGCCGATGGTGCTGATGTTCGCGCGGCTGCGTCGCGGCAGCGGCCATGCGTCATCGACCGAGGTATGGCTGTTCGCGTTCGGCTACCTGGTGGCATGGAGCGTCTTCAGCGCGATCGTGACGGCCGGCCAATTGGCCTTGCAGCGCGCCGCGATCATAAGTGACATGCTGCGCTTCACGCCGATGCTCGGCGGCATCGTGCTGATCGCCGCGGGCATCTATCAGTTCACGCCGCTCAAGGACGCATGCCTCGCCAAATGCCGATCGCCGCTGTCGTTCTTCATGACCTGCTGGTACGAGGGCCGGCTCGGCGCGCTGCGGATGGGCGTGAATCACGGCACGTTCTGCGTCGGATGCTGCTGGCTGCTGATGGCGCTGCTGTTCGTCGCGGGGGCGATGAACCTGCTGTGGGTCGCCGCGATCACCGCCTTGGTTTTGATCGAGAAGGTGGCTCCGTACGGGCGCGGCATCGCGACGTTGAGCGGCCTCGCGATGATCGCCGCCGGCCTCTGGCTAGCGGTGTTGCGTTAGACGCGGCTTCGTTTTTTCCCCTCGCCCATTCTTTCATGGGAGAGGGCTAGGGTGAGGGTTCTGCGAGCTGTTGGGACGCAAGCGTTTTGCACCCTCACGCGCACGGCACGCGGGTTGCGAAAAAAGATGGCAACCCGCGTGCCGTGCGACTTCGCTTCCGCAACAGAGGGCGATTATGTTAGGGTCAAAACTCGTTTCACTTCACCCGCTGACGTTCCATGAGGCGCTTAAGGCCATCGATTCTGTCGATCTTGATCGTGTTGGCATTACTCCTAAGCGTCGCAAGCGACGGCAACGAAAAACATCAAAATCAAGCTCCACAACATAATCACGGCTCTAAAGACAAACCCAAAATAGCAACGCCATCGTTTACGATTGTCGTTCAACCAGCCCCAGTTCAAATAGTTCAGCCAAGCTCCGCCGTAGAAAAGAAGCCCCCACAGAAATGGTATCAGAGGCCCACCATTACAGACTGGGGTCTTCTCGTAATCACTCTCCTCTACACCTGCATTTCGCTGGGTTTGCTCAGAGCGACTTGGCAACAGGCTCGATTGACTAGAGAAGCGTTGGTCACTAACAAACGCGCGTTCGTTTCCGCTGAGGGTTTCGGGCAGTTTTGGGAATTCGGGTCCACTGTTGGTGATTACAATTGGCGATTCCGGCCTCGCTGGCGAAACTCTGGAGAGACGCCAACTCGAAATGCGACAATGTATGTCCAATGCGAGATTCGCGAGACGCCCCTGCCTCCGCGATACGGTTTTACCGTCGACCAGAACGCTATCATCACAGTCTTCATCGGACCTAGCAGGGTACGGAAAAACGAGTGATCGGCAGCGCTCTATGCTGTTTTCATAGTGTCGGCGTGGATTGTAGCGGTGCAGGTTCGAGGTTCGATAGGTCGAGTATCTCGATTCTGAGCGTT
>JBEKLA010000087.1:0-14718 GCA_050010455.1 Binataceae bacterium (SeqCode) | reverse complement strand
GCGTTTGAGCGGCGGCGCGAGGTGTGAATAATCGCGAACGGATGTTGATAAGATGCTTGCCTAAGGCGCGCGGCCCGTTTGAAAATCGTCACAGGGTGAAAAACGATGGAACAGGCCGAACCAAAAAAAGGTGAGATGTTTTACGAGGGCAAGGCGAAGAAACTCTATTCGACCGCTGACCCCGATCTGGTAATCGCTTACTTCAAAGACGACGCCACCGCCTTCAACGCCAAGAAGCGCGGCACTATCGAGCAAAAGGGCGTGATGAATAACCGGATGTCCGAGTTATTCTTCAACCTGCTCGAGCGCTCCGGCGTGCCGACGCATTTCGTCCGCCGCCTGAACGACCGCGAGATGCTGTGCAAGCGCGTGCAGATCATCCCGGTCGAGACGGTGGTGCGTAATATCGTGGCGGGATCGATGGCGAAGCGGCTGGGCCGAACAGAGGGCGAGCCTCTGCCACGCCCGATCGTTGAGTACTATTATAAGTCCGACCCGCTCGACGATCCGCTGATTATCGCCGACCACGCGCTGGCGTTCGGATGGGCCACCGCCGCGGAGCTCAAGAAAATCGACGAACTCGCGCTCAAGATCAACAGCGTGCTGAAGGATTTCCTCGATCAGCGCGGAATCATCCTGGTCGACGCGAAATACGAGTTCGGGCGCTATCACGGCGAGGTCATCCTGGCCGACGAGATCTGCCCCGATACCTGCCGCTTCTGGGACAAGGCGACTCGCGAGAAACTGGATAAGGATCGGTTCCGCCGCGATCTTGGCGGGATCGAGGAGGCCTACCAGGAGATGCTGCGGCGGGTTTCGGCGGACGCCTGAATCGATCGTCGCGAGTGCATGGGATTCTTGGTCTGAGCGGAACCGGCCGGATGGCGGCTGATTGAGAACGTCAATTTGAATTTCCAGATAAAGGTTTTGGTCACGCCCAAGCGCGGGATTCTCGATCCGCAGGGCCGCGCCGTCGAGCAATCGCTCAAGAGCCTCGGCTTTAACCAGGTCGACGGTGTCCGCATCGGCAAGTATATCGCGCTGAGTGTCGAAGCCGCGTCGGCCGCTGCGGCGCGGGAAATCGTAACGCGGATGTGCGAGCAATTGCTCGCCAACACCGTTATCGAGGATTACCGTTTCGAGGTCGAAGCCGGATGAAATGGGGCGTGATCAGCTTTCCCGGCTCGTTGGACGACCGCGACGCGCTGTACGCGCTGCGCGAAGTGCTGGGCCAGGACGCGATCTCGCTCTGGCACAAGGACGAAACGCTCGACGGCGTCGGATGCGTGGTGCTGCCCGGCGGTTTCAGCTACGGAGATTACCTGCGCACCGGCGCGATCGCGCGCTTCGCGCCGATCATGAAGAGCGTCGCGCGCTTTGCCGCCGAGGGCGGCCTGGTGATCGGAATCTGCAATGGCTTTCAGATTCTGTGCGAAGCGCACCTGCTGCCGGGAGCGCTGACCAGGAATCGTTCGTTGTCGTTTATCTGCGAATGGGTGACGCTTCGAGTCGAGAATCGGCGCACCGCCTTCACCAATAGAACGCGCGAGGGAGCGCTGTTGCGATTGCCGATCAAGCACGGCGAAGGATCTTACGTCGCTCCCGAAGAAGAGCTTGCCGCGATGGAAAAGCGCGGGCAGGTGATCTTGCGTTACGTCGACGAGCGCGGGCGCGACAGCGACGAGGCCAATCCCAACGGATCGATGCATTCGATCGCAAGCGTCGCCAATGAGCGGTTCAACGTATTCGGCCTGATGCCTCATCCGGAGCATGCGGTTGAGCCGATGCTTGGCGGCGAGGACGGGCTCAGCCTCTTCCGGTCGATCGTGGCGAGTGCCGCATGAGCAGCAATGCGGTATCAATCGCGGGCGAGCCCAAGGTCGATCTCGAGCAGGCGCGCGCGCATGGGCTCAGCGCCGAGGAGTATCGCCGAATCGAACAATTGCTTGGCCGCACGCCGACGTTCACCGAACTGGGCGTGTTCTCGGTGATGTGGTCGGAGCACTGCTCTTACAAGTCCTCGCGCCGTCATCTGAAGATGCTGCCGAGCCGCGACGAGTCGGTGGTGCAGGGGCCGGGCGAAAATGCTGGCGCGATCGATATCGGTGAGGGCTGGCTCGCGGTGTTCAAGATCGAGAGCCATAACCATCCCTCCTTCGTCGAGCCGTATCAGGGCGCGGCGACCGGCGTCGGCGGCATCATCCGCGATATCTTTACGATGGGAGCGCGGCCGATCGCGGGACTGGATTCGCTCAAGTTCGGCTCGTTCGACCATCCCCGCACGCGCTATCTGGTCGGCGGCGTGGTGGGCGGAATCGGCGGCTACGGCAATTGCGTTGGTGTGCCGACGGTCGGCGGCGAGGTCATGTTTGACGCCGCCTACAACGAAAATATCCTGGTGAACGCCTTCTGTTTGGGCCTGGCGCGCAAGGACGAACTGTTCAGCGCCAAGGCGCAAGGTGTCGGCAATCCGGTGCTTTACGTTGGTTCGGCGACCGGCCGCGACGGTATCCATGGCGCGAGTTTACTGGCGTCGGCGGAGTTCGACGCGGCGAGTGAAAGCAAGCGTCCGACAGTGCAGGTCGGCGATCCTTTCACCGAAAAGCTTCTGATCGAGGCCTGCCTGGAGGCGATGAAGACGGGCGCGATCGTGGCGATCCAGGATATGGGCGCAGCGGGGCTGACTTCGTCTTCGAGCGAGATGGCCGGACGCGGCGGACTCGGAATCGAGCTCGATTTGGATCAGGTGCCGCTGCGCGAAGCGGGGCTTTCGCCCTACGAGATGCTGCTGTCGGAATCGCAGGAGCGGATGCTGCTCGTTGCCGAACGCGGGCGCGAGGACGAACTGCAGCGCGTGTTCGAGAAATGGGATCTGCACGCCGTGGTGGTCGGCCGAATCACCGACGACGGGCGATGGCGCGCGCGGTTCGGCGGCCAGATCGTCGCGGATATTCCGGTCGCTGCGCTCACCGACGAGGCCCCGGCATACGATCGGCCGGCGCAGCCGCCGGCGCCATCGAAGCCGTTCGCGAAGGCGTCGGGCAATCAACCCGCGCCCGCGGATGCGCTGCGGCGGCTGCTCGATAGTCCGAACGTCGCCTCCAAGCGATGGGTCTATCGGCAATACGATTGCCTGGTGCAGGGCAACACGGTGGTCGAGCCCGGCAGCGACGCGGCGGTGCTGCGAATTAAAGGATCGCGGCGCGGCCTGGCGCTGAAGGTCGATTCGAATCCGCGTGCGTGCGCGCTCGATCCTTATCTGGGAGCGGTCGCAACGGTGTGCGAGGCGGCACGCAACGTCGCGTGTGCGGGAGCGCGCCCGATCGGAATCACCGATTGCCTCAACTACGGCAATCCCGAGCGGCCTGAGATCATGTGGCAGTTTATCCGCGGCGTCGAGGGAATCCGCGACGCGGCGCTGGCGCTGAAGACGCCGGTTATCAGCGGCAACGTCAGTTTCTATAACGAAACCGAGGGGCACGCGATTCCGCCCACGCCGACGATCGCGATGGTCGGGCGGTTCGACGACGTATCGAAACGGGTGACGCAATTCTTCAAGCGCCCGGGTGACCGAATCGTGATGGTGCGGACGGCTGAGCCGTCGCTTGCCGCGAGCGAGTACGAGGCGATTTTCGGCGCGTCCGGCGATACCGCGCTCGGGGCGATCGATTTGGCCAAAGAGAGAGCCCTGATCGACGCCCTCGTTGCGGCGGCGGGATCGGGCTTGATAAGCTCGGCTCATGACGTGTCCGAGGGCGGCCTGGCGGTGGCGCTTGCGGAATCCTGTTTTGACTCGCAATCGGTTTTGGGTGCCGAGGTGGACCAAGGGGGGCCAGAGCTTGGTGGCGCCGAAATGCTTTTCGGAGAGGGCGCTTCAACTGTCGTGATGTCGGTTGACGAGAAAAATATCGATCGGGTGCGCGACCTTTTTGCCGCGCGCCAACTCGAGTGCGTCACGATTGGCACGGTCACGGCGAATGGGCGGCTTACGATCGGATCGATAATAGACGAGGACACGATCGAGCTCCGGCAGATATACGAACGGGCCTTGCCGAAAAGGCTTGAGCGGTCATGACGCACGAACACGACGCCGAATTGTCGGTCGAAGAGTCGAATCTCGACGGCTTCCACGAAGAGTGCGGGGTCTTCGGCGTTTACGGCCATCCTGAGGCCGCGAATCTCGTATACCTAGGGTTGTATGCGCTGCAGCATCGCGGCCAGGAATCCGCCGGAATCGTTTCGTCGAACGGCAAGGCGCTGATTGCCCATCGCGGGATGGGTCTGGTGGCCGACATCTTCAGCCAGGAAGTGATCGGCAGGCTCGAAGGAACGCGCGCGATCGGCCATAACCGTTACTCCACCACAGGTTCGACCACGCTCAAGAATTGCCAGCCGCTGGTCGTTGAATATGCGGGCGGCGGATTGGCGCTGGCTCATAACGGCAACCTGGTCAACTTCCAGGAACTGCGCGAGCATCTCGAAGACAACGGGTCTCTGTTCCAGTCGTCGTCCGACAGCGAGGTGATCATTCATCTGATCGCGGGCTCGCATGCGCCGACGATCGCCGAGCGGGTGATCGAGGCGCTGGCGCAGATCCGAGGCGCATACTCGCTGGTTTGCCTCACCGAGAAGCAGATGATTGTGGCGCGCGATCCGTTCGGCTTTCGGCCGCTGGTACTGGGCCGGCTCAAGGGTGCGACCGTGGTCGCGTCCGAGACTTGCGCGCTCGACCTGGTACGGGCCGAATACGTGCGCGAAGTCGAGCCGGGCGAGGTGATCGCGATCACCGAAGACGGGATTCGATCTTTCAAGCCGTTTCCCCAGGCGCCGATTAAGCGCTGCATCTTCGAGTACGTTTATTTCGCCCGTCCCGACAGCCTGCTGTTCGGCCGCAACGTCTATCAGGTGCGCAAGCAACAGGGGCGTGCGCTGGCGCGCGAATGCCCCGCCGACGCCGACGTCGTGGTGCCGGTGCCGGACTCCGGCGTGCCGGCCGCGATCGGTTACGCCGAGGAATCGAAGCTGCCGTTCGAGCTCGGCCTGATCCGCAGCCACTACGTGGGGCGGACGTTTATCGAGCCGCGCGAGGCGATTCGCCACTTCGGCGTCAAGATCAAGTTCAACCCGGTGAGCGCGGTGCTTGATGGCAAGCGCGTGGTGCTGGTCGAGGATTCGCTGGTGCGCGGCACTACGTTGCGCAAGGTTATCCCGATGCTGCGTCAGGCGGGCGCGCGCGAGGTTCATATGCGGATCGCGGCGCCGCCCACGATCAATTCCTGCTTCTACGGAATCGATACGCCGACCCGCGCCGAGCTGCTGGCGTCGCATCAGACGATCGAGGAAATCCGCCGTTTCATCACGGCTGACTCGCTGGGCTACCTGAGTACAAACGGCCTATACTCGTTCATGGAAGCCCCGCGCGACGGATTCTGCGACGCCTGCTTCACCGGCAAGTATCCGGTGGCGATCCCTACGCGCCGCGCCGACCATCAGCTCCATCTGTTCGAAGCCGCCGACCGCCACTAAGGCCGCGTCACGCGACGCCAGGCGCTATCCGCTCGGGACAAAACCGCGCGCAAGGCTCGGGGCTTGTGGCCGGGAGCGAGGTTATTGAATACTGGCGGCAGGTCGAACGAACTGACGAGGTGAAGTTATGAGCGAGCGCTGGACGATGGACGGCGAATACTTTGAATCGTGTAACTGCGAGTTGCTGTGCCCGTGCCTGCTGACCAAGGGGTCGCGGCCGACCGACGGCCATTGCGACGTCGTGGTAGCGTTCCGCGTCGACTCAGGCAAATACGGGCAGACCGACCTCTCGGGCCTGAACGCGGTGTTGGTAATCTACTCGCCCGGCGTGATGACCGCGGGCAACTGGACGGTCGAACCTTATATCGACGTGCGCGCCAGCGCGGAGCAGCGCGCCGCGCTCGAGCAGATCATCACTGCCAGCGCGGGCGGGCCGCTGGGCCGCTTCGCTCCGCTGATCACGAAACGGCTGCCGGTTAAGTCGGTGCCGATAACTTTTGTCCTCGAGGGCAGCAAGCGCAAGCTGGTTATCCCCGAGGTCGCCGACGTGACCGTCGAGGGCGTGCTCGGCGCCGACAGCCAGCAGGTTTGGTTCGAGAACGTGGGCCACTTCGCGAATCGGCACCTTGCGGCGGCAAGAGGAACGTCGAGCCACTTCAAGGACGAGCACTTCGACTTCGAGAATTCCGGGCGCAACGGGCACTTCGCTCCGATCAAGTGGTCGAACGCCTGACGGGCGTGTCGCTGGCGCGTCGTTCAACGGCTCGCCCCTGATTTGTGCCCTCACCCTATCCCTCTCCCGCGGCAATGCGGGAGAGGGGATCAGAAAAAGCGACCCTGCCGGCAAAGAGGGGGACAAGTAAAGAACGACGGGGCGGGCTGGCGAATGGGATGAGGCCGCAATAACGCAAGGCAGCCGATGTGAGCGTTTGGAGTGGAGGGTGCGGTTGCGGTATGAAGGGCGTTAGCCAACTGTTTGCGTGGAGGTGTCGCTTCAGATGCGAATTCTTCAAGAAGGGCGCGGCGACTATTTCAAGGTAGACCCTGACGGGTATCGGGCTTTCGTTCGCGATAACAAGCCGCATCAGATGGTGTCGAAGCTGATGACCCATAAAGAGGCGGTCGAGAAGTTCGTTCGTGACGGCGATTACCTCGCCTATGACTGCAACTATTTTATGCGCGGGCCGGACTCATTGCTGCGCGAAATTATACGGCAGAAGAAACGGCAGCTATGGGTTTGCGGCAAGTTCACTTACGTCGCAACCGCTCTGCTGGTTGAGTCGGGATGCGCCGATCGCGTCGATATCGGGTTTATCGGGTTCGGTCCGTGGATTTCGAGGGCGGTGCGCGAGAAGAGGTGCACCATCTACGAGTACTCGAACGCGATCATGACGCTTAGGCTGAAAGCGGGCGCGATGGGGCTGCCGTTCCTGCCCGCGCGCAGCTTCGGCGGCACCGACGGCTTCAAACATTCGGGCTGCAAGCTGATCGAAGACCCGTACACCAAGCAGCCGATCCTGCTGGTGCCGGCGCTGAATCCCGACGTCTCGATCGTGCACGTCAATCAGTCCGACGAATACGGCAACGCGCGCGTATTTGGCACCGGGATTACGCATCAGGAGTGCGCGCTGGCTTCGAAACGCGTGATCCTGCAGGCCGAGGAGATCGTTTCCACCGACGAGATTCGCCGCGATCCCGGCCGCACCTCGATTCCCCATTTTTCGGTCGACGCCGTGGTTCACGCGCCGTACGGAGGGTATCCGGGAACGGTGCCGGGCTATTACGCCTGCGATCCGGCCGGCGTGGTCGAGGCGATGGGCGCGATGTTCGCGGGCGACTTCCGCGCTTATTTCGACAAGCACGTCTACTCGGTTGCTTCGCACGATGAGTATCTGGAGAAGGTCGTCGGCGCCGCGAAGATCGCCGAAATCTGCCGCCGTGAAACGATCCGCGAGGGGTACTGCATATGAGCACGCCTGCCAGCAATTTCAATGAACGCGAGCACGTGATCTGCCAGGTCGCGCGCATGATCGATGAACGTTACATCTACTGGGTCGGAGCCGGTGGCGAACCGATGAGCTCTGCGCTGCTGGCCAAGCAGGTGCACGCGCCCAACCTTCAGTACCTGACCGAGGACGGCGTGGTGGGGCCCGAACCGTTGCTGCCGTTCGATCCGCTGATGACGCTGGTGGCCTCGCGTGCGGTTTATCGCGCGCTGCAATGGTCGACGATGAACTATGCGTCGGATGTCGCGCATCTAGGCTACGTCGACTACGGAATCCTGGCCACGCTACAGGTCGATCGCTACGGCAACGTCAACTCGACGATAGTTGGCAAGTATGAAGGCGGCGAGGGGCGGCGCTTCGGCGGTCCCGGCGGCGCCGACACGATCGCGGCGGTATCGTGGCGCACGATTCTCGTTACCGATCAGCAGAAACGGAAATTCGTTGACCGCGTTGATTTCATCTCCTCGCCCGGATTCCTTGATGGACCCGGCGCGCGCGAGAAGGCGGGACTTCCGCCCAACACCGGCCCGTGGCGCGTGTACACGCCGTGGGCGATGTTCGGCTACGACAGCGATTGCCAACTGATGTTGCAGGCGGTGTCGCCGTTCGTGACCGCCGATCAGGTATTGGAGGAGATGAGCTTCAAGCCCAAGATCGCGCCCAAGCTGGGACAGCTTGAGGTTCCGACCGAAGAAGAGTTGATGGTGTTGCGCACCAAGATCGACGTCGCGGGCCAGGTCACCGATCGCGGCCGATGGATCGAACAGCGCGACGGCAAGTACGTATTCGCCGATCGCTGACGCGCGGCGCCGCCGTCCTCAGCTCTCGACCTGCTTGATCGTGCGGATGAAATCCGCCATCGGCATCCGGCTGACCAGGATGCAGACCATCGCGCCGTGGGCGGTCAGGCACACCGACATGTCTTTGTAACGATAGAAGTGATGGACGTTGTTTACCGTCTCTCCGCCGGACGGTATCGGGAAGCCGGAGAAGCGCTGGAACGAGCAGACAATCTGCCCTTCAGGACCCTTGTAAAGGCTGTAAACGACGGGGCGTCCGTCCGCTAATCGCGCCGCTTGGCTCCCAACGAATCGATAGCCGGCCTTGTCAAACTTCCAGGCCGAAACCTTAACGCCGATCTGTTTGCTAATCCATTCGCTGTTTGGATACGCGAATGCCATGCCCGGTTCTGGCGGAACGCTGAGGGCGAGCGTCTTTTGCATCGCGTCGTAACCGGCGATCGCGTGGTCGAACGCGGGAATCGCCGGCGTTTGAGAGTATCTGCCGACAAGCGCAACCACGATAAGCACCGCCGCGATCGCGGCCGGAGCCCATCGCAACACCGGAGTGAACGCGCGAATCCGGTCTCCAATCGAGGGCCTGACGGAGCGTCGGAGTTCGGCGGCGATCTCGCGGCGCACGTCGGCGGGCGTCGCAACGATCGGTACGCGCTTTCGCAGCGTCGCCTTCAGCGCCCGCTCCGACGCGAGCCGCGCCGAACAATTCGCGCATCCCGCCAGATGCTGTGATACGTCTGTGGCTTCATCAGCGCTCAATTCGCCGTCAGCGTGGGCGCTGAGAAAGCTCTCGATGTATTCCTGGCAATCCACGGTTACTCAGATCGTCTCACCGATCCAGTTTGCACTCCGCTCACGGACGCACGTAACCCTTGGCGACGGCGAAGCCGCGCAGCGTCTCGCGCATCATCGCCCGCCCTCGCGACAGCCGCGAGCGCACCGTGCCGATCGGCACGGCGAGAACGCCGGCCGCTTCCTGGTAATTCAACTCTTCGATGTCGACCAGCAGTATCGCTGAGCGAAACTCCTCCGGCAGCATGTCGAGTGCATCCTGGACCTCGCCGTCGAGCAGCTTATCGAACAGTATCGATTCGGGATTCTGTTGCGGGATGTCGTCGCGGAGGCCTCGGGTCTCGACCTCGCGATCGAAATCCTCGGACGCGACGCTGGTCTTCTCGCGGCTGGCTCGGCGGTAATCATTGCGAAAGCAGTTGTACAGTATAGTCAGTAGCCAGGCACGACAATTAGTGCCGGGAGTAAACTGATCGAAGAAGCGGTAAGCGCGCAGCATCGTGTCCTGCAGCAGATCCTTGGCGTCGGCCGGATTACGGGTCAGGTGGAGGGCGGCAGTGTAGAGATTGTCGAGATGGGGCAGAGCCTGCCCCTCGAAGAGCTCGCGCTGCGCTTGCCGGCCGCGGTCGCTTCCTGCCATCGGGCGTCAACATATCATCCTTACCATCTAAATTCTTGACATTAGGCGAAGGTTCCCGGTCACGATAGTCAGGGAGTGGCCGGCCAGAGGCATTGCCCGATTACAAGGTGGCTGCGTTTTTTGGCAAAGTGCACGCTGGCGCGGGAACCGTCGGGCGAATTCCACTGTTTGGATAAGTGACTAGCCGCTCGTGGAGCGAGGTCATCAACTAATCAAAGTGTGCCTTCGGGCTCACAGGGGAGAGTACACATGAAGAACGGAACCAAGGGTATGCTTTTGGCCTCGGCTGTGGCGATGATGTTTCTTGCCAACAGCGTCAGGGCCCAGGAGTCTGCCGCGCCGTCGACGGGCGCGAAACCGGCCGCTGTAAAGTGCGTTGGCGGCAACGACTGCAAAGGCAAGAGCGCTTGCAAGGGCGCTAACAACGATTGCTCGGGTCAGAACGGCTGTAAGGGCAAGGGTTTCGTGATGACCTCCAGCGCTGATGAGTGCAAGAGCAAGGGCGGTCACGTCGAAGGAATGTAACAATCCGCTATAACCTGAACCGGCGCGACGCTCCGCGCGCGTCGCGCCGGTAGATGCCTTCGAGGGTGCTCATGAATCGCGCTGATTTCCCGTCTTTGGGCTTCGGTGTAGGCTTGCGGCGGCCTCACTACAGCTACATTCTCCAGAACCGTCCCAAAATGGATTGGTTCGAAGCGATCTCCGAGAATTTCATGGTCGATGGCGGCCGTCCGCTCGAAGTGCTGGAAGGCGTCCGCAATAACTATCCGATTGTTCTGCATGGGGTGTCGCTTTCGATTGGATCGGCCGACCCGCTCAACCGCGACTATCTTGAGAAACTGGCGACGCTCGCGCGACGCTTCGAGCCGGCCTGGATTTCGGACCATCTGTGCTGGACCGGAGTCGGCGGACGCAATCTCCACGACCTGCTGCCGCTGCCTTACACGGAAGAGGTTGTGCGTCACGTCGTGTCGCGGGTCAGAGAAGTGCAGGAGACGCTCGGCCGGCACATCCTGCTGGAGAATGTTTCGAGCTACATGACGTACCGGCATTCGACGCTTTCCGAGTGGGAATTCTTGAGCGCGGTAGCCGAAGAAGCGGATTGCGGGATCCTGCTCGACGTCAACAACGTCTACGTAAGCGCCTTCAATCATGGCTTCGAAGCCGAACGCTATCTTGCGGGGGTGCCGGTTGAGCGCGTGGTCCAATTCCATACGGCCGGCCATAGCGACCACGGCAGCTACCTGCTTGATTCACACGACCATCCGGTGTGCGAAGCGGTTTGGGCGCTGTACGAGAAGGCGGTGCGGCGCTTCGGGTCGGTTGCAACGCTGATCGAGTGGGACGACAACATCCCGGAATTCGCGACTCTGGCGGCAGCGGCCGACGAGGCGCGCGATCGCTGCGAGGCATCGCTGCAAGCCCCCGATGCTGCGCACCATTCACTGGACTTGAGGCCATGACTCCAGTTACGCCGGATCTAAAGAGCGTCCAGTCGCTCCTTTATCGGTTGATAGTCGCACCGAGCGGAGTTGCCGATGGCCTGCGCGCTGAATCCGACCTGCCGCCGGGCGGGATCGACGCCGTCATCCGTGGAGATGAGCATCTTTCCGCGATCGAGCGGCTCGGTATCTATGCCGAGATGTATTTCTATCGGCTGCTGGATTGCCTGAAGGAGGATTATCCGGCCACGCTGGCGGTCGTCGGTGCGACCAACTTTCATAACCTCATCACAGGCTATCTGCTTGCGCATCCGCCGAGCTATCCTTCGGTACTCTACGCCGGACACCATCTGGCTGATTTTCTCGCCTCGCATCCGCTGCGCGACGAGTGGCCGTTTCTTGCCGATCTCGCTCGCTTCGAGCGGGCGCTGATCGACGTTTTTCATGGTCCGGACGCCCCCGCGATGAATGCGGATCAGCTTCGCGCGGTGGCGCCGACAGACTGGCCCGCGCTCGAGCTTAAGATCCATCCGGCGTCGGAGTTGTTGGCTCTGCAGTGGAACGTCACGAAAATCGTTCAAGCGGTGGAAGAGGGCGACGATTGGCAGCCGCCCGAGCGCGGGGCTGCCAGCATCTTGGTGTGGCGCAAGAACTGCCGCTGCTATTACCGGGAAATTGACGGCATCGAACTCGTCGCGATTCAAGCGTTAAGCCGCGGCGCGACTTTGGCGGCGCTTTGCGCAAGCATCGCGGACGCGGCGCCGGCCGAAGATCCGGCCGCACTGGTCTTTGATTTCCTCGAACGATGGAGAGCCGACGGTATCCTGATGGCGCCGTCGCCAGGCCCGTCGCGATAAGCGGGAAACCCTGGCGCGCTCAGAGCGCGCTGAGTGTCATCGCGGGAGAGGGGGATTCGACCGCCGCCGAATGGTAACATGAGCGCTCCGACGGAGCCGCGCGGGCCGCAGCGATGCCTTCGATGACGCGTCCTCTCGATGTGGCTCGTCGGGTAGGATGGGGAATCGATGAGCGCGGGCGGGATCAAAGTCGAGGCTATCGGCACGCGGGAAGCGTTCGAGAAATTCGCGGCGCTACCGTATGAAGTTTACGCTGACTGCGACGCGTGGTGGCCGCCAGATATCCAGAGCGAAGTCGACTTGATATCAGGGCGCGGCCACAGCGCGGGCTACCTCGATCTCAGGCCGATGTGGGCGCTGCGTAAAGGGCGGCTGGTGGCGCGCGTAAGCGTGGTTATCAACCATCGCTACAACCAACAGTGGAATGAAAAGCTCGGCCAGCTTATTCACTTCGAGGCGCTGCCCGGTGAGGACGAAGCGGTCACGGCGCTGCTGACGGAAGCGGGAAGCTGGCTCAAGCAGCAAGGTATGGCGGCGGCGCGCAGCGGGTTCGCTGCCTTCCTCGATTATCCGTACACCATCGACAACTACGACAATCTGCCCTCGTTCCTGCTGCGCGGCAATCCGGCATATTATCACTGCTATTTCAAGAACGCAGGCTTTGAGACCGAGAAGGGCATGTCTGACTTTACCGCCGAGCTGACTCCGGAGATGCAGCGACGGTATGCGTCGATGGTGATCGCGGCCGAAGGCGGCGGAATCCTGGTGCAGAGCTGGCGCGAATACGGTTTTCTCGAAGCGATCGACGTGTGGACCGACATCACCAATGCAGCGTTTGCCCGGCATTGGGGATGGAATTCAACCACTCGGGATGAGGTGCGCCCGATGTTGAGCCCACTCGCGCAAACGCAGGTGGCCGACCTGTCGACGGTGGCGAGCATCGACGGCCGTCCGGTGGGAGCGGTCTTTTCGGTCCCGGACTTAAGCACCAGGCTCGCGTATGTTCGTCACGGAGTGAAGCTCGCGCCCGAGCGCGGCGGCGGAACGCGCGGTGCGCTGATCAATATCAGCGTCCTGGCGGAGGCGCGTGGGCGCGGCGTCGCCCTCGCGATGGCGGGCCGTTCGTTCCTGACGATGGCCGCGCAAGGGATGCGTTACGCCGGATACACGCTGGTGTTGGACGATAATTGGGCGTCGCGCAACACCGCGCACAAGCTCGGCGCTTCGATTACGGCTAACTTCGTCGCGTACCGGCGTCAGTTGTAAGAGCGCCGGCGCCTGCGGCGTCCAGAGGCCGAGGCGCCGGCATTGTGATCTAGCGCGACGCGTGCCGCAGACAGGGGAAGCGTGTCCGCATTTTGCTCGTCGCTGATGCGCCGCTGTCCGCCTGCGCGCTTACCACGATGGTTGCTGGCCCGCACACCTGTGGGCGGAAAATAGCGTGAAGCAGAAAGACCCCATCCGCCGGCACATACGGGATGCGCTGCAAGCCGATCAATTGACGTCCCAGGCGTTCACTGTCCAAGTATAGTTTCAGCGCTATCGCGGATGCGGGCGCGCTGGTGGCGTGAAGCAGCAAGTCAAGCTGGTTGCGGCCGGCGCCGCCGAGGGTCGCTCCCGGCAACGTGACGTCGTTGATGCGCAGCGTTGCGCCGCCTTCGGTAGCTCCGGGAGGACTGTTCTTGTCCGCGATGAAAAACGGTGAATTTACGGGATACATTCCGACGTTGTTGCTATGCGCTTGGGTCGGGACGTCGGTTATCTGGCTGAAAGTCAGATTGGTCGGATCGGCCGTCAGCCCATGGTCGGGCATCTCCGGCACCAGGTTGCCATTGGCATCTTCCATCCATGTGACTACCCAGAAGACCATGTACTGATTAGCAAGCGACGGGAACGCGCTCGAACCGGTGTCGAAGGAGACCAGCGCGTCGCGCCAGTTTGGGCCTGTTTCGGTGGCAGACTTGAACCCCGGGATATTCGGCAGCGAGGTTTGGCCGATCAGGAAACTGTTGCCCTCGAGTTCCCCGGTCTCGTTGTTGTAGAGCTGCCCATAGAACCGCGCTTGAATCGAGGCCGCGGGGACGGTAAGGCTCGAATCGTCGGTATCAAGAAAGCTCAAGTTGTAAATTCTCGCCGCGAGCGTTAGCTGGTCTCCTTGCCGCGCTTGGCTGATCGAAGGACCGCCCGCCGAGTTGGCCTCGCTTATGAATATGCCGCGCGCATGATAGAAGGGCTGGACCAATGGTGAGATCCCGGGCTGTTCGAAGTTGAAGCTGGCGGTTTTTGTTTCCTTCGACCATGCCCAGCGCTCGGGATGAATCAATGCGACGTCGGGTAGGTTATAGACCTGCCTCCACCATGCCGGCTGGCCGCCGCACGAAAGTTCGTCGCCGCTGTTCGGTATGGGATTGCCGACAAAGCCTACGATTAGAGGCCCGGTGGTCTGGATATAGATCGGCTGACCCGCAGAATTTTTGAGATTGAAAGTCTGGAACGTTCCGTTCGGATTTTCGAGGCCGAACAGATAGCTGCCAAAATCGTACAGACAGCAGCCGGCGACGTCGCTTCCGAACGCGGGTTTGTTGACGGTTACTCCTTCTGACGCCGAGAGTGTCTGCGTACTCTCCTGCAGCGTGCTGGTCGACGAGCTGGTGG
>JBEKLA010000086.1:0-14781 GCA_050010455.1 Binataceae bacterium (SeqCode) | reverse complement strand
GCGATCAGCAGGACCGTGGGAAAGGCCGAGAAGTCCAGCGGCTTGCGGCTGGACGCCGAAACCATCAACACCACCAGGGATAACGCGAGCGAGAACGACAACAGGATATCGAGCAGGGTCGCGGTAACCGGCGCCAGCATCCCGGCCAACACCAGCACTGCGGTTGCCGGCAGCGCCAGTTCCGACATCGTCATCAGAGCGGTGCTAGTCTTGGGGTTCGCCATCTATGCAACCTTGGAAGCTTGACGGGTGATTTGCGCCTGACTGCGCAGAACCATGGTTAGAACCTCAGCGATCGCGCGGTAGAGCTGGCGCGGGATGTAATCGCCCACCTCGCTGCAGCGGAAAAGCGCGCGGGCCAGCGCTTTGTTTTCGATCACCGGAACCGCGGCCAGGCGCGCGATCGCTTTGATCCGCTCGGCACCCTCACCCGCTCCCTTGGCCACCACCAGCGGCGCGCGATCGAAACCGCGCCGATAGCGCAGCGCCACCGCGAGGTGCGTCGGGTTGGTCAAGACCACGGTGGCCGCGGCCGCCTGATGTATCCCGCGCGCTCGCTTCCAGGCCTTCTTCTGCGCGCGGCGGATCGCACTCTTGATCTGCGGGTTGCCCTGCTCTTGCTTGAGCTCGTCGAGAAACTCCTGGCGCGTCATCTTGAGGTCGTTCTCGTGCTTGTAGAACTTCGAGCCGTAATCGACGCACGCGACCACCAGACCGATCACCGCGCTCCAGCCGAGCAGGTGCCGCACCCCAGCGCTGAGAATCGCGAGCCCGTTCGCGATCGCGCCGCCGGCCGCGTACAGCTCGAAGGCATGCCTGGCGGTCAGCCACGCGATCATTCCAATCAGCAGGATTTTCGCCGCCGCCTTGCCGAGTTCGATCAGTGTCGGAGCCGAGAACACGCGGCCGAAATAGGGAGCCGGATTGAGCCGGTTCAAATCGGGACTGATTCGCACCGGCGCGAACACCAGACCGCCCTGCACTGATGCTCCGATCGCCGAGGCGAGGCTGAGAACCAGCGCCACTCCAACGGCGGCGATCGCCACCCAGGCCATCGAGCGCATCGCGCCGCCGGCAATGTCACCGCCTTGCGCTTGGCCGATCACGGCGCGAAAGGCGCCGACGCTCCAGCGGCCGAAACAGCCAGCCAGGCCACCAAGCGCGATCGTTGCGACGACAAACGATACGGCCGCGGTCAGATCATTGCTGCGCGCGATCTGCCCTTGCTCGCGGGCGCGCTTGCGGCGCTGCGGCAGCGCCGGAAAAGTTTTTTGGTCGCGATCAGCCATTGGTCCAAATCAGCGCCTGGTCGATCATCAGCTCCCACGCCCGTATCATCGCGTTCGCGAGGCCGTGCGAATCCATCATCAGCAGCACCAGGCCGGCGATAATGATCGCCGCCGGCGCGACCATCAGCATGTGGATCTGCGGCGCAAGGCGGGCCAGCACTCCCTGCGCCAACGCCAGGATGAACAGCGGGATCAGCACCGGCAGCACGAGCTCGAACGCGAGCACAAACATCCGGCCGCTTATCGCCAGAACATCTCGAACGCCGGGCAGCGTGCATACGCCAAGCGGCGCCAGCCTGAGGCTGCGGCCGAGACCGAGCAGCAGAGTGCGATGGAATCCGGCGATGAAGAACAGCATCCCCGCCAGATTTTCCAGGCTGTCGCCGAGCACGTTGGGCATTTCCTGGGTTCCGCGCAGGATCGCGCCGGCGTGAAGCTCCATGCTGTTGCCCAGCAAGTCGCCCGCGGTCATCACCGCGCCGACGACGATTCCCGCGGCGAATGACAGCACGACGCCGACCGCCAGCTCTCGTATCAGCATCAATGCGATCGGAATCAATGCGATCGGAAGCGGGCCGGCGACAGCAGGCATCGCCACTTTGGCCAGCGGCATCAACGAGCCCGCGATCAACGCCGAGAGCAGGATGCGGACCCGGATAGGAATCGCGACGCCCAGCACCGTCGGCAGCGCGATCGTGAGCCCGCCGCATCGCGCGAACGCCAGCACGAAAGCGAGTGCCACATCGTCGCCGACGCTGATATTCATCGCGCGACTATCCACGGGATTGCGACTATGGCCCGATGCATGAAGCCGCTCAGCAATTGGGCGGTCCACGGCGCCCCTACCCATCCGACGAGCAGGGCTGCGGCGAGCTTGGGCGCGAACGAGACGCTCGAGTCCTGCACCTGGGTCGCCGCCTGCAGCACGCTGATGAGCGTTGCCACCGAGGTCATCACAATCAGAAAAGGGCCTCCCGTCTGGAACGCGGTCCACAGCGCGGAGCGAAACAGATCAGCCGCCAGTGTTGGTGTCACGTAATCCCCCCTTTGGATTTCTCATGCGAAGCTTCCCGCCAGACTCCCCAGCAGCAGCGGCCATCCCGAGGCCAGCACGAAAATCAGCAGTTTGAGCGGAATCGAGACCATCGCCGGCGGCAGCATGAACATCCCAAGCGCCATCAGGATCGCCGACGTAACCAGATCAATCACCAGGAACGGCAGATAGATCAGGAAGCCCACGCGAAAGGCCGACGTGAGCTCGCTCGAAACGAAAGCCGGCACCAGGGCATAGAATGGCAGCGCGGCGGGATCGCCGCCGGGCAACTCGAGATTGCCCTTGGCGAGCAGCTTGCGCGCCATCTCGATATCCTCTCTGCGAGTCTGATGCAGCATGAACTGCTGCAGCGGTTCCTCGGCCAGCTCGGCGGCCTTGCCCGGCGTCAGAGTGCCGGCCAGGTAAGGATCGAGCGCGACCTTCTGGATGCGCTGCCAGGTCGGCGCCATCACCAGTAACGTCAGGAACAGCGCGATCCCGGTGATCACGGTGTTGGGCGGAGTCTGCTGAAGTCCGAGCGCCTGGCGCAGCAGCGACAGCACGATCACGATCCTGGTGAACGAGGTCAGCATGACGAGGATCGCGGGCGCCAGCGTGATCAGCGTGAGCAGGCCGGCAACTTCGAGCGGCCCCGCGGCGCGCCCGCCGGCGTCGATCTTGAAATCGAGCGCGTGAGCACTGCCGCCGGCCGCCAGCAAAATCGCCGGCAGCAGATATGCGAACACGATTGTGCGCCGAGCCAGCATCTTGACCATCGCCTATTGCGTCACCAGCTGATCGAGGTAGCCCTGCACGCTATCTTCGGTTTGCAGGGCCTTGGAATTAGCCTGGAAGCTGCGTTGCAAAACCACCAGGCTCACCAGCGCGCTGGTGGTGTCGACGTTGGAGCTTTCAGTCGAGCTGTTCACGATGGAGCCGGACGACGTCGCACCGGCAGTGCCGATAGTGGGCGAGCCCGATTGGCTGGTCTGCTGGTAGAGGCCTTGCGAGTTGAGCGCCAGCCCCTCTTCGGAGGGGAAGGTAGCGATCGCGACCTGGCCGACGTTCGCACTCTGGCCGTTGGAATAGGAAACCGATACCAAGCCGCTGCTGTTGATCTGGACGCCGAGCGGCGCGCCCACGGCATTGCCGTCGGCGGTGCCGCTGGCTGAATTGCTCGAGGCGAACTGGGTCATGCTGCCGAAGTTGAGCGCGAGTGAAAGCGGCGCCGCGCCGGCCACCGTAGCGGTAAGCGCCGAGGCCGGAACGGAGCCCGCCACCATATCGCCGGCGTTGTCAAATGAGAAGCTTCCGGTGTTGTTGGCAAGCCCGGTCGTGCTTCCATCCAGCGTGGCCTCCCAATTCCATACCTCGTTGGGCGGAGTCGACGAATCCGGGCCCCCGTTTTGAAAATAAAAGGTCAGCACGTGACTGTTGCCGAGGCTGTCGTAGACCTGGACGCTGACCGACGAATCGTAGGTCGTCGAATCGGAAGGATTGATCGGGACCGGACTCGCGACGCTGCCGATCACCGTGCTGGTCGAGTCAAGGTTGCCGTTAACCGCGACGTTGGCCGACGCGGTTAGCGCCAGGCTCCCTTGGGGAATTGTGATCGAACCAAGAACTCCTGTGGGGAGACCCGCGGCGTTCAAGCTGAAACCCTGCAGAGCCGCACCGTCGGGTCCTTCCAAGGTTCCATTGGCCGCAACAGCGGTACTGCCGTCGCGCGAGTAGACCTGTGTGCCCGAGGAATCCTGGTAGACGAAGAATCCGGTGCCCTGGATCGCCATATCGGTGGGCGAGTTGGTCTGAACGATCGCACCCTGCGAGAAGTCGCGATCGATTCCGGTCACGTCGACTCCGCCGCCAAGCGCGCCGTCGCCAATCGTCGAGCCCAACAAGGTCCCGAAGTCAACCGACTCCGATTGAAAGCCGGTGGTGTTGGCGTTGGCGAGGTCGTCGCTAACCGCCTGAAGGGCGGTATCAACCGCCTGCAATCCGGTTTGAGTGATTGATAGCGTGTTGCCAGACATTTATCGTCCCCCTTTATCGATCCGCGTGTTAAGGTTGCGCGACTTCCTGGACGGCGCTCTGCGGAAGCACCAGATTGCCCAGATCCAGCTGGACGGCGCCGCCCGACAGCTCGACGTTTTGCACCTTCCCCTGCTCCAACAATCCTTGCACCTGGGTGTTCGCGCTGTTGATGATTGTAACCGTGTAGGCACCGTCCGGGTTTGATGACGACGGTTGCCAGGTGAACGTCTGCACCGACCCTGCCTGAAGGCTGCCCAGCGAGACGTCGTCAACCTGGTTGCCGTTGGAGTCGTAGACCAGCGCCTGGTAGCTGTCGGTGGTCGAGGGCGCGTATACGATCGACGTCGCTTTGCCGCTCTGGACCCCGATAGAGTTGCCCGCCGCCACCACCTCGCGTCCGATAATGGAGGAGGCGTCTTGCAAGAGCGTCGCGGGCGATTGTGTGACCGAGGTATTGATACTCTCGAGCTCGCCCAGATTCGAGAATTCCACCAGCTGACTCGCAAACTGAGTCGGGTCGACCGGCGTGGTCGGATCCTGGTTTTGGAATTCCGCAACCAGGATCTTAAGGAAGTCCGTCGACATCAGCAGGTTTGCCGTTAAATCCGTGTTGGTGCTGCTCGACCCCGACGAGGATGTCGACGAGGATGTCGCCGCTGGGATTGTGCTCATTGGTTCACCTCTTCTATTGCGAACGTCGTGTTGTCGCCGGATTGGTTGCGCGGCGATTGATTTTGTTGCTGCCGTCCGTTGTCGCCGCGCTGGCTGTCGCCCCGATAGCTGACATCGGCCGCTTTGAGTTGTAAGCCGACGCCATCGAGCGCCCGGCGCAAGGCCGGAATCTCCGAGCCGATAGCTTGCGCGCTCTGCTGGCTGGGCGTGACGATCCTCACGTCGACCACGCCCGAATGCTCGCGCACGGTGGCCTGAGTGGTTTGGCCGCTGGCCAGATCGATCGTGAGATTCGCGACTCGCGTATTCGAAGCCGTGGGCGTGAACGTAGGCATCGTCACCGCCGCACTGGCGCTCGTCTGTGACGCGCCGCCCCCCGCTTCGGCCGGGGCCGATGCCGTGGGCATATCCGCGTTCGCGCTCGTGGAACCGTGGGCGCCGGTCGCGTCGGAGTTAGGACGCGGCCCGAGATTGCGTTTGTTGTTGGCGGCAAGAATGGATGCGTCGAATCCATTGCCCGCTTCCTCAGCGACGGCCGAAGCGGCAGGCGCGACAGGATTGTCCGGGAGCGAGCCTTGTTGGCCAGCCGCGTCGGCGTTCGAGTGAGTCGTTAGGGCAGTCGAGGCGGGAGGGTCTTCCGCGGCGGCGACATTTGCTCGTGTGGCTGAGGACTTCGGCTGCGCGCTGCTGGAGGGCGGTGCGGTCGCGGCTGCGGTCTGTAACGCTTTCGCCTCGACTGCGGAATCAGACGACGCTGAGCCAGCTATATCTGCAACGCCACTCTGAAAAGATCCGCCCGTTGCCGTAGCGGATTGACGCGCGACGCTAACCTGCTTAGGCGGTGCAAACGCCGGAGTACCGTCGACTCCCGTTCCCGTCGTCGGCGGCGCGAACGCCGGAGTACCGTCGACGCCCGTTCCGTTTGCGGCCGACGCGAACGCCGGAGTACCATCGACGTTCGTCCCATTCGTCGGCGGCGCGAAAGCTGGAGTACCATCGACTCCCGTCCCATTCGCGGCGGGCGCGAATGCCGGAGTGCCGTCGACTCCCGTCCCGTTCGCGGGCGGCGCGAATGCCGGAGTACCGTCGACGCCCGTTCCGTTCGCGGCCGGCGCGAATGCTGGAGTGCCGTCGACTCCCGTCCCGTTCGCGGCCGGCGCGAATGCCGGAGTACCATCGACAGCCGTCCCGTTCGCGGCTGGCGCGAATGCCGGAGTGCCGTCGACGCCAGTCCCGTTCGCGGCGGGTGCGAATGCCGGGGTACCGTCGACGCCAGTAGTTTGATTGGTCAAGACGTCGGCGTTGCGGACACTTGGAGCTGAGTCGCGGGTTGACGGATCAGCGGCGGGCGAACCCGTCGCAGCAACGTTAACCGCTCGATCCTGACTGGCGGACGTATGTCCGAACGATGAGACTTGCCCGCTGACGGAAGCGTCCGAAGCAGCTTGTGACTGATAGGTAATCCTTACGCTTGCGGCGAACGCCCCAGCGATAAAATTGTCGACGGGTCCAGCAGCCTCGGCACCGCCGACGGAGGTCGCACCGCTGCTATCGAGACTGGAAGTTTGCCCTTGCGGCACCGCTTGAGCGCTCGCGGACTGCGATACCGAGGCGCCCGTATCGGCGAGCACCTGTCCAAGAATCTGGTTCGAACCGCCGGCGGTCTGCGAGCTTGCGGCGAACGATTGGCCCACGAGGTTCGCAAACGATAGGGTGACCGCGTCGGCGGGATGTGACGACGGCGCCGCGGCGCTTTCATCGCCATCCGCCAAGTCGCCGCTGCCCGATTGCGCCGCGACATACGCAGTCGTGTGCGCGCCGATATTCGCGGCGACATTCGATTGGCGGCCGCTCACGGCCGATACGCCGTCAGCGGTCGAGCCTGCCGAACCCTGCGGCCCGCTGTTAGTGGCCCGGATAGGCGTCGTAACTCCCGGCGGTATCGCGAACATCGCCATCCCCAGAGCCGCGTCGAAGCCGTCGTCCTCTTTTTTGGAATCAGCGCTATGCGGCGGCTGGTCGAGACCGACCGGCAAGCCTGCCAGCGAACTTGATACTTGTGCAGTCATGGTTAGCGTCGCGGTTCCTGAGGACCGCGCCATCCAAAGAAATTCTCCGCCTCGAGTTCGAGTGAGTGTTCCTGACGAGCCAGTTCTTCCGCGCGCAGGCGCTGGTTGACGCTGCTGGCGGAATCGTGCAGCCGCTTGGCGTGATGCACCTTTTTGCCCGCGGCCGAGACCTGCCGCTGGAGCTCGCCAGCCAGCCGGCCATTGGCCAGCCGCGCCTCGCCCAGCGCCCCCAAATCGCCCAGCGCCGCACCGGAATCGATGGCCTCAGCAGCGGCGCATCGCGCTTCGTTGCGCTGCCGCTCGACGTCATCAAGCGCCGCGACCCTCGACTTCAGGCCGGCGATCTCGTTGCGTAGCCTGAAGGTCCGGATCTTGAGCAGGCGTTTCACCAAGTCATGCTTCTTCATTTACTGAATCGCTTCTCCCAGTTGCTGGATGCTTTGCGTGAGCGAGAACTGTTCCTCGACGCCTTGCTTGAGAAAGGCCTCGAGCTTGGCGTGCGCGGCGAAGGCCTCGTCGGTGCGGGCGTCGGCGCCGGGATGATACGTGCCGAGCGCGATTAGCTCTTCCGCGTTGCGCCAATGGGCGTAGAGTTCGATAAAACGCTTGCGATCGCGGGTGTGCTCGGCGCTGCTCACGCGATGGGCGACGCGCGAGACCGAGTTCAACACGTCGATGGCCGGATAGTGGCCGCGCCCCGCGAGCTCACGGTTAAGAGTGATATGGCCGTCGAGCACCGATTTCGCGAGCTCGCCGACCGGGTCGTTCTCTTCGTGCAGCAGGACCGTATAGATTCCCGTGATCGAGCCGCCCTCGCCGGTCGCTCCGGCCTGCTCCACCAGGCGCGGGATGACCGCGAACACCGAGGGCGGATAACCGCGCGCGGTGGGTGGTTCTCCACTGGCGAGCCCAATCTCGCGCTGCGCCATCGCGACGCGCGTGAGGCTGTCCATCAGCAGCAGCACGCTGCGGCCCTGCCGGCGCAGATACGCGGCGATCGCCGTCGCCAAAAAGGCGCCCTTAAGCCGCATTGGCGCCGGCTTGTCGCTGGTAACCACGACGACCACCGAGCGCGCCAGCCCCGACGGCCCCAGGGTGTCCTCAAGAAATTCGCGCGCCTCGCGCCCGCGTTCGCCGATTAGAGCGATCACGTTGCAGTCGGCCGACGTGCCGCGCGCCATCATCGCGAGCAGCATGCTCTTGCCCACTCCGGGCATCGAGAACACGCCGATCTTCTGGCCCACGCCGAGCGTCAGCAGGCCGTTGACGGCGCGCACGCCGACGTCGAGCGCAGTGCTGGTCAGCCCGCGAGTCATCGGATCGAGGCTTGGCGGATCGAGTTCGATTTCCTCGCCGACTGAAGGCAGCGGGCGCCCGTCCAGCGGCCGACCGAGGCCGTCGAGCACGCGGCCCGGCAGCCACGGGCCGGCTTTGAAGGTGAGATGAAGCGGCTCGACGTAGCTCGCCGGCGAGAGCTGGCGCGATTCGTCGATAGCGAGCAGCAGCAGGAGGTCGTTATGGAAGCCGACCACTTCGCAGGCGACCGCGTTGCTGCCATCTTTGACCATCGCCAGCGCGCCGACGGGCAGATGAGGTCCGGTCGCTTCGAGCAACAGGCCGACCGAGCGCGTGAGCCTGCCGCAGCACGGAAAATTGATCTCGGGCAAAGCGGCGACGTATTCGGCGATCATCACTCCTTTTTCCTCTTCGCCGCCCGGCGCGCGCGAACCTCGAGTACCGCGGTCTTGATCTGCGCGAAGGCGCGCTCGATAGCGCCTTCGACGAACAGGCTCCCGGCCTCGATCCGCGCTTGTCCCGGCGCCAGGGTCTCGTCCTCTTTGACCGGCAAATCCTTGATCAGATCATTCAGCAGGGCGTGGTCGGCCGAGCTGACGTAAATCACTTGCGGGCGTTCAGGCGCCAATTGCTTGAGCGCGATCGCCATCAGCCTGGCGATGAAATCGGCACGCACCGAATCGACCGCGACCAGGCGCGCGACGATCGCCAAGGCGAGTTCCGTGCCGAAGCTCTCGATCTGATGCGCTGCCTCGCGTTGCTGGACTTCGAGTTGCGCCAGCGCTTCGCCGAGCGCCGCGATCGGCCCTTCGGCCTGGGCCAGCCCTTCGGCGCGGGCGGCGTCGGCCGCTTCCTGGCGGGCCGCTTCCCGCATCGCCGCCAGCTCGGCTTCCGCCGCCGCCCGACCTTGCGCCAGGCCTTCTTCGTACCCCTGGCGGATCGCCTCTTCGCGTTCGTGCTCGTAGCGATCCTCGGCAGCAGCGTTTCGCGCAGACGGATCGCGCTGCTCGTTCAGGAATTCTTCCAGCGAGGGGAAGCTGAAGACTGTTGCCGCCTGATTCACGCGGCCTCTCGCTGGCTGTCGGTTGCGGTCTTGCTATTGGACTTGTTGGTCGTAGAGATCCAGCGGCGCAGGATCGCTGCCGCCCGCTCCGGATCCTGATCAACTTCCTGGTTGATCTGCTGCTTGATCTGCTCGTAGCTGCCGTCGAGCGGCGGCGCGGAGCTGTCGCTGGGCTGGTACTCGGGCGGGGTATAGCTGGCTTCTGCGCTATCCAGATCGTCGAGCGTTACCGGAGCGGCCTCGGTCATGGCGGTCTCGGCGCTCCTGCCGCCGAACAACTTCTTCACGGTACGTACCAGGAACCAGAAGATCGCCAGTATCAGCAGCAGGCCACCGCCGAGCGCCGCATACAGATGGCGCGGGTTGCTGAACAGTTCCCGCATCTGCGACATCGGATTGATCACGACCGGCGGCACATAGGGCCGCGACAGCGCGGCGCTCTGCACGTCGACCGAGTCGCCACGATCCCCCTGAGCGCCGATCGCGGCGGAGAGCAGGCCCTTGATCATGTCCAAACGCGCCTGCGGCAGCGGCTTGAATTCGCCGCCTTCGTAAGTACCGTCGAGTACCGCCGCGACCGACAGGCGGCGCACGCGGATCGGCGCGTTGGTTTCAGTTACCTCGCGCGTCGAGGGCTTGTAGTTGATGATATCCTTGCGCGCGACTTCGTTTGCCTGGCTCTGCGCGGCGGCCTTCGGCGAAGCAGCCGTCGGCGCTCCTGGAGCAGTCGCAGTCGTGGTGGCGGCGGGAGCAGGCGCAGGCAGGTTCGAGGTCAGCCCTGGAATCCCGCCGACGGAAGCAGCCGCCGCCGGCGCGATGCTATGCTCCTCGCTCACGATCGTGTGATCGCCGTTGCCGTAAATCTGTTGCTTGGTCGAGACTTGGGAGGTCTCGAGATCGGCCGAGACTTCCACCGCATAGCGCCCCTGGCCCATGATCGAGCTGAGCAGCGACGAGACCTTTTGCTGCAGCCGATGCTCGACGTCGTTGCGCATGCGCAGCACGTCGGTGAGCTCGTCACCGCGCGCGGGCGGATACAGCACCATCCCGTCGTTGCCGGTCACCGTCACCTGGTCGGGCGCAAGGCCGTGCACCGAGCCGGCGACCAGATGCGCGATCGCGCTGGCCATCGTCGAATCGATCATCGCGCCACGCGCAGTCGTGAGCAGCACCGAGGCGTGCGAAGCTTCGTTCGCGCCGAGCGCGAAAGGCGACGGCTGCGCCATCGCCAGCATCACCCGCGCGCTGTCGATCCCATGGATGTCCATGATCGTGCGCTCGAGTTCGCCCTGCAGCGAGCGCTGGTAGTTCACCTGCTCGTCGAACTCGCTCTGGCCCAGCGTGGAATGATCGAAGAGGCCGAAACCATCCTCGCCGCCGCTGAAGCCCGGACTCGAATCGAGCAGTTGTTCGGCGCGGCGCAGTTCGCTCGAGGCAACCGCGATCGAATCCGGGCCGAGTTCAAACGAGATCCCATGATGGCGCAGGCGCAACGCGAGCGCGGTTCGATCCGCGGGCGAGAGATTATTGGCCAGGATTACATTTGCTCCGGGATCGATCAGATAGAAGGCGACGCCGATCGCGGCGGTGACTGCCACCGTGGCCGCGACTAACGTAAAGCGCGTCGGGTTCTGTTCGCGAAAGGCGCGAATCAATCCGACCAGCTGCGCGATAAAGCCTTGCAGTTGTTCCATTGAGCAATCAGACCGACATGCTCATGATTTCCTGATAGGCCGAGAGCGCCCGATTCCGCACCGCCATCGCCACGGAGAACGTGGTATCGGCATGCTCAGCGGCAAGCACCGCTTCGGTCAGTCCAACTTTGCCCTCGGCGTACCCCGCTGCCATCTGATCGGCGCGGTCCAGCATCGTGTTCACCTGCTCGAACACTCTGCTGAAACCGCTCGCCGTGGGGACACCGCCGCCAGCCTGCGGCGAAATCGGGGCGAGACTGGATAATCCGATTCCTGGAAGTTGATTCATTTAAGCAAATCCAGGGTCTTGAGCGCGACGTCGTGCGCGGTTTGAAGCGTCGACAGGTTGGCTTCGTAAGAGCGCGAGGCCTGCATCAAGTCGACCATTTCCATCACCGGATTGATCGACGGCTGCGCCACGTTGCCAGAGGCGTCGGCCAGCGGATTAGAAGGATCGTGCGTGACCCGCGGCGGGGTCTGATCGCGCAGCACGGCCGCAACTTTTACGCGGAGCGTCTGCGTTCCCTCGTCGCCTGGCAGCGAGGCCGCCTCGAACACCGGAAGCCTGCGCTGATACGGTCCGCCCTCGGGTGACGCGACCGAATCGGCGTTGGCCAGGTTTTGCGCGATCAGCGTAATTCTGAGCGATTGCGCCGATAAGCCACTGGAAGCAACTCCGACAATATCCTGAATTGGCATAGCCTCCCTCTCCGTAGGCGATATCAACTGCTGCTGGTTGCCGAACGGATGCGCCCTACCGAGTCCGAGTACAATCGCAGGGTCGCTAAATAGCTGAACGAGTTTTCGTAGACCTGGCCCATCTGCTGGTTCACATCTACGTTGTTGCGATCGGCGCGCATATTCTCGGGCGCGATGTCAGGTTGGTTCACACTGCCGTCGGCAGGTTGCTGCTCAAGCACCTGTTGCAGCGCGGAGTCGAAGTTGATGTCGCGCGAAAGGAAATTCGGAGTATCCGCGTTGGCGACGTTTTCCGCCAACAGCCCGGCGCGCATCGAGCGCACCCGAAGCGCGGCCTCCATCACCGACTGGTCGTTGCCGAGAATGCGCATGCACCAGCGGTGATGCAAGTAGCGCACCAATTCATATATTAGAGTTACCGCCGGGCCGGAATCTCTCTCATTCTGCGTACGAACAGGAAAAGACAATACCTTTTCATTTCCTATTAGGCATAACCAAGCGGCAGGTCTTTACCTAATGCGCGCTCAAGGACTCACGCGATCGGCCGGAAATCTTCCCGCCGATCGCGTGCGTTGGACTCGCGATGTGGTACATTCGCCGCGTGCGTGGCCGATATGCTTCATCCGTGAGCGAGCGTTGCAGCGAAGCAATGGATCGGCGCGATGGACGCGATGGAAATGATTCGGACTGGGAAGCGACCAGATAACTGTAGATGAGCATGCGGCCGGCTTTGGCCGCGAATCAGATCGCCCGCCTAGCGAATATCTGCGTGGAGATAGTGCAGATAGCTCTTGTAAACTTCCTGATTGTAGCGTTGGCGCTCAAGCGGCCGGCTGGAGTGATAAGAGCCGATCCGATCCCATAGGTCGCCTGAGTGACTCAGGCTCTCTTTCAGGATACGCGCCCCAGCTAACAGATTGATTCGCGGGTCAAGCAGCTGGGTCTTGGAAAGACCCAGCCGGCGTCCCCAATGATGGAAGTTGACCTGCATCAGGCCGATGTCGACGTTATCCGAATCGTTGGCCATCAAGAGCTCGGCCTCGGCGCGCGAGCGACAGTAGACCTGCTTGCCGTTCCAGTTCAACGCCCACGGATGGTACGCGCTTTCGGCGCCTGCGATAGCGGCAATCAGCGGCAAGGGAACTCCGGTCTCCTGGGCGGCCGCCACATACGGATCGCGCGAGTCCAGCACTTGCTGCGCACTCGCCCGGGAGCATACGAGGGGCAGCGCGACGATCGCCACGATCGCGGCCGCCGCAAGACGGCCGGCGCGCCACGACGGCATCGGACGTGGCGAAGCGGACGCCATCCACCCCGATCGGACCAGCCGACTCTTCAAAAGGCCCATCGCAGTTTTACCGCCTAATAACCTAACTCCGAACCATCCATGAAGGAAGAGAAGTAAGGGAGGCGCGGCGCTATGTTTTACGCCGGATGCGGAGCCTCGGGCAGAGCGGTCGTCAGCGCCCGAGGCCTGCCGACCAGCGGCTAAGCAATCATCTCCTCTCCGGTGCTGCGGATGTGGATCTTGCCTTCGCGATCGAGTTGCAGCGCGAGGTTAACCAGCTCCTGACGGGCGGTTTGAACTTCGCGGATCGGGACCCGGCCGACGGTTTCCATTTCTTCTTTGACGATTGTGATAACCGCGTCGGGCAGCGCGCCAAAGATTCCGTCGCGCAGCTCGTCGGGGATGCCTTTGAGCGCCATCGCCAGACGTTCGGGTTTGATTTCTGACAGCACCATCTGCAGGGCTTTCGGTTCGATCCTGAGCAGGTCGTTGAAGTGGAACATTTCCTGTTCGATGGCACCGGCGCGGCTGGGATCGGCGGCTCGGATTCGGTCCACGATCTTGATTGCGATATCCGACTCAAGCTGGTTTAGCACCGCGGCGGCGCGCTGCACTCCGTTGCCCTGGTCGCGGGTGTCGCTTGTGGTGCGGTTGGCGAAGTTCTCCTCAATCGCCCGCAACAGTGCGTCGAGCGTCTGGCTGGCAACTCGCTCGTTGCGGCAAAAGCGATCGACGCTTTCCGCCCGCAAATCCTCAGGCAGCCGCGACAACACTTCGGCAGCATAGCGCGGCGGCAATTGCGAGAGGACTACCGCCACGATCTGCGGACGCTCGCCCTGAAGAAACGCCGCCAGGCTCTCGGGTTCAACCCGCTCGGCGATCGCGCGCCATTGATCGTCGCGGAACATATCGCCTGCGGCCTTGGTTCCGAAAGCCATCGTAAGCGCGTCCCTGATGTGGCCGGAAGAATTCTGTCCGTGCTGCTGATCGAGGAACTCGCGACACGCACTGAGCAACTGGCCCGCATCCGGCTGGCCGCCACCCATTTGCTTGTCGTAGTGTTGGGTGATCAGCGTGACTTCGTCCGAACTGAGATGCTTGAGGACCCTGGCCAAGACCTCGCGGTCCAAACTCAGCATCAACAACGCGGCTTTGTCTAGGCCTGTTCCGCTGTATTCTTCATCAAACGCCATCTGCTATAGCCTCCGTGAGCGGGCGTGGACACCAAGTCGGTTATGCGGACGAAGCGGCAACCTTCGTGTTCGAAGAGTGTCGCCCGCGCGAACAGCTTGCCGTTAACTTTGAGCTCGACCGCCGGAGCGGCGTCGGCGGGCTGCGCGACCTCAAGACAATCGTTCTCGCTCAGCCCGCTCAGCATGGCGGCCGGCACCTTCAGCCGGCACAACGTTGCCGTCATGGTGACGCGAAGTTGCGATAACAGTTCGGTCTTTCCCATCATTTTCCCATCATTTTTTGAATCGTCGCTGCACCCATAGCCTGACCGAACGCGGCTGGAAATCCACCTTCAGCGAGAGCAATCTTCCGCCCCCGGTCATCAGGACGCCTTCATCCGCGCCCGGCAATGGAAACGTGTCGCCCGCGCGCAACTCCATCAGCTCCTGGAGCGGAACGACCCACGAGCCG
>JBEKLA010000085.1:0-14809 GCA_050010455.1 Binataceae bacterium (SeqCode) | reverse complement strand
CTCGCTTTCGCGTCGGGCCAGGCGGCTATCACCGCGGCCATCCTCACTATCGCGCACAGCGGCCAGAACATCATTTCCGCGACCTCCCTCTACGGCGGCACCTGGACGCTGTTCACGCAGACCTTCAGGCAGCTCGGCGTCGAGGTGCGCTTCTTCGATCCCGCCAAACCCGGCGATATCAGCCGCCTGGTTGACGACAAGACCCGGCTCGTCTATTTCGAAACGCTCGGCAATCCCAAGAATGACGTTCCGGATTTCCGCAAGCTCGCCGACGTAGCCCACAGCCACGGATTACCGGTGATGATCGACAACACCGTGATGACTCCGATGCTGTATCGGCCGATCGACCACGGCGCCGATATCATCGTTTACTCGACCACCAAGTTTATCGGCGGCCACGGCACCCACATCGGCGGCGCGATCGTCGATAGCGGCCGCTTCAAGTGGGCCGATAACCCCAAGAAATGGCCCGAGTTCTGCGCGCCCAGCCCCTCGTACCACGGGATGGTGTTCGAGGAGGCGTTCCGTCCGGTCGGCAATATCGCTTACATCCTGCATATCCGCACCCATTGGCTGCGCGATACCGGCGCGTGCATGAGCCCCTTTGCGGCTTTCCTGTTCCTTCAGGGAGTCGAGACGCTGCATCTGCGGATGCCGCGTCATTGCGAGAACGCGCTCAAGGTCGCGCAATACCTGGAGAAGCATCAGGCCGTCGATTGGGTGAACTATCCCGGATTGCCCAGCCATAAGGATTACGAGAACGCGCGCAAGTACCTGCCCAATGGCCAGGGCGCGATCGTGGGCTTCGGCATCAAGGGCGGCCTCGATGCGGGCAAGAAGTTCATCAACAACGTCAAACTGGCGAGCCATCTCGCCAATATCGGCGACGCGAAGACGCTCGTGATTCATCCCGCCTCGACCACCCACTCGCAGCTCACGCGCGAGGAGCAGGTCGAGACCGGCGTGACGCCCGAGTTCATCCGCGTCTCCGTGGGCATCGAAGATGTCGAGGACATCATCGCGGACCTCGGCCAGGCGCTGGCGGCATCGCGGCGATAACACCGGTGGTCAAATCCCGCTCCACGCAGCCACTTGCGCATCAGACCAGGGAGTCGCTCGAGTTCGATAGCAGCGACGAGGTGCGTTCCGCGGCGCCGCTGGCGCATGCCGGGCACGTCACCTTCGACACGCCGCTGAAACTCGAGCTCGGCGGCGAGCTGCCCGAAGTCACCGTCACCTACGAGACCTACGGCGAGCTGAACGCGGCCGGCGACAACGCCGTGCTCATCTGCCACGCGATCAGCGGCGATTCACACGTCGCCCGCCACGACGACGCCGACGTGCCCGGATGGTGGGACGTGGTCGTCGGACCCGGTCGCTTCATCGATACCCATCGCTACTTCGTCATCTGCTCGAACATCCTGGGTGGATGCCGCGGCACGACCGGTCCCAACAGTATCGACCCACATACCGGCGAACCCTACGCGTCCGATTTCCCTACCGTCACGATCGCCGACACCGTCGAAGTGCAGCGCCGCCTGATCGATCATCTCGGCGTGCGCGAGTTGCGCGCCGTGGTCGGCGGCTCGATGGGCGGCCATCAGGCGATCACCTGGGCGATCCGTTATCCCGAGCGGGTGCGCGGATGCGCCGCGATCGCGACCTCGCCCCGGCTCACCACTCAGGCGCTCGCGTTCGACGTGGTGGCGCGCAACGCGATCATCCACGACCCGCATTATCACGGCGGCCGTTACTACGGCAGCCGCGCACCGGCCGTCGGGCTGGCGCTGGCGCGGATGCTGGGGCACATCACTTACCTTTCTCCCGAATCGATGACCGCGAAGTTCGACCCCAGCCGGCTGCGGCCGCGCGCCGTGCCGACCGCGTTCGAAAAGAAGTTCTCGGTCGGCGCTTATCTCGCTTATCAGGGCGAGCGATTCGTCGAGCGCTTCGATGCCAACAGCTACGTCACGCTGTCGATGGCGATGGACCTGTTCGACGTCGGCGGCACACCGGCCGCGTTGCAGGAGGCGCTGGCGCCGTCGCGATGCCGATGGCTCGTCGTGAGCTTCTCGAGCGATTGGCTGTTCCCGCCGGCGCAGGGCCGCCAGATTGCCGACGCCTTGTTGGCGCTCGACAAGCCGATATCGTATTGCGAGGTCACCAGCCCAAGCGGCCACGACGCCTTCCTGCTCGCAGACAGCGCCGACACCTACGGCGGATTGATCCGCGGCTTGCTCGATAACGTCGCCGCGCCGCCGCTTGGCGGGAACGGCCGCGAAGCCGCGGCGCCGTGGCGGCCGGCGAACGTGTTTTTTCAGGGCGATCGCGTCGATCTGCGCACCCTGGTGAACGAGATTCCGCCCGGCGCCAGCGTACTCGACCTCGGATGCGGCAGCGGGCAGTTGATGGCCGATCTTATCGCCAGGGGTCACGGCCGCGTCGTCGGTATCGAGGTCGACGAGCGCGCGATTCTCGAATGCGTCTCGCACGGACTCAACGTCATTCACGCCGACCTCAATCGCGGACTCACCTCTTTTCACGACAAGCAGTTCGACGTCGTCGTTCTCTCCCAGGCACTTCAGTGCATCACCGATACCAAGGGCGTGCTCCGCGAGGTTACCCGCGTCGGCCGCCTCGGCATCGTGAGCTTCCCCAACTTCGCCTATCGCAAGCTGCGCCAGATGTATTACGAACAAGGCCGCTCGCCGATGATCCCCGGCCTCTACGGCTACGAATGGTACGACACTCCCAACCGCCGCTTCGCCTCGATTATCGACGTGCGCGAGCTATGCAGCGCGATCGGCGTCCGCGTCCTGCGCGAGATCTGCCTCAACAGCGAATCCGGCCAACAGATCATCGACGACCCCAACCTCAACGCCGATATCGCCATGTTCTTCCTCAGCGCCTGAAATCAGGCGAAAGTGATAGAACAACTTCCAGGGTTCTGAGTCGGAGGTGCGCTTAAAAAGAATCGGAGTAATTTGAGACGCCTTCTGTCGTCATCCTGAGCGCAGCGAAGGATCTCGCCCGGTCCTCCGGGCGCCAGACGGGGGTGGAGGATACTTACGCGCGGAAGACCGCGCGAGATCCTTCACTTCGGCCCGTAGGGCCCCTCGCCTTCGGCTCAGGATGGCTGCGGCGGCCACCTTCGTTCAGGATGACGGACCAGAGGCGCTCTTCATAAACGAATTTCAAACTCAGGACAGCAGGGTTCAATCAGCGGAGGATATCAACATGCTAGTCGGCAAGCGGATGACGGCGAATCCAGTGACGGCGGCGCCCGACGAAAATCTCGCCACGGCGCAAGCCCGGATGCAGGCCGGAAAGTTCCGCCGCCTGCCCGTGATGCAGAACGGCAAGCTCATCGGCATCGTCACCGATCGCGACCTGCGCCCCCATCTCGGCCACGAGCAACACACCGGGATCACCGCGGCGATGACCGAAAAACTGATCACGGTCTCGCCGTCCACGACGCTCGAGGCTGCCGCCCAACTGATGCTCACGAACAAAATCAGCGGCTTGCCGGTGGTCGAAAACGACAAGCTGGTGGGCATCATCACCACCAGCGATATCCTTACGGCGTTTCTCGACGTGATGGGCGCGTCAGAGGAGGGATCGGCGCGAATCGACCTGATGCTGAAGGGATCGCCTCACGATCTCGGCGACGCCGCGAAGGCAATCGGCGCCGCGGGCAGCGAGGTCCTCGGCGTCGGCACCTATCGCGAGAAGTGGGACGAGACCGGTGTGTTTTACGTGCTGATCCGCACCAAGGATGTGGATCACGTCGCCAGCACGCTCAAATCTCAGGGCTACTCAGTCCTGGGAGTCCACTAAGATACGGAACGCTTCGCCCGCGCCGGAGGCCCGAACAGGATCTTCCGCCTGCTTAGGCGTTTCCCCCGGCGGGTCGTCGGCGCTCGCCGCCAGCCCGTTGCGTTGCTCGAGCTGATGCTCCTGATAGGCGAGCACGAAATACTCTTCGAGCATGCGATGGGTGTTGAACACCGACCCGTTCAGCGCGATCGTCGAGCGCATCACGTCGGCCCAGCGCTCGGGCCGCTCGTAATATAGCGGCAGGATGTTTTCTTCCAGCACGCGATACAACTCGTGAGCGTCCTCGTCGTCGCTTCTTTGGACGTTGGGATCTCGCGAGCCGATACTCCAGCCGGTTTCGCCCTCGATACACCCTTCCAGCCACCAGCCATCGAGCACGCTGAGACTGGGCACGCCGTTGTGCGCCGCCTTCATGCCGCTGGTTCCCGACGCCTCGTATGGAGGCTTCGGGGTATTCAGCCACAAATCGACTCCCGACGTTAGGATCCGCCCCAGGCGCATGTCGTAGTTCGGCAGGTAGGCAATCCTGACCGACGGATGAAGCTGCTCGCGCCAGTTGATGATCTGCTGAATCAGATACTTGCCTTCGTGATCATACGGATGGGCCTTGCCGCCGTACACGACTTGCAGGGCACCGTAGCGCCGCGCGATCTGCAGCAATCGCTCCGGATTCCGAAACAGCAGCGTCGGCCGCTTGTAGACCGCGGCGCGCCGAGCGAAACCGATCGTGAGCGAACGGCGATCGAAGCCCGCGTTGGTCAACCGGTTCACTTCATCGAGCAGTTGCAGCTTGGCGCGATCGTGGGCTTCGCGAACCTTTTCTGAGGGAATATTGCTCGCCTGGCGCAGCAGGAAACAGTTTCGCCGCCAATCCGGAATGTACTTGTCGAACAGCGATTGCATCCGCGGCGCGGTCCAGGTCGCCGAATGGACGCCGTTGGTGATCGAGCTTATCCGGTAGCCCGGAAACATCGCGCGCGAAACCTGGCCATGGCGCTGGGCAACACCGTTTACGTAATGGCTCAGCGCCAGCCCGATCCGGGTCATGTTGACTCCGTAATCGCAGCATCCCAGCGAACGCAGGGCTTCAATCCGCTCGTGTCCCAGAACGCTCTCGGCCAAATCCACGGGAAACTGGTCATGGCCGGCCGGAACCGGGGTATGGGTGGTAAACACGCACTTGCGCCTGACCCGCTCGAGTGCCTGCTCATGATCGTCCGGCGAGCTTTCCATCTCCTTGAGCAGCAACTCCAGCGCCAGGAATGCGGAGTGACCTTCGTTCATGTGGTAACTCGTCACTTGATCGAAGCCCAACGCATGAAGCATCCGCACGCCACCGATCCCGAGCACGACCTCCTGACAAAGCCGGTAGCGCAGATCTCCACCGTAGAGATGGTCGGTCAGCGCACGATCGTAGGGGTCGTTTTCCGGCAGGTTTGTATCCAACAGAAACACCTGAGCAGCGCTGCCGCCTACCCCGACGATCTTGTAATGCCAGGATTGGACGGTCACCTGCCGGCCCTCGACTTCTACCTTGCAAGTCGCTCCGGTCGGCTTGAGCCACTCCTCGGGCGACCATGCAACCGGCCCCTCGTGCTGGCGGCCATGCTCGTCCAGAGTCTGAAAGAAGTGCCCCTTGCGATGCAGAAGCGTAACGCCCAGCATCGGCAATCCAAGGTCCGCCGCGCTCCTCAACATGTCCCCAGCCAGCACCCCGAGACCGCCCGAATAGGTCGGGATATTGCTCTCAAGCGCGACTTCCATGCAAAAGTACGCGATCGGCTGAGGTAATCTTAATTCGCGCGTCAGTAAGGGCTGTGGCACAGCGTCTCCGTGGGTATTATTCTGGCCTTGCTCCATAGATCTCTCGATGCGAATTACCGGGTTGCGGAGGTCCCGCTACCGGTTAGGCCGCCAATCTTCAAACGGCCTGATGATCTGAACATCCTACATCCCGCATCCCGCTCGACATCACCACCTGCTGCGCCACCGATATGTCACGCCCATTGCAGATACGCAAGCAAAGGACATGCCTCTTCGGCGCGTCGGCTCCTCGTACCTGCGAATGTTCGACTATCCCATTTGGGCGCCTAAAAGATAGCTTAGCGCCTAACAAGGAAGCAATCAGCTTCGTTGCGAAAGGAGCGACAATGGGCACCATTTGCGACGGTGTGGCGTACTTGCGACGTGTCAGATTCGGGAAGTACCGGCTATCCCACGGTTGGGACAGCTAGAGACAAGCGTTACGCTTGTCTCTGCCTTGGATCCGCGGACGAAGGAGCCAGCGCCTCAGACGTCCCCTGCCCCGCGCTTTCATCGGCATTGATTGAAGGCAAGCTGACCGTGAAGGTTGTCCCCTTGCCGGGTTCCGATTGGACATCGATCGTTCCGCGATGGTCGCGGACGATTCGCTTGCTGACCCAGAGTCCCAGCCCGGTACCGTTGGGTTTGTTGGTGTAGAACGGATCGAACAGTTTCGCCATCGCTTCGGCCGCGATACCGCAGCCGCTATCCGCCACCGTCAGCCGCACCCAATCGCTCCGATCGGGAACTCGGTCGGTCTCGATCCGGAGCGTGCCGCCGCCGGAAATCGCTTCGCGCGCATTCATTATCAGGTTCAGCAGCACCTCTTGCAGGGCGACCGAGTCGCCGATTATCGCAGGCAGAGTCCGGTCCAGAACGGTCGTGACGTGGACCCCGTCTTTTGTCATCTGTTTTCCGACCAGCAGCAATGCTTCTTCAACCTCAGCGTTGATGTCTACGGGGAGGCGTTGCTTGGGACGATGCCGCGCAAGCGTCAGCAGCCCCTGAGCGGTCTTGCTCACGCGCAAGGCGTTGCGATAGAGCACGTGGAGGTCCTCCTCGACCTCGGCCGGAAGCTTGCGGCTCTCCGCGTCCGCCAGCATCAACTCGATCCGGGAACAAATGATGCCGATCGGATTGTTGAGCTCGTGCGCGATTCCCGCCGATATCGCTCCGAGCGTAACCAGCTTCTCGCTGCGCCGGCTCTCGTGCTCGAGCTTGAGCCGCTCCGTGATATCGGTGATAAACGCCATCGCCAACCGTCCGATCGGCAGCTCCACCGAGCTCAGGCTCACTTCGAGCGCGATCTCGGTACCGTCCTTGCGCTGCCCGAGCAAATCCAGCCCCAGGCCCATCGGCCTGCCGCGAGGCGCTTTGAAATACTCGTCGCGATGGGCGGCGTGGCGGGAGCGCAGCCGCTCGGGCAGTAACATCTCTAGGCTTTGGCCGATCAGCTCGGCCCGGCTGTAACCGAAAAGGCTTTCTAACTGCGGGTTGGCACTCACGATCCGGCCATCTTGATCGATTACCACGATTCCCTGCGCCGCCGACTCGTATATCGCTTGGGCGGTCGCGGCGCTCTCTTCCAGCATGACGCGCGTCGCGGCCTGGTAGCGTTTCATTATCAGGTAAATGACGACGCTGGTCAGTACAACGAAAATTACCTGTCCAAGAAAATTCCGATTGAGAACCTCAAACGAACCACCCGCCAGGACGACCGCAAGCGTGTCCGATATTATCAGCATCACCACCGCCGCCAAGCCGTATACAATCGCCGCCTTGAGCGGGCCCGGTGAATTTCTGCTCACTGCTTTGAAAATGCTTCTCACAAGTTTTCCTTGCTTCGAGGATTAACCAAAATTATAGGTCGAGCCTCGTGCGGACCGCCATACTTGCTCTTTAACCCACCACCGCTGTCAGTGAAGAGCACGAACCGCCGCGCGCGATTCTCACGCCGATGGCGCTGTCTGTTTTCGCGGTCGATGGAGCGCCGCCACGCCATCCAACCCGTTGGGCGCCAATGGAATCGACCCACTGGCATGATGCTTTACCCAATGATACGAAATCAGAGAGCTATGCACGAGTTACTTGCTTGCCGCGGCATACTGGACGCGGCCGAGGGCGCGCTGGCCGACTTCCCTGCGTCGTCGCAGGTGGTCCGCATCGTGGTTCGCGTCGGGCCCCTCGCCCACCTGAACCGGGACGGCCTCGAGTATTATTTCGATCTGCTCAAGCTCGGCACCAGCTTCTCCGACGCCACCCTTACGGTCGAAGAGGTATCCGCGCGCGGACGTTGTGGCCTATGCACCGCCGAGCCCGACTCCGACGACCTGTCGCTCACCTGCTCGGCGTGCGGTTCCGGCTGGATCGATCTCGCTTCCGGCAGTGAAGTCGAGATGGTTGCGATCGAGGTGGTCGACGAACCCACCAGCCGCTAGCGCCCTGAACTGGAAGTACGCTCAATAGCAATCGCCGTGTGATCGGCGCTCGCGCTCGAAGTCGCCAGCGTCGAGATGAACGCCGGGTCCGCGCATACGATCGCCATGAATTGATTAACGTCGTTTAAGTTCCCGACGAGCGCGACCGCTGGCATCCGAAACCGGATACTTGCTGCCAATTTACGGCAGGGTCACAATATCGCTTGGGTAGTCGTAACAATCGTGACACTTAAGCGATTCTTCCAAGCTACAATCTGACTACCCTGATTCAGGAGCTTGCGATCGTGAGTGCTGAGCGCATCCTAATCCTGGACGACGAGGCGGATATGGTGGAAAACTGCCGCCGTATCCTGAGCCACGACGGCTATCAATGCCTCACCACAACGGATTCCGCGGAGGCGCTCAGGCTAATCGAGTCAGAACCTCCCGACCTGATAATAACCGACCTCAAGATGCCCACTATCGACGGGCTCGAGGTTCTCGCCCGAGTCCGCGAGCTATCGCCTCAAACCCCGGTGATCATGCTGACCGCCTTCGCTACGGTTGAGTCCGCCGTCGCCGCGGTCAAGGCTGGCGCGTTCGATTATCTGCCCAAGCCGTTCACGCTCGATCAGTTGCGTGTCGCGGTGGAACGCGCGCTCGGCCAACGCAGGCTGACGTTGGAAAACCTTCGTCTGCGCGAGCAACTCCACGAAGTCTATGCCTTCGAGAATATCGTTGGGCGCAGCCCCGCGATGGCGCAGGTTTTCGAGCTGGTGCGCAAGGCGGCTCGCTCCGAGGCCAGCATCCTGATCGTTGGCGAATCGGGAACCGGAAAGGAACTGATCGCCCGCGCGATTCACGCCAACAGTCCGCGCGCGGCGGAAGCTTTCGTCGCTGTCGATTGTGCTTCGCTGCCCGAAAACCTGTTGGAATCGGAACTCTTCGGCCATGAGAAGGGCTCTTTTACCGGCGCCCTCACGACTAAGCCCGGCCTGATGGAGTTGGCGCATCGTGGCACGCTTTTCCTCGACGAGATCGGCGAGCTTCCGGCGGGCCTCCAGGTAAAACTTTTTCGCGCGCTTCAGGAACGGCAAGTGCGGCGAGTGGGAGGCACCAAGCAGATCGACGTCGATATAAGGCTGGTATCTGCCACCAATCGCGACCTTCGCGACCTGGCAGGCAAGGGCGCGTTCCGCGAAGAGTTGTACTATCGAATCAACGTCATAACGGTCGCGCTGCCGCCGCTGCGCGCGCGCAAAGGCGACGTTGCGCTGCTGGCTCTCAAGTTTCTCGATAAATACGGTGGCAATCACGAGAGGCTGCGAGGATTTGCCCCCGAAGCGCTTGCGGCTTTGGAGGCTTATTCCTGGCCAGGCAACGTGCGTGAACTACAGAACATCGTCGAGCGGGCGTGCGCTCTGGCCGACGGTGACACGATAACGTTGCAGGACCTCACCGATCATGTGCGCGACTCCTCTCCGGCTGTCGGCCAAACTCTCCCTCCGCTTGACGCCTCCTTTAATCTCAAGGATGCAAGAGAAAAATGGCTAGGCCAGCTCGAAAGCGCCTACGTCAAAGAAGTCCTCAAACGCAATGGCGGTAACGTATCGCAGGCGGCCCGCGCAGCAGGAATCGATCGCAAAACCTTGCATCGCCTGCTGAGCAAGCATCATCTACGCTAACTGCCTGGCGTCTGATACGCTAACTATCTGACGCCTGACGGAGGGATGTTTCCACAAAGCCGCGCGACGCGACCTCTGCGCCCGGCTTTTCCCGAGCTTCGCACGCGGCACGGGCGCCGATATCGTGATGACCTTTTTTTGGCACCCCAGAATCTATCCCGCCGTTATCATGGATCGGCTCGCCGGTTGACCTCATTTAATTTTTTTCAGACGCTGGGGCGTGTCACGGTGGGCAGCAAAGAAAAGTTAACCGAAGATCCGAAAGATTGGTCCGCAGCGTCGAGGCATGCTCCGCGACCGGCGAATAACGAGGCTATCGTGACTACAATGGTTTCTCCTGACGAAACGACTTCTCATGACAACATTGCTCGCAACGTTGACGCGCCGGTTAACGGCACCATCAAATACCCCGCCCATCGCGAGGCGGACGTCGTGTTGCGCGACGGTTCGACGATCCACGTCCGACCAGTGCGGGCCGACGACGAGGAGGCCCTGTTCGATTTCTATCGCGGCCTGTCGGATAGCTCACGCGAGATGCGGTTCTTCGCTGTAACCAGCGACAGGACGCTTTCCAAAGAAGCGCATCGCGCAGCCGACGTCGATTACGTGAACAAGTATGGACTGGCGGCCACGATCGGGCCGGAAACGCGAATCGTCGGGCACGCGCTCTACATGGCAGACGATTCTGAAAGCGCCGAAGTCGCCTTTGCCATCGCCGACGAATACCAGGGGCGTGGCCTAGCCACGGTCTTGCTCGGACAGCTGGCCGAGGTTGCCGTCGCCAACGGCTTTCGCGTGTTCAAGGCGCACGTGCGGCCGGAGAATCGGCGGATGATCGACGTGTTCCGCGAGTCGGGCTTCCCCACCGAGTTGCACGCCGAGCCCGGCGAGTTGAGCGTAACCTTCCCCACCTCGCTTTCGCAGGAAGCCCTCGAGCGGTTCGAGAAGCGCGAACGAGTCGGCGCGGTCAACTCGCTGTTGTGGTTTTTCAATCCGAAGTCGATCGCGGTTATCGGCGCTTCCCGCCACCGCGGCACCATCGGCGGCGAGATCTTCCACAACGTGCTGAGCTATGGGTTCGAGGGGGTCGTTTATCCCGTCAACCCGAATGCCGAGGTCGTCCAGGCGGTGCCGGCCTACAGCAGCATCGAGAAGATCCCGGGCAGTATCGACCTGGCGGTGATCGCGGTTCCGGCCGAGAACGTGGTTGAGGCCGCTGAGCAATGCGCGCGCAAGGGTGTCCGCGCGCTGGTGGTGATCTCCTCCGGATTCGCCGAGGTGGGCAACATTGGCCTTGCCCGCCAGCGGGAACTGACCCGCATCTGCCGCGAGGCCGGGATGCGCCTGATCGGGCCGAACTGCATGGGTCTGGTCAACACCAATCCCAAGGTTCGCCTCGACGCGACCTTCGCGCCGCAAAAGCCGCCCGCCGGCCGGATCGGATTCTCCTCCCAAAGCGGCGCGCTCGGCCTGGCAATTCTCGAGTTTGCGCACGCGCTCGATTTGGGAATCTCAACCTTCGTCTCGATCGGCAATAAAACCGATATCTCGGGCAACGACCTGATCACCTATTGGGAATCGGACCCCGACACCGACGTCATCCTCATGTACGTCGAATCGTTCGGCAACCCGCGCAAGTTCTCGCATATCGCAAGACGAGTGGGACGGGTAAAGCCGATCGTCGCGGTCAAGAGCGGCCGTGCACCGGCGGCTGCACGCGCGACTTCGTCGCATACAGGCGCGATGGTCGCGGCGTCGGATAACACGGTCGACGCCCTGTTCAGACAATCCGGCGTGATTCGCACCGATACGCTCGAAGAGATGTTCAACGTCGCCTCGACGCTCGCCCATCAGCCGCTGCCGAAGGGACGGCGTATCGCGATCGTCACCAACGCCGGCGGCCCCGGAATTATGTGCGCCGACACCTGCGAGGCCCAGGGCCTTCAGGTGCCGATCCTGAGCGCCGCCACCCAGGCGCAGTTGCGCGCCTGCCTGCCGACCGAGGCAACCGTCATCAATCCGGTCGACATGATCGCCTCGGCAAGCGCCGAGCACTATCGCGAGGTGATTCGCATCGTCGCCGCAGACCCCGGCGTCGACGCCCTGATCGTCATCTTCATCCCCCCGCTGATAACCCGAGCCGAAGACGTCGCGCGAGCGATCACCGATAACGCCCGCGCCTTGAACAAGACCAAACCGATCCTCGCGGTGTGCATGACCGCGCGCGGTATCGCCGACCAGCTCCGGACCGCCGAAGTGCGCGTCCCATGCTTCGATTTTCCGGAACCTGCCGCCATCACCCTGTCCCATGTCGCCCGCTACGCCGAGTGGCGCGCGCGTCCATTGGCCGAACCGCCTAAGCTCGACGGCCTCGATCGCGACGAAGCCGCCGCCCTCGTCGCGACCGCGCTTCTCCGCGGAGAGGGATGGCTGACAGCGTCGGAAACCCTATCGTTGCTCAGCTGCTACGGTATCCCGGTCACTGAACAGCGGGAGGTCGCGAACCCCGAGGAGGCAGCGGCCGCGGCGCAAAAGATGGGCGGTCTGTTGGCGCTCAAAGCGATCGCGCCTGGACTCATACACAAGACCGAGGCTGGAGCGGTGCGATTGCGCCTAAACGGCGCTGCCGAAGTCCGAGCGGCGGCGCAGGATCTCGCCGACCACCTGCGCACGATCGGCTATTCCCCGACCGGTTACCTGGTGCAGCGGATGGCGCCGGAGGGGGTCGAGATGCTGCTGGGAGTCGCCCACGATCCTCAGTTCGGGCCAGTCCTGGCTTGCGGCGCTGGTGGCGTGATGGTCGAGCTGATGCGCGACGTCTCGATTCGCCTCACGCCGCTTACCCGGCCAGACGCCACCGAAATGATCAAGAGCCTCAAGACCTTCCCCCTGCTCACCGGCTTTCGCGGCAGCCCGGCCTGCGACATTGCCGCGCTCGAGGACGCGCTGCTGCGGGTGAGCGCGATGGTTGAAGACCTCCCGCAAATCGCTGAACTCGACCTCAATCCGACTTTCGTTCATCCGGGCGGAGTAACAGTTGTCGACGCCAGAATCCGGGTGGCGCCCTTCTCGCCGCCCCTTCCTCTCGGTGCCCGAGGCTAAATAAGCGCGTGAGGCGCGCCCCCCTTGGTCGCGCCTCACGTTTAGGAATTCCCGGCCAAACGATGACGGGATCGTCGATTTTTTGTCGCTTCAGCGCGATGACGCCGCCAGTGCCCGGCGGATAGCGTCGCTAAACTCGGCGTTCGAAAATGGCTTCGACAAATAGCCCGTGGCACCGTTGGCGTATGCCTGCCCCACAGTGTCCGGGGTATGATAGGCGGTAACCACGATTACCGGGGTCTGCGGCAAACATCGCCGGACGTGACGGCTAACTTCAAAGCCGTCCCCTAACGGTAGATGCAGGTCTGTAACCACCAGATCCGGGCGTTGATCGTTTATCAGTCGAATAGCTTCGGGACCGTTTTGTGCCGTGAGGCAGTCGTATCCCAGTCGCTTGAGTATGCGCGCACAGGTAGTCACCATGTCAGGCTCGTCATCAACCACGAGGATCTTGCGAGTCGTGAAATCTTGCGTTCCCATGCTCCGAATGCCCCACAATCATTCGGGTTTCGCTTACCCGTCGAGCGCATTCTACGCAAGTTGGATGCCACGATTCACGCCATTATTCTTATGGGTTTTCACTATCACTTGATTGGGGCGGTCGCGCCCTTGGCGAGGCGTTGATGTCTCAATGCGACGTGCCGATGCATCCGATAGCATCACCCTGCGCGTTAAAAAATTCTTCAATTGTAATTTAGGGTAGCTCTTTCCGCCTATAGCCGCACGCACTATTATCGTTGAGACTGTTGTCCTCAAAACAGCGGAGGGTTTCGTGTGAAGGCGATAACGTTCAATCAGCTCGGCGGACCTGAAGTACTTAAGCTGGATGAAGTGCCCAAGCCCGAGTTAAAGCCCGGCAAAGTACTGGTAAAGAACCGCGCGATAGGGGTCAATTTTGCCGACATCCTGTTCCGTCAAGGCCAATACGTCACGATGGCGCGGCTGCCGGATTCCCCGGGCCTGGAGGGTGCCGGCGTAGTCGAGGCGGTCGGCGAGGGGGTTGAAAACATCAAACCCGGTGATCGCGTCGCCTATATCAGCGTCAAGACCTATGCCGAGTACGCGCTGGCTCCGGCCGCTCAGGTAATCCCGATTCCGGACTTCATGAGCTTCGAGGAAGGTGCGGCTTTTCCCATCCAGGTGCTGACCGCCTACCACATGCTCAATACCACCCATCGCACGACTCCCGATCAGGTGGTGTTGGTTCACTCCGCCGCCGGCGGGGTCGGACTGGTGGCCGTGCAGATCGCCAAGTCTATCGGCGCTCACGTGATCGGAACCGTCTCCAGCGAAAGCAAGGCCGAATTGGTCAAGGCGTACGGCGCCGACGCGGTGATCAATTACGCCACCCATGACTTCGCCGCCGAAGCGATGAGGATAACCAATAACCGGGGCGTCGACCTTATCCTGGACGCCGTCGGCGAGCCGACGCTCAAGATGGACCTGCGCTGTATGGCGCCGTTTGGCCATCTCATCGTGTACGGCCGAGCCGGCGGAGCGCCCGAGCCGCTCAATCTATTCGCTCTGTTTGAGAAGTCGCTCACGGTAAGCGGATTTGTGCTCTACACCGTGAGCTCGCGGCCCCAGTTGATGCGTCAGGGGATCGAGGCCACTTTTCAACTGATGCGCGGTGGCAGGCTCAGGTTGCTGATCGGCGACACCTTCCCGCTCGAACAGGCCGCCGACGCGCATCGTTCGATGGAATCGCGCCAGTCGGTAGGCAAGCTGCTTTTGATTCCCTAGGACGACGCCGCCTGCGCTGCCTCAGCGATGGCGGCGGGCTGTGCCGGCCTGCGTTTCGTACCGAGCGCCTGCAAATAGATCGCGGCGTAGGCGAGCAGAAGGCAGATGGGCCACCCTATCAACGTGGCCCAGAACTCTATGTCTTGAAGCTTGAGCGTCGCGGACGACGGCACTATCGCCGGCATCAAATCGACGGTGAGCATCAGTTCGCCGACTACGAAG
>JBEKLA010000084.1:0-14857 GCA_050010455.1 Binataceae bacterium (SeqCode) | reverse complement strand
CAGCGCTCAACACCAGCTCCGTCTTGGGTCGCCCAATCGCCATCGGCATCTCTCCTTAATCGGATTTGATGCCGAATATGCAAGCAAGAATTATGCAAGTTAATTACGGGACACAACACTAGCGGAGCTTTGATAAACTCGCGCGGATTTGATCAAAGCAAAGCGCGTTATCTTGCCAACATAATCTGGCTGTGATCGGGCGATCGTGAATGCCATTGCCCGCACGCGTTCAACTTCGTGAGTCTCCTACGGAGTGAACAAGCCTATTGCCGATAACAGCACATCGCGCGGGCGGCAAAGCAATCGGCGGGTAGAAATTCTCGTCTACCAACAGAGGATCGCTACAGGTGGCTGAGCAGCCCGAACTCAACGCGACAAGCGCAGCCGAGGAATACGCGCGGAGCGTCGGCGGCGAATCTGTATCGTGTGTATGCCCCGGTCGACTCGGAGACTTCGAGCCATCTCGATCGCACGCCGATCCAATTGACGCGTAGCGAGAGCGACTGCTAGATGCCTTTGACGGGATGGAGCGAAAGTCACCGGGCTATTGGTAGACCGCGCAGAGAGGGGCTATTGGTGGAAATCTCAGGGAAGAGTGGGGGAGCGTCGGTCTTTCATTCGCGCCTGCGTTCGGCTGTGTGGTCCAGCGACGCCAAGTGGTCTGAATTCCCATCCGTCCAACTTTGTAGCCGAAACTCATGACGTTCGACGAGGACCGGGCCAAACCGGCGCTGCCGTCGCAGTGCCGCGTTCTGGTCGCATCATGCTTGCGCAATCCGTTTGTCGCGGCGATTCTATGCGCCGCGGCGGTGATGTGGACTCTAAGCACGTTTGCCGAGCTCCGCACGCGCTTCGACAAAGTCGGATTCCGTTGCGATAAGAACGACTTCGCTTGCTATTACATCGATGCTATGGCAATGCGCGAAGGCCTCAGCCCCTACACCGCGGATCTGACTGAGACCGCTTTCAGGCAAGGGCTCAGGAACGATCGACGGTTCCACACCAGTTATCCGCCAGCATTCATCTTATGCCTGGAACCGTTAACGTTGCTGAAGTTCAAGACGGCGTACTGGGTTTGGACCGGCATTAATTTCGCGGCCTTACTGCTTTCGCTTTACTTGTTACTTGGCAAGGATTTGCAACTGGACGTGAAGACCAGTTTGTCGCTCATGGCGCTCGCGCTCTTCTATCAGCCGATCACAGTCAGTTTCGGTTGGAGCCAGCCGCAAATGATTTTGCTGCTGATGATAGTAGTAGCATGGCTATACTTTCAGCAGGGCAAGGATCTCACTGGCGGCCTGATCTTGGCATTCGCCGGCCTCCTCAAGATATACCCGCTATTCCTCGTCGGATATCTGGCAGTTAGACGCCGATGGAAAGCACTCTTTGTTGTCGCCGCTGGTCTGCTAATAGGCAGCGCTGTCGCTGTGGCTCTGATCGGCACATCCCTTAGCTTCGAGTTCGTCGACCGATTGCTCGATAACCTCAGCGGTCGCTGGCTCGCGTCAGTCCACGCGTTAGGCTCTCCGAGCCTTGTCAATCTTGACACTTTCATATCGCGGCTTTTTTGGGAGCTTACCAGCACGCGTTGGAACGGCCCGATCGATTGGATCCGGCGACTTCTGGTGATGCTCGCGCAAGCTGCGCTGTTTGCGCTTACGGTCCGCGCGACTCTTACCAGCGGTCGGGAGCGAAGTAAGGACCATGCTGCATTTGCGCTGTGGATGGCGCTGACTGCGCTGCTCGCGCCGACTGCCTGGGTTCATTATATGGCTCTGCTACTGGTGCTCTTCGCAGTTCTCGCGGCGGCGGCGATTCGCGGCCAAGCTTCAACTCTGGCGATGTGCTTGGGAGGAGCAAGCTTTTTTCTGGTGATAGTGTCGGTGCCGCACGACTTTCTTGTATCGTTACCCTCTCGATTTTCGCTGCTTGATTACTCAGTGCCTTTCTTCGCCATACTGGCGAAGGTCTTGCCGCAATTGCTGCTGACATTTTTAGCGAATAGCTGGTTTTTCGCTCTGACGATAATGGCTTACGCCTCCGCTTACCGACTCACAACGGAATGAGGACGACTCATCTGGCTACGTTGGTACGGGACGCGTCCTGTCCGTCGCATTGCGATTCGGGCCGCAATGGGAGTGTGAAATCAGCCGTGGCAGTGTCGTAGCCAGCGATATGACGCACCGCGCTTTCGGCCAACCGGTGGGACTCCCAATACAATCTGTGGCTTGGAAGGCGGCATTCAGTAGTCAATTGCCTCGGCATCCGCGTCCGGACTTATCAGGCCAACCGACTGCAATCGATGGGCGTGGCCGACCAGATGTGCTTAGTCAAAATTCTTGGTAGCCACAGTCGCCCTCGCGGCCAGGACCTTTAGTTTTGAAGCTTTGCCGGTATGATGAACGCCATGGAACCAACCACCGGTCAGCAACCGCCCGCGGGTACACGCCACGTTCACGGAACGCTCGTGCCAGCTCTCGAAGCCGCGGACGCCATCGTTTACGCCCTGGTCGGCATAGTGTTTCTGTTGGCGGCGCTCGGAATGCTCGGGTACAGCTTGTTCGCCTTTCCATCGAATCTGCGGGGCACCGGGTTCGCCCTGGCGATCGTCACGCTGGTCAACGATCTGTTGTTGGTCATGATCATTATGGAGGTGTTGCGGACGGTGCTCTCCTACTTGCAAGAGCGGGGCACCTCCTTGCAGCCGTTCCTGTTCATCGCCGCCATTTCAGCGACGCGACGCATCCTGGCTATCGGCGCGCAGATGAGCGTGACAGGTGACACGCTCTCGCCCGACAGGTTCCGCCAGGTGATGATTGACTTGGGGGCCAACGCCGGTGCCATTCTCGCGATCGCCGCCGCGCTCTATTTGCTCTCGGGGCGCCGTGTCGACGACTGAGCATCACCGTTTTGTCCCTCTCTATCAGACAACCGCGACTAGATTTGAGTGACGGTCGATGCGGGGCGCCCTGACATCCCGCATCTGGCAGCACGCAAGATCGGCGATTCCTGCGGCCTGATTGCGCTGCAAACTGCGCCGGATTGGTGATGGCGATCCGGGCCGCCGAAGCATGTTGTCGGCTTTTTGATCATTTCTCATCTATGATCGTTGCTCATATGGCTACTCATTTCGACGCAATCGTGATCGGAGCCGGTCAAGCCGGCCCATCACTGGCCGGTCGCCTGGCCGAGGCCGGACGCAAGGTGGCGATGGTCGAGCGTAAGCTGTTTGGCGGCACCTGTGTGAACACGGGATGCACTCCGACGAAAACGATGGTCGCGAGCGCGTATGCGGCCCGACAGGCGCGCCGCGCGGCGTTTTATGGGGTGACTTTAGACGGGCCAGTCGTTGTGGATATCAAGGCGGTCAAGGCCCGACAGGAGGCGGTTTCCGGCAAGTCGCGCGCGAGCGTCGAAGGATGGCTGCGCGGCATGAAAAATTGCACCGTTTATAAGGGTCACGCCCGGTTCGAGTCGGCCCGTGAGGTGCGTGTAGATGCTGAATTGCTCACCGCGGAGCAGATCTTCTTGAACGTGGGTGGCCGCGCGATAATTCCCAATCTGCCGGGCATCCATCAGGTGAAGTATCTGACGAATACGAGCCTGCTCCAACTGGAAGTGCTGCCGCGGCATCTGGTCATCGTCGGCGGCAGTTATGTGGGCATCGAGTTCGGACAGATGTTCCGTCGCTTCGGGAGCGAGGTCACGATTGTCGAAACGGGGCCCCGTCTGATTCAGCATGAGGATCATGATGTTTCCGCAGCGGTGAAGGAGATCCTCGAAGAAGAAGGCATTCAGATTCGACTGCGTGCCGAATGCATCCACTTTGAGCTGCGCGGCGACGATGTGGCGGTGTGCGTGAACTGCGAGTCGGGCGAGCCTGAGGTTGTAGGTTCGCATGTGCTGCTGGCGATGGGCAGGCGGCCGAATACGGACGATTTGGGGCTGGAACGAGCAGGCGTAGAACTGGACGCGCACGGCTACATTGTCGTGGACGACCAGCTACGCACGAGTGTGCCGGGCATCTGGGCGATGGGCGACTAGCAACGGTAAAGGCGCCTTCACGCACACTGCATACAACGACTTTGAAATTGTGGCCGCGAACCTGCTGGACAACGACCCGCGCGGCGTGAGCGACCGGCTGCCGGCCTATGCGCTGTATATGGATCCACCGCTTGGCCGGTGCGGTCTCACGGAAGAGGCGGTGCACAGATCGGGCAAGCCGGCCCTGATCGGCAAGCGGCCGATGACGATGGTGGCGCGTGCTATCGAAAAAGGCGAGCCATTGGGGTTTATGAAGGTTCTGGTCGACGCCGGTACCAAGGAGATCCTTGGCGCGGCGATCCTGGGGACAGGCGGCGACGAGGCTATCCACTGCATTCTCGACATCATGTATGCACGGGCGCCGTACACCACGATTCAGCGCGCGGTGCATATTCACCCAACCCTATCCGAACTGATCCCGACAATGTTGGGCGATCTGAAACCTTTGAGTTGAATTGTTTCAGCTTCGGCCTCATCGGCCTGCGAGACCAAGCGGATTCGTGATCCGTTTCCGACTTCGGGCGGCGATGGGCGAAGGGACGTAGTGCTCCATAACGCGCTGGCGCTCTTGGATACACTTCGCGCTCGCGGACAACTGCTGTTTGCCGATCAATCCGATAAATCAAGGCTTCGTCGGGAAGTTACCGGGACCGCGGCGGCGGGCTTCTTGGCGTTAGTCTTGCATCGATTCTGATCGGCGCAATCACGATGGGTTCCGGTTAGAACAATCGGGCTAGCCTCGCTCACCGTTGGAGAATCGGACGCCGCGAGGAAGCCGCTATGAAGCAGATTCTGATTCTGGCTTACCGGCTGCTGGTCAGCGACCGGGGCAAATACACGGCGCTGCTGGTGGGGACCACGTTCTCCGTCTTTCTCATCATCCAGATGACGTCATCTTTCGCCGGGATCCTGGTCAAGGCGTCGGCGACGGTGATTAACGTCGGCGCGAGCATGTGGGTGATGGATCCGGCCGCCGCCAACACCGTGTTCGGCAGTATCCCGATGCCGGATTACATACTCGACGCGGTGCGCAGTATCGACGGCGTGAAATACGCGGTTCCGCTTTACTCGGGTTCGGCGCTGCTGAAGCTGCACGACGGCACCTATCAGTCGGTAACGGTGATCGGGCTTGACGACGCCAGCCTGGTCGGCAGGCCGGAATTATTGCAGGGAAATATCAACGATATCTTCGCCGAGAACGGATTTATCGCGGTGAAGGACGAGGAGTTCCCCAAGCTCGAAAATCCGCAGCTCGGCGCCGAGTTCGAGCTGAACGATCATCGCGGCGTGATCGTGGGTATCGCCAAGGTCGCTACCGGGGCCCTTTACGGTACGCCTACGCTCTACACCACTTTCAACCGGGCGATTCAGTACATTCCGTCGACGCGCTTCACGATCTCGTACATCCTGGTAGAGCCGAAGACCAAGTCGGATATCCCCCTCATCAAGGACGAAGTCGCGCGGCTCGGCTACCTCGCCCAGACCAACCGGGAGTTCCGCGACGGGATATCGGACTACCTTAAATACAAGACCTCGATCGGGACCAACACATTGCTGATGACTGTGATCAGCTTCATCGTCGGGCTGTCGATCTCGGGCCAGACGTTTTACACCTTCATCATCGAGAACCTGCAACACTTCGGCGCGCTCAAGGCGATGGGGGCGAAGGGACGCGAGCTGGTCTACGTGATAGTCTTTCAGGCCGGATTCACCGCGCTCGTCGGCTACGGCCTCGGGGTAGGGCTGTCGACGATTCTGATAACCGCCGCCAAACTGAGGCTTCCGGAATATTCCTCGCGCGTGACTTACACCAATCTCGGACTCGCGCTGCTGCTGGTGGTGATAATCGCAAGCATCTCGGGCTACGCGGGCGTGCGCCGGGTGCTGAAGATCGAGCCGTTCGACATCTTCCGGGGTTGAGATGCGAGGGGCTGACATGCCGAAGGCGGCAATCGTGGCGGAGAAGCTTTCAAAATGGTTCGGCGAAGGCGATGCCAGAACCTACGCCGTGAAGGAGGTGAGCTTCGAGGCCTACTGGGGCGAGATGCTCTATATCGTCGGGCCGTCGGGTAGTGGCAAGACCACGCTGCTCAGCATGATATCGGGGATTCTGCGGCCGAACTCCGGTTCGGTTGCGATCGACGGCCGCGATCTGTGGAGTCTTGCCGAGGACGAGATCGCGGATTTCAGGCTGCGAACGATCGGCTTCGTGTTTCAGGACTATCATCTGTTTCCGCGCCTCACGACCGGCGAGAATGTCGCGATTCCGCTAATCTTGCAGCGGCGCGGCTGGGATGAGGCGCTGCGCGCCGCGGCACGATGCCTGGAAATCGTGGGGTTGGCCGACAAGGCCAAGCTTCCTCCTACCAAGCTCAGCGGCGGCGAGCAGCAGCGCGTCGCGATCGCACGCGCGATCGTCCATCAGCCCGAGATCCTGGTGTTCGACGAGCCGACGGCGTCGCTGGACGGAGAGACGGGGCGCAAAATCGTCGCTTTCGTCAAGGAACAAATCCTCACGGCGGAGCGCTGTATCGTGATCGTCACGCACGACAGCAGGATTTTCGAATACAGCGACCGAATCATGGGAATGGAAGACGGAAGAATAACCGGCTTCGAGCAGGTGGCGGCACATGAAGCCTAGAATCGAGCTGGTGCTCGCTTTTTTGGGACTCACAATCGGCCTGATTGCGGCCTATGTCTACGGGCTGCGCGCGGCGCCGCAGCCGCCGGCATTCAATCCGGCGGCGAATCCGTACGCGAAGGGAATCTACGCGGAAGGAATCGTCGAGAGCTACCAGAACAACGGCGAGAACATCAACATCTTTCCGAACGTATCCGGCACGATCGTCGAGATTCCGGTGCACGAGGGTCAATGGGTCAGCAAGGGAACAGTGCTGATGCGCCTCGATGACTCGGTGCAGAGCGCGACCGTTGCGCAACTGAAAGCGCAGGCGGAGGCCGCGCACGCGATGCTTGAGGAACTGCGCGCCGAACCCCGCTACGAGACCTTCGAGGTTTCGAAGGCTCAGGTCGCGTACGCGCGCGCGCAACTGAAGAACGCCGAAGACGAACTCGCGAAGCAGGAAGCGTCGTATCGGTTGGATCCCAAATCGGTGAGCAAGTACACGCTCGACGACGCGGTAAACGCGGTGAAGGTGGCGGCGGGCAATCTGAATGTTACGGTGAAGAATTACGAACTCACTCGGGCGGGAGCCTGGATTTACGATATCCGCAACCAGGAGAAGACCTACGAGGCCGATGAAAAGGCCTATCTTTCGGCCAAGTCGCTGCTGGCCTGGTACACGCTCAAGGCGCCGGCCGACGCAAGGGTCCTCGCGATTCAGGCGGCGGTTGGCGGTTACGTGACGGCGGCGCAGGGCACCTACGATACGTACACGCAGGGCTTCGATCCCGTGGTGGTGATGGGGCCGTCGGAAGAATACGTCAGCGTGCGATGCTACGTCGACGAGATACTGATTCACCGGCTCAAGCCGGGAGATCAGATGCAGGCGCGGATGTTTGTCCGCGGCACCAATATCAGCGCGCCGCTCGAATACGTGAGAGTGCAGCCGTACGTATCGCCGAAGATCGAGCTGTCGGACGAGCGGCTCGAGCGCGTCGACGTGCGCGTCTTACCGGTCATATTCCGTTTCAAGAGTTCAAAGGATCTCCCGGTGTATCCGGGACAGCTCGTCGATGTTTACGTTGCCGAGAAGTAACGGCGCGAGAGCCGGCCGTATCGCGCGGGGTCGCCTGTTGAAGGCGCCGTTCGTCCTGCTCGCGTGCGTTCTCGCGGCGTGCGCGGTGGGGCCTGACTTCGTGCGGCCCGCAGGTCCGGCAAGTCAACGTTATACGTACGAGGAAGAGCCGGTCGTCACGATCGGCGCGGAGGGCGTCGCGCAGCGTTTCGAGCGCGAGGCGAAAATCGCCGCGGACTGGTGGCGATTATTCAACTGTCCGAAGCTGAACGCGGTGGTTGCTCAATCGATCGCTGACAATCCGACGCTACAGGCCGCGCAGGCCAGCCTGCGGCAAAGCCAGGATAATCTTCGCGCCGGCTACGGCATCTTTTTTCCGCAGATCGGCGCGAGCTTCCAACCGACGCGCCAGCAATTCTCGCCGGCTCGATTCGGCGAGACCACCGGGTCGAGCATCTTTAATCTTTATACTTTCTCGACGACGGCGAGCTATCTGCTCGACGTATGGGGCGGCGAACGGCGCACGGTCGAGGGCTTGGGCGCGCAGGTCGATGTCCAATACTACAACGCGCAAGGCACTTATCTCAGCTTGTCCGGCAATGTCGTCAACGCGATCGTCGCACAAGCGGCGTATCAGGCCGAGATCGAAGCGACGCAACAGTTGCTTCGATTCCTGCGCGAGCAAGAGGACATCACAGCGGCACAAGCGCAAGCCGGAGTCGTTCCCTACGCGAATTTGCTCAGTATCCAGAGCGAACTGGCCACGACCGAGGCGACACTGCCGCCGCTCGAGCAGCAACTCGCCCACACCACGCACCTGCTCGCCACCCTGATGGGCAAGGCGCCCGCGGACGTGGCGCCGCCGCGCGTTACTTTGTCCGAACTGACACTCCCCAAGGACCTGCCAGTGAGCCTGCCTTCCGACTTGGTCCGTCAACGTCCCGATATCCTGGTGGCCGAGGCCCAGCTACACAGCGCCAGTGCCCAGATCGGTGTGGCGACGGCGGCGTTGTTCCCGAGCTTCACGCTGAGCGGGACCTACGGTTGGAACAGCACTTCGCTGCCCTCGCTGTTCGGGAGTAACGCCGCCTTCTGGACCATCGGAGCGGACCTCGCTACCCCGCTGATCCAGGGACCGACGCTGTGGTTTCAGCGAAAGGCGGCGATCGAGGCTTATCAGCAGGCCCTGGCGAATTATCGGCAGACCGTGCTCGCGGCGCTGGCGCAGGTTGCGGACGCGCTCGACGCTCTGAATCATGACGGCCAGACTCTGCGTGCTGAATCGCGGGCGCTCGGCGCGGCGGCCGAAGCCTTGCATTTGATACAGGTGAACTATCAGGCGGGCACGGTCAATTATCTGCAGGTGCTAATCGCCGACTACCAGTACCAGCAGGCGAACCTTGGCTATATCCAGGCGGTGGGGCAGCGCCTTCAGGATACGGCGGCGCTTTTCGTCGCTCTCGGCGGAGGATGGTGGAATGCGCAGCGGAGTAATCTGGAGACTCCCGGAGCTGGTTAGGCGTTGCTTTTCATGGAGGTCACTATCGTAGCTGTTGTAGATTTCGATCATGAGCGAAGCAAAGGGCCTGTCGCTATCAAAAATTGAAAACGTTGAAAAAGGGCTGGCGATTTTCGATTGCAGGCCGTAGTGTCGCTGCTATGCTCGCATCGCTGTCGGAACGGTTGTCTTGACTCGCTTCCCGCTTTCGCGGTCGTGCGGCATTGGAGCTCGAGGTCATAGCGGAGATTTGCTTTATGGCGAAATTGTTGTACGTCGAAGCGTCGCCTCGCAAGCAGCGCTCGGCATCGATCGAAGTGGCGCAAGCCTTCCTCTCAGCCTACCGCAAGCAGCACCCGGCAGACAGCGTTCAGACGATGGACGTGTGGCGCCTTGACCTTCCCGAGTTCGACGATGTCGCGTTCGAGGCCAAGTACGCCGGCATCGAAGGGCGCGAGCGCACGCCCGAGCAGAAGGCGGTGTGGCAGACGTTCCAGGCTCTGGCGCAGCCGTTTCGCGACGCTGACAAGATCGTGTTTTCGGTACCGATGTGGAACTGGAACATCCCGTACAAGCTGAAGCACCTGATCGACGCGGTCTCGATGAAAGACATCCTGTTCACCTTCGACGAGCGCGGCCTGCGAGGCCTGCTCATCGGGAAGAAGGCGCTGCTGATCCTCGCCAAAGGCATCGACTATGGGTCGGAATCGCCGACGCGCGGCTGGGACATGCAGACGCCCTACCTCACAGTATGGCTCGAGTCGATCGGTATCACCGACATCACGGTGATCGCGGTCGAGAAAAACCTGTACGGCCCCGATGTCGATCGCGCCTCGCGCGACGCGGCGAAGGACAGGGCCGTAGCGCTTGCCAAGACATTTTGATCCAGCTGAGGACAGCCAGAGAACCTGCTTGATGTATCCCGCACCGCCCTGCTCGCCGCGAGGCCGGGGTGCGGCGCTCGATGGGTTCGGTCGGCGACTGTTTCGACAACCAAGATCCGCTAGAAGCCAAGTTCTTCGATCTTGCGCGGGTCGTGAGTCCAGTTCTTCTCGACCTTGACCGTGAGTTCCAGGAAGATTCGCGATTCGAACAATTGCTCCATTTCGAGGCGCGCGCTTTGCCCGATTTTCTTCAGCCGCTGCCCGCCGGCGCCAATCATCATCCCCTTGTGCGATTCGCGCTCAACGACGATCACCGCCGCGGCGAGGCGAGCCGAGTGGCCACTGCTGCGACGCGCTGAAACGTTCGAAAAAGAGGCCTTCAACGAGCGCGATGGACATTTAGGCTTGGTCTCGGCCGCTGCCCGGGACATAGAAGGCCTCGTTAGCGGGGCGATACGCGCGCGGCATCCACAGCGGACGGCGTAGGCCGTCCGGACCGGGCCCGGGCCGCGTTAGTTCGAGCCATCGCCTGTACACTTCGTGCGATTTATTGGTATCGACGAAGATGTCACCGTAGAGATCGTCCGCGTCCGGTCTTTCGATGCGCACCTTCTGATGCCAGCAATGCGCGCCGCTTACCGGATCAGGCTGCGTTGGAAACGTCAGGTTTTGATGGACGCCGGCGTCTTCCCACCATATGCGTTGCGAATCCCTGTCCGCGCTGATGAACGGTCGCACGCCGTGCACCTGGCGCATCATCCACTTGCCGGGCGCCACCTGCCGCAGATCGACCAGTGCCGTCGTCGGCAAGAGAAGCATCTCACCCTTGGCCGCGTTGATGTTGTCGCGATGGACGTGGCTTTTCGTGTAGCCAGGGATCGCGTACTCGTGCCAGCGCCAGTCTTTTAACGTTTTGGAAAAGAATTCCAGCTTGCGCGAAGGCGTGGGAAAACCGGCATGCGCGACGCCGTCGATCTCGACGCCGATCGGGGTGCCGTTCTTAATGATCACCCTGCTTTGCGCGTCGACCGTTGCACCGGCCAGGTCCTTTTCGCCGAGGATCTTTTCATGGGCCGGCGCAGGCTCCTCCTCGACCAGGAATGCGCCGTACTTTCGCATGTAGGCAAGCGGAGTTAGCCCCTCACGGGCCGCCGCTGCAGGCAATCCAGGCACGCTGTTCTCGAAGATCCAGCGGTAGTATTCTTCTACCGCGAGTTTCTCGCCAGGGCGGTAGGGCGATTCGAAGTACTTGCGAATGCCGAGGGCGCCGTCGGGGTCGATGCGCCAGGACAGCTCGATCCAGAACTCATCTTCCTCCCATACCTCGCCCAGGCCGGCCTCCCGATGGGCCTCCCAGGTGGAATTGAAACGTTTTCCCTGGCGCTCGAGCGCGACACGCAATACCGGCTGGCGAAAGCCGATCCAGCGCGCCGCGTGAGTCTCCTGGCTCATCAGGTCGTGGCGTTCCGACGCATGGCCCATCGGCAGAACGTAATCGGCGAACCATGCGGTTTCGCTCCAGACCGGCGTCAAGCAGGCGTGTCGCTCGACCTTGGACTCATCGGACAGTGCCTCGATCCAGCTCATCCCGTCCGGATTCGTCCAGACCGGATTGTAGACGCGAGTGAAATACGCAGCGATTTTGCCGCGCCCATCCCTGAGGAAGTGCGGCAGCAGGAAGCTCATCTCGAAGAAGGCCGGTGGAAATTCACGCGGCCACATCAGCTCGTTCCAGGCGTTGGGCGCCGGCGGCATCGACGCGGCATCCGTTCCAAACTTCGCGTTGCCAAGAATGGAGCCCGCTCCGGCGGTCAATCATTCTCCCGAGGCGCGCTCTATACGCTGCTAGGCAATCCGATTTAAATCGGAGAAGTCCGCCACAAGGGCACGCGCCATCCCGGTCTGCACGAGCCCATCATAGAGCGTACGGTCTGGGAAAAGACCGATGAACTGCTCCATGCTCACGCTGCACGTGCTCGCGGGAAGACCACCAAGTCAATGAGCAGGCCGCACGGCGTACGAGTGTTGGCTGCCCCGCGCCGGTGGTCATGCGCTCTTCAGGCCACGAAAGAGTTTGTCACGGAAACGCCAAAGTCCACCGCCGAAATTCGAAACGGAGAGAATCCCCCCGAACAGAGCAAAAATGCCCGTCCGAAGATTTCTCTGGTGGCCTTTAGATCGACGAAGCGCCGCACACGCGCGCATTTCGCGCACGTCATGCGGAGATTCTCAGCGGCGAGGACTCAGGAACGGAGGGCAGTCAATTCGAACTCTCTGTGGACTTGCCGTTGCGCGGCGTGATCGACGAGAGTCGAAGAGGCCGATTTGTTTTGACGAACAAGGACTGGATTGAGGGCGCGATAGGAGCAATGTGTATCTGTACCTGGACGGGGAGTGGACAGCATGCGCGTGGCGCCCGAAGTGGGATTGAGAGAATCGAAGCCGAGCTCGAACTTCTGCCGAAGCTGAGCGCCGAGCAACTCGATGAGCGTTGGCTGGAATTGTTTGGAACCGCGCGGCCGCAACGGCTTTACGGCCTGCTCCTGGTCGGCGTTTCTGGCCTACCGGCTCCAGGAGAAGGCCTTGGGCGGGCTCAAGCCCGCGACACGCCGGTTGCTGCGCCAGATTGCGGAAGGTTCGGCGCAAGGCCGATCGCCAAAGAACCAGGTCAAGCCTCAGCTCAAGGCCGGAACGTATCGGGTAACGGTCCTGGAGCAGGCCTTCCAGTACGGCCGCGAACGCTTCCGCTCACTCTCGGAGGTGGCGCGACGGATCACCGGCACGCACTGATCGGGCCCTTTGTTTTTCGGGCTGAAAGCCACCACGAAGGAGCAGCGCCATGCCCACCAATAAACTTCGGCGCTGCGCTATCTACATGCGCAAATCGTCCGAGGAAGGCCTCGAACAGGACTTCAACTCGCTCGACGCCCAAGGCGAAGCCAGTGAGGCCTTCATCAAGAGCCAGTCGGGATCAAGCTGCCCGTGGCAACCACGACCAAGTCGAACGATACGGTTACGCTTGCGCGTGAGCTGCCGCTGCAGATCCGTCGACGCGGCGTCGAGCAGCGCCTACTGATCAGCGGGGGGATAATGCCGAGGCCGCGCATCGATCAGGCCTTGCTCAAGGCGGTCGCGCGGGGCTACTGCTGGTTGGAGGATATCGTCGCAGGTCGTGCCCCCTCGATGGAGAAGATCGCCGTGCGTGAAGGCGTGAGCAGGCGTTATGTTAGCCGGCTGATTCGGCTCGGCCTCCTCGGGCCGGAAGTGGTCGAGATCATCGCGGCCGGCCAGCAAGCGCCGGAACTCACCACACAGTCGTTGGTAACCGGCGAGCGCGAAGTCTCGCTCAACTGGCGCCTGCAACGCCAGACCTTCGCCCTTTCGCCGCAACCCTGACGCTTGAAATACCCCGTCTGTTCTCCGGACGCTCATTCACCCCCATCCAAATTTAGCCCCTGATTGAATCCGCCGCTTGGCTCGAATCGATGAGGCTCGGCGCCCCACGAAATGCGCAAGTCCACCGCCGAATTGGCACGCGGAGAGAAATCGGCAAAATTGCCCACACGCGCTTGATGCACGCCGCTCTCTGGTCCTCTTCAAGTCGCCGAAGCCCGCGCCACCGCGGCTTCTTTTGCATGCCTGGGGAAAACTACAGCCAGTCTGGGACTCGATGGCGGATGACGCAGTCTGCTACGAACCGCTCTCTGCGGCCAAATTCCCTGTTAAACAGGGAATTTGCAGGGAATTTTCTCGATTTTCCTCCTCGGCCGCGCCGCTGACGGTCGAAAAGCCGCAATTCGCCTGAAGTTTTCGGACGAATTCCCTACTCAACGGAACAGGGAATTTTGAAAGCCGAACAGGGAATTAATTCAGCGGATCAGGGATTGTTCTGGGGAGATCAGGGAAGGCGCGGATTGCCGCTTCCGCCGGAAGCAGCAATCCGCCACACACACCACTAGCTCCAAAGCCGCGCCGCTGCGAAAACGGCAAACGAGCCATGAAAAGAGTTCCGAGAGCGATGCGAGCATCCCGCGACATTACGGCCTGTCGCGCCAGACCTTTCAAGAAGCCCGGCAACGTATTTCACCACACCCAATGGCGGCGCGGTGTTCAGCACCCAAGAATTTGCTGTCAAGCGCCGGACTTCACTTCGTTTACGATGGCGGAGTATGGCTTTCGTTCAACGTTTTGCGAGTCAATTTCAGGCTCGGAATACTAGCCCAGCGCCGACATTGCGGCCCCGCCGACGTAGCCGGCGACCTTGGACGGTGGGGGCCCGGTATGGTATTTCGCGAATCGAAGCATCCGCATGGTGTCCTACCGATAGCGTCGAGCAAGGAGGTGTCACTAGCCATGAGAAGCTGGGTCGATCTTAACAGCGACATGGGGGAGTCTTTCGGCAATTACGTCCTCGGGCGCCCCGAGGAGGTGATGAAGCTCATCAACCACGCCAATATCGCCTGCGGCTATCACGCCGGCGATCCGACCTGGATCCGGCGGACGGTCGAATCGGCGAAGAAACACGGCGTGACGCTTGGCGCGCATCCGGGATTTCCTGACATGATGGGCTTCGGACGCCGACTGATGAACATCACGCCGCAGGAAGCGCGGGATTACGTGGTCTATCAGGTCGGAGCGGTAAAGGCGTTCGCCGACGCGGCAGGGATCAAGCTTTCCGCCGCGAAGCCTCACGGCGCATTCTACCTGTGGGCGCAGCTCAGTGAGGATAACTC
>JBEKLA010000083.1:0-14966 GCA_050010455.1 Binataceae bacterium (SeqCode) | reverse complement strand
GATGGACACTCAGCAAGTTGACGATATCGAAAAACGAGTCCAAGAAGCGATCACGGAAGGAGCCGAAGCCGCTGCAGCTGCGCATGGTGGGAATCCTGAATTCACGGTTGCGATTAAGGAGTCGCTTACGCGGCTCGGGAAGAAGCTGGGGTACCGCGTCTGCACGACGCTTCCGAATATCGCGGACTATCCCGAATGGCTTTGGGATCTCACCTGGGTAAGGGGAGGAGACAAAGCAGGCGTTTTTGAACTAAGCGACATGCCCTTGGCGGTCGAATCTGAATGGAAGGAAGACTTTGGAAAGGAAATTCTCCCTGACTTTCAGAAGCTGATGGTCGCGAGAGCTTGGCTGCGCGTTATGGTCTTTCAGGCGCCAAATGCAGAGGTGAAAATGCGTTTCGACCAGCTCCGCGAAGCCATACGAACGTATTCAGGTACGCAGCCCGGCGACCGCTACTTGTTTGCCTGCTGGAATTACGACCCTGCCGTCTGGGCTATGCAATTCGAAGGGCACGTTGCTTGAGTTGAACGACCCGAATAAGTCCATTGTAGGACCGCATCAACCTTCGGCAGGCGGAGCTGCTTTGATTGAGTAATGGTAGAAAGCACGGCGGATCACAAAATACAGGCCTGGACGCAGACCGCAAGGGAAGTCGCGAGGCTAATTGATGGCCTCGGAAAAAGGGTGGACAAGGGCATTCAGACCACCGTCACCGCCCTCCGAGCGCTCGGCTTCCCCACAACCGCTTCATGCGAAGGACACCTTCAGCACGGGATGAAAGCGCCGTGGATTAACATAGGCGATCATCATGTGAGGCTCGTCGCGAAAGCGGATACTGTCACCGGCAAGCCACAAGCATCGCCTCAGATGAATGTCGAGATGCAGGAAGTGCGGCGAACAAACCTAAAGGCGCAAGAGCGACTGCTGTGCTTGCTGGAGCGGTTCTATCAGCGCCGGAATACGCGAATTAGCAGGCGGCTTATTGTGCAACCTATTGGAAATGGGGCCTTTCGATTAACCAATCAAGGCGCGCACGTCCACGATTTGTTCGCACCTGTCAACGCAAACCGCGAGCTACGGAGGTGTCAGACAGAAATGGCCGCGTTCACCACATTTCTCGAACGAGAGTACGTGCACGGCGCAATCTCCAATCGTTTGGAATTCAGTTCGGTTCCTCTGGCTCTGGTGAGTTGTCTCCAACTTTTGGCTGCGTCGGAAACATAGGGGGCTCCATTTCCCCTAGCTTTTTGGCAAGGACGTCTTCCGTGGTCCAAGGCTCTAGAAATATCGCGTCCCAACCCTTGGGCAGTTTCCTCTCGACCATGACGCGAAGTAGATCCTCGCGCTCTTCATAGATCAGGAGAAAGTACTTTTCGGCCAGCTCTTTAACGGTCTCGATCGCCTGATCGAGGTCACGAAACTTCGTTCGCACCTCAGCGCTCGGATTGTCGTGTGCGACGCGCTTGCTCGCAAACTGGTTCGCCTTTTCAGCGGCATTTATCAATGATGATCGATCGCGTCCGACAAGACGACGAACTCCTTTCGAATTCCATTCTTCCGCTAATCCACTCGACTCTGCAGCTATACCCGCCTTCGCAGCAGCCGCGTCCCCAGGGAAAAAGCGCTCAAAGCGGGACCAGAGGAGTTTTGGGTCGCGAATGATATCGTCCAACAGTTTCAACAAACTCACGTCGTTAGCATCATATTGGCTGGCGAGCCGTCGAACCGCGACGGCATTCGCCGTAGCATAGACCGTATGCGTCCAATCGCTGAAGCGCCCGCGAGGGCTACCCTGCAGATGCGGGTTGCGTCTGACGATCTCCTGAACTGTGCGAAATACGTAACGATTGCAAAGCAGTCCCATGACCTCGTTGCGTATCCCTTTCAGTGCCCACGCGAAATCGTAAAACGGATTCGAAATGATTGGCATTGGCAACACCACAGGATCATGAAACAGATCGAATACGAGACGGTTGGTCGTAGTTATGATTGATGTGCTCCGGAAGTCAGCTCCGACCGTCTTTGCCTTCGCTACGAGATTGAGTAGTTCATTTAGCGCAGGCTTCAGCTCGATCAATGGGGCCGGTGTATCAGCGTAAACGACTAGGTCTTGATGATCGGCTGGCTGGAAATGGCCTTTGTTTAGCTGCTCAACCTTGCGACTGACGAAGGCAAATACAAGCGCAGCCCATTCTCGTACATGGGCCTCGCCTAACAATCCCGGAGAATGCGCGTCGAGCTCCTCGGCGACTGCCTCCTCATCAGAGTCCATCCAGCGTGTCTCGTTTTCTGCAAATCGCCGGTGAAGCTCGCTAGTGCTGGCTTCCGTGACCTCGATACCGATGGTCTGATGACCGTCAGCGAGCGTTAGACGAAAATCCGGCGACGCGCCCGATTGCATTAGTCCTATATGCTCAAGACGAATTGGAAATCCGAGCCGCCCCGCGTCAACCAGCGCGAGCAAATATCGGCTCACGATGAACCGTTCGCGATGATAGTTGTGGCGAACTGAATGCGCAGGAACGAGATGCCACTCTTGCGCGAATTCCAACAGAGCGAGACGATCAGCGAATACGACGATACTCGGCGGAAGCCACATGCTCATATTCTGCCACGTCACTGTAGTATGCGGAACGATCGCCGGGTCGTGGCCTCGGAAAATCCGTCCGAGCCTCCGATGTAGCTACTCCGAGGTTGAATGCTTTAATCTCGTTCGTGGCGAATGGACTCGGCCAGCGGTTCAGAACCTGATGAGCCTTGGCTAATCGACTTCGGACTCTTCCTGGACGGTCTCTTCTTGCACCGGCTCGGACCATCCACCTAAACCCCGTTGCGCCTATGTCCCCTCCGCCTGGGTCGCTTATTCCTTCAGCTATGCGAGAGCACATCTTCCAGTCGTGACACCAACTCCGCTCGTTTCCTCTTGTTCAATCCGCCGAGATTTTTCTCTCGCCACTTGACCGCAGGAAGGCCGGCCGCTTCGGGAAGGCCAAGGAGCGACCAGTCCGGTTCTCCCTTCTCGAACGAAATCAAAAAACGACGATGCTCCTCGGGCATCCGTCTCCGACCACCAGCTCGATCATCTCCTTCTGGGCGTCAAACAGCTCGCGCAGCAACACCCGCTCGGCCGTCATCCCTTCGAACCCGTGGTCGAAATCTTTGCTGATGTCTCGCCGGGTTCCTGCCAATACCTCGAACATCGGCCGGTCGTGACTGACGAGATAGACGGCAAAGGCGCGCCGCAACGAATCGTCTATGCCCTCGTTTTGCAGAAGATGGCGCACATCAAAGAGGTCGCGAGGATGCTGGCGGTCGAAAGCCGCCACGACTTTTCCACCATAGATGTCGGCGAACGAAACGACTCGCGTTTCTGCAAACCCGAAAAACTCTTCAACGCTTGAAGAAACGGCGCGGAGTTCGGCCGGGTACACGGAGCCGCGCAGAACCGGTGTCACTTCGATCTTTATCTGTACGCCTTCGGCGCGCACCAGTAGTTTTGTCGCGATGCCTTCGGGGCGGAGCAGTCCGAGCGTCGTTCGCGACCCGCGGATGCTCTTCCTGAGCACACGGCTCGGTGTGGTGTTGCGGGCGGCAGGCTCGCCGCTCCCGAGACCTTGTCTAGGCGGCCGCACTGATCTTATAGTCGCGCGAGCGACGCCGCGCGGGGAATGGTATGGATTCCTGGTCTCGACTTGTATCGCAGGCAACAGCGCATTTTACGGATTTCACAGAGAACCATCCGCGGGTAGTAGGCGCGGCTGAGATCGTCTTAGGCGCGACCATGGCCATATCAGGCGGCGCAGCACTGCTCGAATTCGCTGCAACCGAGGAGGCTGTTACGAGTTACGTAACGGCGCGCTACCTGCTCGCGACAGTGCGGAGTGAAACAGCAACTTTAGTTGGCGGAGTCGGAGCAATGGTGTACGGGTCTATTCAGATGACGTCTCCACATCTTCTTGAGCCTCAGTTACTGAAAGAAATGATGAATCCTGCGGACATCGAGATCGAGTCCGCGATGCTGAGCCAATTAAAAGACCTCGAAACGCTTAAGAAAGACCTCGAAACGCTCAAGACGGTGCTCGATCCGAAAAAGGGTGGCGTCGAAAAACTCGGGGAGCTCGCTGACGCCCTACTAGAACAATTTGAGAAACACTTTGAACACACGGAGCTTGGCGATGTGACAAAACGATCTGAGCCCGATGTCACAGAACGGTCTGAGCCCGATGTGACAGAACGGTCTGAGCCCGCAGATACACGGGGCACATCTAACACGGAAGGAAATGGGGAATCAGAAAGAGGAAGTGTCGGAGGCAAAGACGGTCGGGACGAATAGAGCATCGGAGACTTAAATCCGCCGCGCGCGGCGCCAGGCAAGGTACGAAAGATGACGGACCTCGATTCACTAATCCGATCTGTAAAAGAGCGTTTACACATTTCTCAACTTTGGGATGATAAGGGTAATTTGGTTGGTGATGAGTTTGATAAATTCAATGAAAAGCTAAAGCTTTCGCTTAGGTTCGCGGACAATATCTCGACCTTGCCCGGAGTCTCTACTGACACCTCATTCAAATGGCGTGACGTCGAGCCGCTTTTAGAGCAGGCAAATGCGCTTCTTGACCGCGCAATCGCGGACCGGACCGTATTGCAGTCGGTAGGTGAGAAATGGGCGACTCTCCTCCTGGACATTATTCGAAGCATCAATTTGATAAAGATTACGGACCGGGAGCGAGCGGCCAAACCGTTTGGCCGGTTTGAAACACCTTTCATAGTATCCAGTAACCAATGCGACGCACAGAATCTCATCGCAAATGGTTTAACTAGGCAAGCTGCGTTTCATATGAACGCCTCGAAGATCGTCTCGGCCAATAAGGACATCCAGATCGACCGCAGCGCATGGGAGGAGAGCGCGGCTCTCGCCGATAAAGATGGGGGTAATATCAAAGCCTGGCTAGGGGAGGCTCCGCCGGATGCTGATATTGGGGCGCATAATGCGCGAGAAAATATCGCCGCTGCAACCGCTAGGAGAAGATTGCGGGTTGAGGCGGACACTGAGCTCAATTTGCTCGCCGCGGAAGACGCAACAATAAGTGCGCAGGTAGATGCCGCCCAGAAGACTTTAGCTGGGCTCCAAGCGCAAATGGCATGGGACCAAAAGAACCAAGAGTTCATGGGCGCGAGGGCAGATCTCGACCGTTACTTGTTAATGCTCAAGATATTTTTGGTTAAGGTCGACTGGATGCTGGACTTTGAGCAGCAGTTTTCAAGCGTTCGTTCACGGTATAATCAAAGCTTACGCGATGCCTATGACCGCCTTCGGGTGGTCCAAACAGGCCTTTGGCTGTTATATGGATTTTCAAGGAAACAAAGAGATGGATCACCGGACCTTCTCCCTGACCTCAGGGACGAGGTAAAAAGTCACGATGATATAATCGCTTGGACCCGACGAGCCACTACATGGTTGGCGGCAACTACGCGCCGCTGCAACAACTACGTAGCGCCTATCTCCGTGAAGAGTGCGCCCGAGTCGCACTCGTCTATCGAGATCCGAGACCGCGAGTGGTCTTTCAAGTTTAAGCTCGGACCGGACATGTTCCCGGACCCACGCGTCAGAATTCGAGGAATCGCGGCATGGATTGTCGGAGGCGGTGACGACCGTCTGTGGACAGTAAGCATGACCCTCCCAAACCGAACCCAAATCATTGACGAAGGGGGGCATCCCGTCCAATCGCTTGACCCGGATGGAAACAAAAGTGAATGGTACAATCAAGGGGACATCCGATGCCGGATATCGAATGTAACGAAACGGTCCTTAGACCGTAATACCGAGATTGCCGGAATCGCATCCTGCTTCAATGCTAGTCCGATTGGCGAATGGACAGTTAGGCTTGAAGACGCCTTCGGCCAGGCCTCCGTTTTTGGTGAGCCTGATGATGTACAAATCGACCTCTACCTGTCAGTAATTCCCAAAGACTTGAAGTCCTTTCCACCCCCGGGAAAACCAGGCGACTGACATCGCTTTCTCGTTTCCCCATCCCTCTCTCGGCGCCGCTGGAAACACCCTGGACCAACACCGGCTATAACCTTGCCGAGGAACGCCGTTTGGGTCTACAAGGCGATGTTGGAATCGGAGCGTAAAAAGGAAATCCCGGTCTAAAGGGATTGGCTAAGGCGTTGGGCGTCACCGAACGCACCATTGCGCGATGGCATCACTTCCGTGAGGGTCCGCCACGCGTCGAATTCTGGCGCAAGGTCTTTTACCGACTAGCTCACCAGCCTTCCGCCAAGTTCCCGTCGAAAAAGCCTGAAAATGGCCGCTCATCTTCACAAGTAGTTGATTCTGCTAGGGGAAAGGGTGGAGCGGGCGACCGGGGTCGAACCGGCGACGTCCAGCTTGGGAAGTCACCGCTCGGCCGGGTCCGCGATTATCGCGAGCAGAGGGTCCCAGTTGTCGGCGCTCGACCATCGAGGGCGGGCAGGCATAACGGGCTCGGCTCGCGCCAACACCGCCGTCTCGACCCCCCTGCTCGCAGTTAAAACCCGCGCCCCCATGGTTGCCCACGGTTGCCAATCTTCGGCGCTCCTCCGAGCGAATCCAAAACTTGGACGCTTTTGCCTTGAGTGTACGACGGTTTTTGGAGCCACCCATCGGATTCGAACCGACGACCTGCTGATTACGAACCATCTCTGATAGCGCCCGCCGGGTGCCGCTAAGCGGATGATGCTGCCAACGTGATGGTGACGCGTCGGCCGGCTAGGCCCCCTAGGGACGCGGCTCAGGTGCTCATCGTGTTCGCCGTCGAGGACGGGGCTGGTGAAATAGCGGCGCTATTAACGGATCTGCGAGTCGTAGGACGGTCGCGGCTGAAGCCACAGGTCGTGCGGTTGGGACCTGTGGCTGAACTGTGGATGAACTATGCGCCGCGAAGGGGAATCAGCGACCTTACGACGGTGTGGCGGTGAGGGAAAAAGCCTTGATAGTGACAGACTTTGGCCTTTGGTGGCCGATAGTCTCCGGCCGGTAGAAGGACTGAAAATCCTTGTGTCGACAGTTCGATTCTGTCCCTGCCCACCAGATAATCAATCGCTGAGTAATCGAGACCACACCGTGACGAGAGATCGCTCGGACAGCCGTCTGACGCTGCCGTCGCCAGTCTAATCGCGGCGCCGGTTAGCCGAGGTTAGGCGTTGGAGTGACCGTTGGCGTACCACTACCCTCGCTGCTGGCGGGACCATGCGTACTTCCGCAAGCGGCGAACGTTACCATTGCGCCAACCAGACCAAGGAACAACGCTATTAAGATTGTTCTCGACAAGGCCAACACCCCCTCCCGCCCCGCGTCGACAGTCAGCGTAGACTTTTGTCGGCTTTAACACAGTCGCCCGAAATGTCAAGATAGTTATGGCCATTCAAAAAGACACTAGGCTTCAACAAACACTGTTAACGTAAGGATTGAAGCTGGCGGGTTTATAACTTAAGGTCCTGAGGACGTCGAGAATTGTTTTCGCCCATGCGAAGCAACACCCGCGATAACCGACCGCCTCGCTTTCTGAGCTTTCCCGCGATTGCGATAGCCGCGGCCATCGCGATTTGCGCGCTTCCCCGCCTTGCGACCGCCCAGGATGCGCCATCCCCGGATCTCGCTGCGACCAGTCCGACCAATCTGGCCGATGTGGTCGCATATACCCAGCCGCCGTCGGACTTCGATCCGCTAGCCGCGTCGGACGCCGCCCTGGCGCACTATGGATTCCCGCCGCGGCCCGACCCACAAAGCGCACCCGAGGCTTACGCTTCGTGGAAAAAGCTGGTCTCGAGCCCCCAGACACGCATCACTAATCCAAGCCTGGAGCCGACGAAGACTTACTATCGTCCGGTCGAAAACCTGTCGTCGCAGGGCGAGATGACCGTCGACGGGGCCGCTTCGTACAGTTCCTCCAACTGGAGCGGCTACACCGTCTCGACGGCTAACGGCACGTTCAGCGTCAACAACGCGGCGGTGTATGGCGAGTATATCGTGCCGATCGCCCAAACCGCCTTCGGCATCTGCTCGGGCTCGTGGAATTACTCGGCACAATGGATCGGTTTCGACGGCTTCGGTTCGGGAGACGTGTTGCAGGCCGGAACCGAGGCTAACGCCAACTGCGCGGGCCACAGCAAGCAGTCATCCTACTTCGCTTTGTACGAGTGGTATCCGAACGGCCCCGTCAAGATAACGAACTTCAAAGTTCAGCCGGGCAATGTGATGGGGCTGGATGTCTGGTACACCGCGGCGTCCCCATCCGGGCATCTCTATTTCGTCAACTATACAACTCAAAAGTCGGTAACGATCGGATTCGACCCACCGCCGGGCACCAGATTCACCGGCAACAGCGTCGAGTGGGTTGTCGAGCGGCCGGCGCTGGGCCCAGGCTACACGACCTTGGCCCATTACGTCGCGAGCCCGTTCAACAACACCTATGCGCTCGTCAATGGGGCGTATTACTACCCCGGATCAAGCCCGGTCGGGACGATCTACAATATTACTATGGTCTCGGGGAACACTCCGATATCGGTCGTCAATCTCTACGGCAACTCGACTCTGTGGTTTTACGATCAGGAGGCGCCTAAATAACTAAGCGTCGGGTCATCCTACGCTTGTCCTCCCGCGGGTGGAGCGCTGCGCAACGCGCGTTAGCAGCCTCCGCTCTTGTCATTCCGAGCGCAGCGAGGAATCCCGGCTTCCACTCAGCAATTTTTCCGGGATTCCTCACTCCGTTCGGAATGACAACTCACCACCCTAGTACGACTTCGGCAAGCCGAGCACGCGCTCGGCGATGAAGCACATGATCATCTGCGGGCTGACCGGCGCGATACGCGGGATCATCGACTCCCTGAAGTAGCGCTCGACGTGGAATTCCTTGGCGTAGCCGTTGCCTCCGTGAGTGAAGATCGCGGTCTCGCAGGCCTTGAACGCGGCTTCGGCGGCGAGGTATTTCGCCGCGTTGGCTTCCGCGCCACAAGGCTTGCCGGTGTCGTAGAGAGTGGCGGCGTTAAACGCCATCAGGTTGGCCGCTTCGAGATTCATCCAGCATAGCGCCAGCGGATGCTGAATCCCCTGGTTCTTGCCGATCGGCCGCCCAAACACCACGCGCTCCTTGGCATAGTTTGCCGCCCGCTTAAGCGCCACGCGCCCCAGGCCGACCGCCTCCGCCCCGAGCAGGATACGCTCGGGGTTGATGCCGTGCAGGATGTAGCTGAAGCCCTCGCCTTCCTCGCCGATACGATCCTCGACCGGCACTCTCAGGCCGTCGATAAACACCTGATTGCTGTCGACCGCCGCGCGACCCATCTTGTGAATCTCGCGCACCTCGACCTTGCTGCGATCGAGCTTGGTGTAGAACAGGGTCATGCCCTTGGTGGGTTTCGAGACCTCTTCCAAAGGAGTGCTGCGCGTCAGTATCAGCATCCGATCGGCGACTTGCGCGGTCGAGATCCACACCTTCTGGCCGTTCATCACGTAGAAGTCGCCCTCGCGCTTGACGCGAGTCTGGATATGCGTCGTATCGAGGCCAGCGTTGGGCTCGGTGACCGCGAAGCACGCCTTCTCCTCGCCGCGAATCAGCGGCGGCAGCATCCGCCGGCACTGCTCCGGCGTGCCGAAGACGACCACCGGATTGAGGCCGAAGATATTCATGTGCAGGGCCGACGCGCCGCTGAAGCCCGCTCCCGATTCGGCCACCGCCTGCATCATGATCGACGCTTCGGTAACCCCAAGCCCGGCGCCGCCGTATTCCTGCGGCATCGCGATACCAAGCCAGCCTTCGCGCGCGATCGCCGCGTGGAAATCCTTGGGGAAGCCGCCCTCGGCGTCTTTCTTCAGCCAATAATCGTCGCCGAATTTCGCGCAGATTTTGAAAATGTTCTCGCGAATCGCCTCTTGCTCGGGACTAAAAGAGAAATCCATTTTACGCTCCTGGCTGCCGCCTCTCGATCGTTCCAGTCAACCGGATGTCCTGATATTCGAGGCCCGCGCGCAATCTCAACGGAAAGCGGGCATCACTTTTTCGGCGAAGTCACGCCATACGCTCTTCTGGGTGTCGGCCGAGGGCAACAGGTTGATCTCCTTGGTACCCTGCTTCTCCAGCGCACGAATCTGCTCGACAATCTCGTCCGGCGTACCGACCACGCAACTGACACGAATCGCCTCGGGAGTCACGAAGCGCCGCTCCTCGGGCTGAACGTATGTGCAATGACCGTCGTGAATCTCGCGGAAGCGGGCATTCTCGGGCAGGCGGAACGAGGCCACCCGCTTGACGTAGTCCTGCCACACGTTGGCGAAGTAGCTCGGAATCATTTCGTCCTTCTCGCCCAGCGCTTTCCAGATTTCGTAGAACATATGGAGCTCGCAGGTGACCCACGATCCGGTCTCGTCGATTACGCGCTCGCTGGTCAGTTTCTCGCCCGGCCGCAGCACGCACGCGGCGGTCAGCAGCGTGGTGTGAAAGTCCTTGCCGAGCTCGCGTCCCACCGCCTTCGCTCCGGCGCGGATATTCTTCATCCGCTCTTCGAGCGCGCCCGCGTCCCGGCCGATCGTGGTCCATCCGTCGCCGTAAGCGCCGACCGCCTCGCAAGCCTTGGGGCCGTTAGCCGCGACGTAGATCGGAATGTGGTTGTCGAGGTTGATGAAATAGCGGTCGCGATGGAGAAACTGAATCTCGCGAGTCCGGCCGCGATAGGTATAGTCAACCGCCTTGCCGTCGAGCAGCTCGCGCACTACGCGCAGATATTCCCTGAACTCCTTGGCGGGCATCGAGTCCTGCCCCATCACCCGCATCGCGGTATTGCCGGTCCCGATTCCGAGGAAAACGCGGCCGGGCGCGAGCTGATTGATCGTGGCGATCGAGTGCGCGGTCACCGGCGCGATACGCGTGCCGGCCACGGCGATTCCGGTCCCAATCTTGATGCGCTTGGTGTTGACGGCGGCCAGCGCCAACGTGGCGTAGCAGTCCGACCAGATCATCTGCGAATCGGGCACCCAGGCCCGGTCGTAACCCAGTTCTTCGGCGTAGCGAATCAGATCCCATTTGCTGACGTGCGTATCGAACGTGATACCGAACTGCATCCTAAGCTCCTCTAATCCGCGATTTGCGGTTGCATGCGCGATTCTCGCGCCGGTCGAATATGTATCTGTAACTCTTCCGGCCGGATTTGAGAACTCCCCATGCAGGATGTTTTTGTGACCCGGATGGAACTCGCCGATTGGAGCCGCCATCAGGGCCTGGCACTCGCCGCCATCGCGGAACTGTTTTCTGGACCGCACGGATGGGATGTGCTGAAGTTGATTCTGTCCTGGCGTCCGCAGCTCGCGGCGCGAAAGCAATTCCAATCCGAGGAGGCCACGGTATGAGATTACTGGCGCTGTTTGTCTTGGCCCTACTGTTCGCTGCAGGTACCGCGATCGTAGTGAGAGGAGCCGACGCTCCGGAAAAGAGTGTCACCGGCTACCTTACCGATACTTACTGCTACTCCACGATGGGAGCGCACGGCCCCGGCCATAAGCAGTGCGCGATGGGATGCGCGAAGAAGGGAATCCCCATAGCGTTGCGCGAAGATGACGGCAAGATGATCGTTTTGCTGCCGCCCAAAGACGCGGAAGGGATGCCGTCAAGCGTGATCGACAAGATGGAGGACAAGGTCACGGTAACCGGCAAGGAATACAATACCGGCGGTGTGACTTTCCTGACTGTCGAGTCGATAAAGTAGCATCGTCGTGATGGGAGTGTTGCTGCCCGGGACGCAGCACTTACAGAACAGTCATCCGCTTTTCGTTCACTTCCCGATAGCCTTTCTATACGGCGCCGCCCTGCTCTACTTTCTGGCCTGGGGCGCCGGGAAGCCCGAGTGGGCGTGGACCGGACTCTGGATGCTCACGCTCGGCGCGCTGTCGGCCGCGGCCGCAGTCGCCACCGGTCTCCATGGCGCCGAGGGCGTGATGGTCGCGCGCTCGGTCAAAGCGAATCTGCTGATTTATCACAAGTACATCATGATAGGTGTGCTGGCGCTCAGCATCGCGCTCGACGCATGGGCGATAGCGTCGTGGCCGATGCCCGCGCGGGGCAGGATCTACTTCCTTGCACTGATTGTCGTGCTGGTCGCGGGGATAACGCTGGGTGCCGATTTCGGTGGCCGGATGGTTTACGACTATAACGCCGGTGGCAACGCCTGCGCCCAGCCGATCGAGTTCACGCACTGAAGCGCTACCCTCGCGCGACGGTATCGGGATGCGGCCGCATCGACGAGACGACCAACGTCTTGCTAAACGACAGCCAAAAGATAAATTTGGGCTTCGCACGGTCTTCGCGAAGGAGAGCGCTCTATGAAATACGTCGGCCATGAAGTCCCCGGAATGACCAGCCGCCAACTTGCGGCCGGCAAAGGCCAATACGTCGGCGACGTCCATCTCGACGGCATGCTTTACATGGCGGTGCTGCGGAGTCCTTACGCGCACGCCCGGATCAATGGCATCGACACCAAGGCTGCCGAGCAAGTGCCGGGCGTGGTCTACATCATGACCGGCAAGGAAGCCAAGGAGAACATGCGCTCGATGACGGCGGCGCTCGATACGGCCGGGATGGGCGCGAAGACCGTCAACTGTTACGCGCTGTGCGTCGATCGTGCGCGATACGTCGGCGAAGCGGTCGCGGCAGTAGTCGCCGAGAATAAATACATCGCGCGCAAGGCGGCCGATTTGATCGAGGTCGACTACGAGCCGCTGCCGGTGGTCTCCGATCCCGAAGAAGGGATGAAGCCCGGCGCTCCGCTGGTCGAGCCGGATTGGGGCGACAACATCATGATGGCGTCCGACTTCAGTTACGGCAATGTCGACGACGCCTTCGCCCAGGCCGACGGCACCACCAGCGGCACGATCAAGGTCCAACGCTACACCGGGGCGGCGATCGAACCGCGCGGCTACGTCGCGAATTACGATCCCTATGCCGACCAACTGACGCTGTGGGCTTCGACCCAGAACCCTCATCCGCTGCGCGTGTTGATAGCCGACACCTTGGGCATTCCCGAAACCAGCATCCGCGTGATTCAGCCGAGAATCGGCGGCGCCTTCGGCTTGAAGATCCCCACGTTCCAGGAAGAGCCGCTGATCGCCTACCTGGCGCGCAAACTCGGCCGGCCGATCAAATGGATCGAAGAGAGATTCGAAAACCTGCTCGCCGGCGGTCACGCCCGCGAGGAACGCCTGTCGTACGAAGCCGCGTACAAGAAAGACGGCACGGTCACCGGACTGCGCGTCAAGGTCGTCGCCGACGTCGGTGCGCCGGCCGGGCTCGCCGGCTGGGGGATGGCGTATGTTACCGCGTATTGCGTTCCCACGGTTTACAAGATCCCGAATTGCCAGGTGAAACTTTCGATCGTCGTCACCAATAAATGTCCGTGGAACGCCTTTCGCGGCTTCGGCAAGGAAGCGGCCTCGTTCCTGATGGATCGCATCATGGACAGCGTGGCCAAGGCGTCGGGACTCGACCGCGCTCAGGTGCGCCTCAAGAATTTCATCCAGCCCGAGGAATTTCCCTATGCACAAATCTCGGGCGCGATACTCGACAGTGGCAACTATCCCGAAGTGCTGCGCCGCGTGCTGAAGATGGTCGACTACGAGAATTTCCCCAAGCTTCAGGAGCAGGCGCGCAAAGAGGGCCGCTATATCGGATTGGGGCTCGGCCAGGAACTTACGCCGGAAGGATGCGCGCTGCCGGGCTCGACGGTGGTTTCGGGCTACGACGGATGCACGGTGCGCGTCAACCCGTCGGGACAGGTGACGGTGTTAACCGGCGTCACGTCGCCCGGCTCGGGCAGCGAGACCAGTATCGCGCAGATCGTTGCCGATACGCTCGGCGTCGAACTCAGCTCGGTGAAGGTCATCCAGGGCGATACCGAGATTTGTCCTTACGGGCTCGGCAACTACAGCTCACGCAGCGTGATCACCGGTGGTCCGGCGGCGCAGGCGTCGGCGACGATCTTGCGCGACAAGATCTTCAAGGTGGCGGCCAAGATGCTCGAGGTCTCGCCCGCCGATCTTGACGCCGAGGAAGGAAAGATCACGGTCAAAGGGGCTCCCACCCGCTTCGTACTGATCAAGGACGTCGCGAGCGCGGTCTATCGCGACTGTTACGGCAAATACGCGTGCGACCAGGAACCCGGCCTCGAAGCGACGCATTACTTCCGCCACGCCAACATCTACCATCAGCCCGAAGTCGAGGGCCGATTCAGCGCCTATCCCGCGTGGCCCAACGTCGCAGCAGCCTGCATTATCGAGGTGGATCCAAATACCGGCGTTATCAAGATCCTGAAATACTGCGCGGTGCACGACGCCGGCAAGATCATCAATCCGCGTCTCGCAGACGCGAACCTCCATGGCGGGATCGTTCAGGGAATCGGCGGCGCGATGTACGAGAACCTGGTCTATGACGACGCCGGGCAGCTCAGGACCGCCACCTTCATGGACTACACTCTGCCGACCGCCGTCGACGTACCCTCGCTTCAGACCGATCATTTCGAAACACCCTCGCCTTTCAATCCGCTGGGTGCCAAGGGAGTCGGAGAATCCGGCGTGACCGGCCCGCTCGGAGCGTTGTGTGGGGCATTGGAAAATGCCGTGCCGAAGCTCCGGCTCGAGCATCTTGAGATGCCGCTTACGCCCAGCCGCGTGTGGCGCGAAGTCCAAAGGGTGCTGGGTACGGCGCAATAGGGCTTAGCGCTCCAAAGGTCGCCCAGAGCCGGCGATAGGCCGCCTTCCAAGACTTTTTGTGCCTGCGAAAACCTGAATAAGGGGCTCGCTTGCCAAATTTTCACGTCATACTCGGAGGGGAAAGTCAGCTTTGCACTCACGCCCCGGTAACAAAGGCTTTGCTTTTTGCCGCGAAGCCGTTTATTAAGCTTGTTATTGGGAAAAGAGAATAGAAAGCGCAGACTTGCGTTT
>JBEKLA010000082.1:0-15093 GCA_050010455.1 Binataceae bacterium (SeqCode) | reverse complement strand
CCGGGGGTTGTTAGCGCGGCTTACTAAATAGGCAGTTCTCCGAAATGCGTCTCCACGAGTTCCTGTACGTCTTCGATCATCTGGCGGAGGTCGCGCTGGTCGAAGGCATCCCACTCGGCATGAAACGCTTGATTTCGCAGCTTGGCATGCGACCGCAAGCGTTCTGCCTTGACTTTGCCGAGAATCTGCATCGTCTTTAAGGCACTGATCAGCGTATCAAGGGACTTATCCTCAAACTCCACGTTGTGCTTGCGGCACAGCCTCTTCACTGTGTCCTCTAGTACCGCACTCGCAAGAACCGCCGCAACTTCCTTCTTGCCATTCTCGTTGTGTTCGGCGGCAAGCCGGAGGAAGTCCTCAAACGCGAGGCCAATGAAATGAAACTCCAATGTGCCAATCAGGCCAGCCGCCCATTCGGCCGCCGCGGATTTGAGAATACCCAAGATCGTGGCCAGGTTTTCGGGATATAAGGGGACGTCGGTTGCCGGCAGCAATCGAGCCGCTTCAATGCGGTACCGACTGTTCGCTGGCATGGCGACCTCCAGTATGTTGACCGCCGACAGCATCCAAGAGAGACACTCTGATCGTTGCTGGAACCCAATAGGGATATCCACATCAAATGTCTCCAGCAACCGATTGCCTTGTTCGACGAGCCCGTATAGTCGGCCACTGATCTTCAATGTGAGGTCTGGCATCGTCAACACCTGTTTGCTTGTAACAACTTCTTCCCCTATGTCCAACGCAACTGGCCCCGGTGGCGATGGCGCTTTGATAGCGCGGCCCTTATGATACGGGCGATGCGGTGGGGGTTAATTTTAGTCGGATTCCTCGTGATGTTCGCGGCGGTGCGCGCGATCGGCGCGGAGACCGGCGGAATCAAGCTCGACGTGATGGGCCAGGCGAGCGCCGGCACCAAGGCGGTCGCCGACGTATACGGCGAGGGCGGCAAGAAAGTCGGGCAGGTCGCGCCGGGGAATACGGTTCAGCTCGCGCCGGGAACCTACAAGGTCGTGCTGCCGATCGTCGGCGGCAAGATCACCAAGGACGGAATCAAGGTCGAGGCCGGCCGCACCCATACCGTGCTGATCACCAACGTCGCGATCCTGAAGGTCGCGGTCACGGATCGGAACGGCAAGGACCCCGGCTTCGGGGTGACGGTAACCGACACCAATCCGCCGCATGAGAAGCTGGCCGAGTTCCTCTCTGGCGACGTGATCCTGATCGCGCCGAGCCAGGTCGACGTGAAGGTCGACGCGCCGCCGCAGGGCTATTACTGGCACGCCGTCGAGCTGCCGCCGGGACGCCGAGCCGAGCTCCATCTGGGCGAGGTGGTGCCGGCCGAGCTGATCGTGCAGCCGCGGCTCGGCGATCTACCGCTGGACAATCAGACGCGCGTGGTGATTTACAGAGCGGGCACGCAGACCCAGGTGGCGGCGAGCGATCCCGGCCCCGAGCATCGCTTCCACCTCGACCCTGGCGATTACGACGCCTATGTGGAAAATCGTTACGGCAAGGGGCAGCCGTACAAGCTCGATCACGGGATTCATCTTGGATCGGGCCAAACCGTAACGCGCAAAGTGCCGCTCGACGCGGAAGCGAAGAGCGGCGGCCAGATAATGGAATTACCCGGCACGGCACCGGCACGGTGACCGCCTCGAAAAGGAGTGACGATGGCATCAGAACGGCAACGTGAACTTAGGCGCAGACGCAAGCGGCGCGATACCCGGCTCAAAGCGAAGATCAAAGACGCCCGCAAGCGGGCCAAGAAGCGCGCGTAACTATCGGCCAGCCCTTAGCGGCATCGCTCGATTCGGAGGTCATCGGCTATGGCGTACGAGACCCTGCTCTATGAGGTTCAGGATCAGATCGCGACGATCACGCTCAATCGGCCCGCGAAGCTCAATGCCTACACGCCGCGGATGGGCGACGAGCTGGTCGAGGTGATGCGGCATGCGGACCGCGATCCGAAGGCGCGTGTGATCGTGCTGACCGGAACCGGCCGCGCGTTCTGCGCCGGCGCGGATATTTCGGTCTTCGCCGACGACCTCGCAGCGCGCAAATCGCCCGGCGCGGCCCATCGCGACCACTACGAGGCGATTTTCGCGTATCCGCGGCTGATGGCGAGCCTGTCCAAGCCGACGATCGCGGCGATCAACGGCTTCGCGCTGGGCGTCGGATGCACGATGACGCTGCCGTGCGACATCCGGATCGCCGCCGAGGAGGCCGAGATCGGCATCATCTTCGCGCGCGTCGGCCTGATCGCCGAATTGGGATCGAGCTATCTGTTGCCGCGACTGATCGGCGCGGCGCGTGCCGCCGAGATGATGCTGACCGGCAAGCGGTTCAGCGCGATGGAGTGCCTCGCGATGGGGCTGGTCAGCCACGTCGTTCCCGGCGGCAAGCTGATTGACAAGGCGCGTGAGCTGGCAGGCGAAATGCTCCAATGCTCGCCGACATCGCTCATGTATACGCGTCAGGCGTTACATCATGGATTGGACGGGACGCTCGAGACCGCGATCCAATACGAGCTGGCGGCGCTCGACCAGTGCCGATCCAGCCCCGAGCACGCCGCGTACGTCAACGCCTTCATGGAAAAGCGCACCCCCAGGCGGTAGCGCGCGAATCCGAATCGGGGACCGGGCCCGGCAGGTCAGGGCTTCGGCACCCTGCTAGTGCGTACTCAGCGGGCGGATGATCCAGACGTGGCATCGCACGCCGCGCGTGACCTTGTCCGCTATGCTGCCGGCTAGCAGGTTGCGCAGTACACCGCCGCCCTGGCTTCCCATCACCAGGTTGTCGATGTGCTTCTCGGTAATGGTCTCGAGGATCCTGTCGAGCACCCCGCCCTCTTTGATAATGAGCTCATGGTTGGGCAAGTCCTTGAGCAGGGCGCCGTACTTGTCCATTTCCTCGCGCGATTTGGTGCGCGCCCGGTTCTCCATCATGAGAAAATCGCCCCTGGCCTCACCATAGATATAACTGGTGGGGTCGCCGATCACGTGCAGCACGTGGAGCCTGGAGTTGAAGCGCTCGGCCATCGCGCGAGCGTAGCTTAGGGCGTGTTTGGCGTTTTCGGAAAAATCTGTGATCAACAGGATATTGTCGATCTTGACCATGGCATCCCCCGTGCGCGAGCCGGTCTGCCGATTTCACATCCTCCCCGACAACCCCCGTATATACCCGCCGGTCGTCGCGCCGCAACGTTTTGTTTCGCCGTACCCGGTGCTCTTCACGCCACCGCCTAAAGCTTGATTACGTTTTCGTTGGGATGGCTCAAATAGAGGAACGCGAGCATGTAATCGCGCATATGGCGGGTCAACAGAAAGTTGTTGCGCACGTGCTCACGTCCGTTCAGGCCCAATCGATTTGCGAACTCGGGAGCCGACAGCAACTGTTTGATCCAGAAAGCGGTGCCTTCGACCGTGTGCACCAGGATGCCGGAATAGCGATGGGTGACCTGAAGCGGGATGCCACCGACGGCGCCGGCGATCAGCGGCTTGCCCTTCCATAACGCCTCCGACACCGTCAGCCCGAAGCCCTCCTTCAACGACTTTTGGATTATCACGCTGGAGGCGCGCTGGATCGCGTTGATTTCGATATTGGAGGTTGGCGGCAGGTCGAGGATGTGAACGTCGCGATCGTCGCCCGCGGCCTCGCGCACTTCTTTCAGGACCTGGGCGCCTTCGGGATCGTCGCTGGCGCCGCCGCCCGCGAGGATTAACTGGCAATCGACGCGCCGGCGCGCGCTCTGCCACGCTGCCAGCACTCCCAGCGGATCTTTCAAGCGATCGAAACGCGAGACCTGGGTAACGATCGGCTTGTCGCTGGAGATGCCGAGCCGGCTCAAGATGCTTTCAATCTCGCTCTGGCTCATCTCGCGATTCTTGTCGGAGAGCGGATCGATCGAAGGCGCGATCAACACCTGCGGGATCGCGAGGCCGCGCGCGAATTGCGGCGCCGAGAACACGCTCAGGTCGTACCGCTCGACCATCGGAGCGATGAACTCCCACGCGCCGGGCGCGGGCGCCGACACGTCGATATGGCATCGCCAGATCCATCCGCGGGCGCTCCCCGCCTCGCGCGCCCTGATTAATCCGGCGGGTTGCGGGTCGTGGATAAACACGACGTCGGCGTCGAGGTCCAGTTGCTTGAGGTTCTCGCGCGTTGTCGAGCTGAAGGTCTCGTGATCGACGGCGGTGAACGTGTAGGGCTTGCCATGCAACGCGTTGTGCAGATTTTTGGTGAGTACGAAAAAGTCTTCGGTGCCGTGGACGACTTCCCATCGCACGTCGAGGCCGACTTCGTTTAAGAGCGGCACGAGGCGATTGAGAATCTCGGCGACTCCGCCGCCAACGCGCGTCGAGTTGACGTTGAGCACGCGCTTGCCGGCCAGATGTTCGCCGAGCAGGCGCAGTTCGCGCACTACGCCCTCGCCGACAATTGGCTCGTACTTGTCGAGTTCCTTCATGCCTGGAGTTCCTTGAGCCGCTGACCGACGAGGCCGAGCAGGCGGCGGCGCAATCCGTCCGCGGTATGAGTGTATGGATCGACGCGGCGGAACGCCTCGGCAAGTTTATGCTCGCCCAATACGTCGTCGAACCACTTGGAGAAATCGTTGTCGCCCTGCTCGAGGCGCAATCGGGCGTCGAACATGTGGTAGGCGATCGAGTCGAGCGAAATTTTGCCCAGAATCTCGTGAAAGGCGCCCAAATCCTCGGCGCGCTGCCCGGTAGGAAGCACGAACGAGACCGAATGCATGAAATGGAATTCCTCGCCGGGAGGTGCGGCGCGCAGATTGCCGGTGCGCTCGATGAAATCCGAGATGGTTTCGATCAGCGCCTCGCGCAGTTCGCGCAGCGTGGAAAAGCGCAGCACGTCGATCGACGCGAGTTCCTCACCGAGCAGGTCTTCGAGCAGGACGTGCGTGATCCAGTAGGCGAAATCGTTGGGCGGCTCGGGCGAGAGGAACTGATGCTGCACCAGGAATCGATGGGTGTGATGATAGATCACCGAGCCGGGCACCGCGCGCAGATGTTCCAGCAACTCGGCCAGGTCACGCGCCTGACGGCCGGTGAGCAGGGTCATGTTGAGGCTGGAACGGAAGTCGAACGGTACAGCGGCACGAGCCAGCGCGGGCATAGTTACAAGTTTCCCTCGACTCTCAGATGCTTGCCTTTTTTTCCGAGTGGTTCGTACACTTAGATTGTCTGCATTTTTGAGGGCCGGCTTCAACGCTTTGGCTGCTGATCGGAGCGGGCGATCGACGCCAGGCAGAATTTTGGAGCTTGGAGTGGTTAAGGCTCATCCGAAACTGACGCTGAGTGCGCCGCTCTCCGCGCAATGGACAGGATTGTCCGGCGGCAGGCGGCTAGTCGTGATGTCGAATCGCGCGCCGATCCGCGTGGTGCATGACCGTGACAATCGGGAGCGGATCGAGGCCACCGTGGGCGGAGTCGGCGCGACCTTCCTTAGGCTGCTGGAGAATACCGGCGGCCTGTGGATCGCGTGGTCGGGCAGCAAGCGCACGCCGGAACGGTTGCAGATGCCGCCGGAGCGTCCGCGCTTTTCGATGGTGTTCCCGCCGCTCAGCGAGCGCGACATCTCATATTATTACTACGGCATGTGTAATCGCGGGCTGTGGCCGCTGATGCATCTGATGCCGCATAACTGCTACTTCGAGCCGCAGAATTGGGCGCACTACCAGCACGTTAACCGCGCCTTCGCCGAGCTGGCCGCCAACGAAGCCGCGCCCGGCGATATCATCTGGGCGCAGGACTTTCATCTGGCCCTGGTCCCCAGCCTGTTGCGGGCGCTGCGGCCGGAGCTGCCGATCGGGATTTTCTGGCACGTCCCGTTTCCACCGCGGACGATTTTTCGAATCCTTCCCTGGCGCAAGGAACTGCTCGAAGGGATGCTCGGCTGCGACCTGATCGGATTCCATATCGAGGAATACGCGCGATACTTTCTCAATTGCTGCGAGGGCGTCGGCGGATACGAAGTCGATCGCGATCGCGGCGAAGTCATTTACGGAAACAGGCGGGTCAAGGTCGGCGCCTTCCCATTGGGAATACCGGCCGATTATTTTGCCGCGCTCAGCGCCAGCGAACCGGTACGCGCACGGATCGAACGGATTCGGCGCGCGCTGCGTATCCCGATCATGATGCTGGGCGTGGACCGGCTCGATTACACCAAGGGGATTCCGGAGCGGGTGCGCGGCTTCGAGCGCTTTCTCGAACTCAACCCCGCCTATCGGCGGCGCGTGACGCTGGTTCAGATCGCGGTGCCGTCGCGGACCAAGATGGCGGATTATATCCGGCTCAAGCGCGAACTCGACGAGACGGTGGGAAGAGTCGTCGGGCGGTTCTCGTCCGAGGGATGGGTGCCGGTGCGTTACCTGTACGATCAGTTCGATCCGGAGAAGCTGGTATCTTACTACAGCGCCGCCGACGTCGCGCTGCTGACGCCGCTGCGCGACGGAATGAACCTGGTGGCGAAGGAGTTCGTGGCCTCGCGAATCCGCGACGACGGCGTGTTGATTCTGAGCGAGTTCGCGGGCGCGGCCGAGGAGTTGAGCGAGGCGCTGATGGTGAATCCGTACAACGTCGACGAGATCGCGGCGCGAATCAAACAGGCGCTGGAGATGAGCGCCGGGGAAAAATCGGCGCGGATGCGAGCGCTGCGCGCCAGGGTCAACGGCAACAATCTCGAACACTGGTCGCAGGCCTTTCTCGACGCGCTGTGCTCGGCCCCGGCGCTCGCGCAGATCCGTGCCCCCCGCGCCGCTATCAACTGAACTGCCGGCGCCGTTGCCGCACGGATTGCTCGCGAGCCTCGCGCGCGATCGCAAGATTCTGCTGTTCCTGGATTACGACGGCACGATTTCCGAAATCACGCCGGCGTTCGCCGCGGCCCCCCCGGCGCCGGGCGCGCAAGCGGTCCTCGCGGCACTGGCCGCGCGCCGCGAGCGCGTATCGATCGTGATCGTAAGCGGGCGCACGATCGATGAGGTGCGCCGGCTGCTGGGCGTCGAGCGCAATCTCCAGTTCGCCGGCGTCCACGGCCTCGAGACCATGGACGCGGACGGAAATCGCGGATTGGCGTTCGACACCACGCAATGCGCGCCGGATCTGGACCGGATTCGCGGATGGCTCCGCGCCAACGTCGAAGGCCGCGCGGGCTTCGCGATCGAGGACAAGGGAGTTGCGATCGCGCTTCACTATCGCGTCGCCGATCCGGTCGAGGCCGACGCCGTGCGAACCCGCTTCGAAGCGTTCGTCGCACGCGAGGCGCCCCATCTCAAGATTCGGCGCGGCAAGATGGTGGCCGAGGCGATACCGCAAGCCGCGAGCAAGGATCTGGCGGTGCGATTTTTCCGCGCTCGCGCGGCCGAGCCCGCAACGCCAATCTACTTCGGCGATGACGCGACCGACGAGGACGCCTTCTTCGCGCTGCGCGACGACGGGGTAACCGTCCTGGCCGACGGGGAGAATCGGCCGAGCTGGGCCAAGTATCGGGTCGCGGGGCCGTCCGGCGTGGTCGAGGCGCTTGCGGAGGTCGCTTCCGAATTGGGGCCGATTCCGGGTTAGCGTCGGCGGTTGCTTCGAGCGTTGACAATCGAGGCTGCGGACCGGAAAATTGTCTGTGATGGCACGAATAACTGTTGAAGATTGTCTCGATCAGGTTCCCAACCGTTTCGAGTTGGTGCTGGCGGCGGTTCTGCGGAGCAAACAATTGATCAAGGGCGCGCGGCCGCTGGTCGAGTCGGATAATAAGGAGATCGTTACCGGGCTGCGCGAGATCGCCGCGGGCGCAGTCACCGTAGTCAAGCAGCCGCCCTCCGACTAGAAGCTGTCAGCGATAATTAAGGCGAGCGTGCGCGTTTCGGTTCAGCCGGCGAGCGTCGAATCGAACGACTGAGAAAACCCGGTTTCGAGGCGGCTCGCGATAAGGGTAGAATTGCGTGACGGCGTATCCGTGCGCGTTGGTTCATGCCTCGCAAATCCAAATCCTCTGACGCCTCGCCTGAGGCCGCCGGCCGTCGGCGCCAGCCCGCCGAGCCGCCGATCGAAGCGCAAGCCCATCTGGTCGGCGAAGAGGAAATCCCGGAGGCCCTCGAGGAAGCAGCGGAAAATCCGCCTGCGGGCGAACCGGAGGAACTCGAAGCGGAATCCGCGGGCGCGGGACCTCGCGAGGCTGCCGAAGCCGGCGCGCTGGTCCCGTTCGATCCGCTGGCTCGCTATCTGTCCGAGATTCGCCGCTTCCCGCTGCTCAGCCGCGAAGAAGAAACCGAGATCGCCAAGCGCTATGGCGAGAGTCATGACCCCGCCGACGCCTTCAAGCTGGTCACGGCCAATCTGCGCCTGGTGGTGAAGGTGGCGAACGAATTCGCCCGCGCCTCGCGCAATCTGCTCGACCTGATCCAGGAAGGCAATATCGGCCTGATGGAAGCGGTCAAGAAGTTCGACCCTTACCAGGGAATCCGCTTCCCCTCGTATGCGGTGTGGTGGGTGCGCGCCTACATAATCCGCTTTCTGATGAACAATTGGCGGCTGGTGAAGGTGGGAACGACCCAGGCCCAGCGCAAGCTGTTCTTCAACTTGAAGAAGGAGAGCGAACGGCTCGAAGCGGAAGGTTTCGGCGCTCAGCCACGGCTGCTGGCGCAGCGGATCGGGGTCAAGGAAAGCGAGGTGCGCGAGATGCAGGAGCGGCTCGCGCACAGCGAGTTTTCACTCGACCAGCCCGCCACTGCCGACGGCGACACCACCCTGATGGACGTCATCCCGGACACCGGGCGCAATCCCGAAGAAGCTATCGCCGCCTCCGAGTGGAGCACGTTCGCCAAGGACAAGGTGGATGAATTCGCCGCCACGCTCGAAGGAAAGGATCGCGAAATCTTCCAGCGTCGGCTGGTGGCCGAGGAGCCACAAACCTTGCAGGAGATCGGCGATCGGCTGGGTATCAGCCGCGAGCGCGTGCGCCAGATCGAAACCGGTCTCAAGCGCAAACTCAAGGCGTTTCTCAAGGCCCAGGCGGCCGATATCGAACTGGCGCGCACCTAGCGTCGAAAGAATCGGCGATCCGGGTCATCTGGGTGGCTCGGGGGATAACAGTTCGATCAGCACCCCCTTGGCGCGAATCTGCTGGGCGTCCTCCCACGGGAACGAGGCCTCTTCGAGCCTGACTCTCGCTGGCATGTCGATTTCGGCAAGGTCGCGCCGGTGCGTGAGGATCCATCGCAAGCCCGCTTTGCGAATCGCGGCGTGCAGGTCGGGCAGGTTATCGGTCTTGAAGATCGGCCGCGGCGGGTTCAGATAGAACAACCCACCTAGCGTTTTGTAGAATCCCAGCGTCGAAGTGTCGCCGTGGAGCAACACGGCGGCTTGCAGCGCGAAGGTTTTTTCGCCGCGATAGGCTTCGGCCGCCGGCATCGCGAAGATGTTCACGTAGCCCATCGCCAAGTACGCCGTGAGCGCGGTCGAGATCGCGACGCGCGATGGCCTGTAATCCCGGAGCGCGCAAACCACCCCCGCCATCGAGGCCAGCCACACCGTCGCGAATAACGCCCGGTCGGGCGCGCTCGGCAACGTCGCGAGCGAGCCGCGCAGCAGCAGATGCGGTGGCAGCAACACCGCGATCGACACGATGACCATCACAACGATCAGCCCATAACCGAGCGCGAGCAGGCGGCGCGCCAGCACCGGCAGCGGGCCGTCACGCGTAAGCATCCGGGCGATCAGTATCGCCGCGGCAGGCAGAATTGGCAGGATGTAGTAGCTGCGCCGCGAGCCGGAGAGCGTGAAAAAAATAAATGTCGTCCAGAAAAACGCCAGCACAAAGCGATCGCTGCGCCGGCACTCGTCGCCGCTCAGATGGCGACGGTGAGCGTCGGCCAGCGCGGCCGGCAGCAGCATCGCCCACGGCGCCATCAACGCGAAAATTACATAAACGTAAAGATAGATCGGCCCGCGATGATCGAAGGGGCGGAAGTATCGCACGACATTCTCCCGCATCACCATTTGGAGTCCCTTATGCGACCCTTCCAGACGGCTCGAAATTGCGAACGGAGCGTAGTAGATGGCTAATCCCGTCACGATGGCTCCGAGCGAGCGCCAGTTGAACAGCCGTCGGTTGCGCTCGATCACCCATGCGGTTCGCGCCGCCAGCGAGCCGTAAAGGAGCCTCGCCCCGAGCTCCGCCCATCCCTGCGCGAGACAGCAATACGTCCCGATTACCAGGATTGGGAGCACGAAGCTCAGCAGCCCCTTCATATTCGACGTGACCGCCATGATCGCCCACAGCCCCACCACCCACCATCCCGCCGGACGCCGCTCGTTGCGCACGAAGAGCGCCAGTGCGGCAAGCTCGCCGCTAATGGTCTCGACGTCGGCCGAGGCGGTGCGCGAGAAGAACACGAAGCCGTAACTGGTGGCGAGAATGATTCCAGCCGCAAGCGCGGCTCGCGAGTCGTACAGGCGGCGCACGAGCATCATCAGAAACGCGACGGCGAGGATGCCGGCGATCGCGCACGGGAGCCGCGCGGCCGTCTCGTCCATTGCGCCGGTCAGCCACGTCGAGGCGATCACGAGCCAATACGAGCCGAGCGGTTTGTCGAAATAGACACGGCCGTCGATTGTGGGCCAGAAGAAGTTGCGGGTGATGATCATTTCCCGCGCGATTTCCGCCCATCGACCTTCCGCCCCCCACAGCGCCCGCGCGCCGAGCCTCGCGAAGTACAGCATCGCGGTCGCGCCGAGCACGGCGGCGAAATACCAGCGCCAGCGAGAATCGATGGGGTCAGCGGGCATACGCGGCGCTGTCGCTTGCACGGCCCGCTCGCGCGCCGGTTCAGAGACGGGACTCATCGCGACGGATCTTATTCGGGATTTTTGTTTTACTCTCCAATTACAACTCCCGCGCAGGCTCCCTTGGTCAGCACACTACCCGGGTGAGCACTCGCCCTTTCCCTCACCTCTCGTTGTACACTGGAGCGACGAGAGGATATGTCCGCTCATCGTCGATTTGTTCTCGAAGGACTTCTCAAGTTTATTTCCGGCAATCTGCCGCGGAAAGCGCTTCTATGCGTGTTGTTGCCGCTGATCGGGCTCTCCTATTTCGGGACCTTGGCGATAACCGCTTGGCTATCCCCGGAAGCTTACGACTGGCGCCACAAGGCGATCTCGAAGTTGCTCTATCCGCGAAACAACCCGGTGCTTCATTCCGTGGCGTCCCTCGGGATTGCCTCCGCGGGGTTGCTGATGATTCCTTTCGCCGGTTACATGAGGAGGAGATTGCGCGGCGTTTCTCCGTTCGGTGCCGCCACTGGAGCTGCGGCCTTCGCTTCAGGAGCGCTCTTGCTGGTTCTTGCCGGCCTTATCGTCTCTCACCCTGATCGGGGAACATCCGCCTTCCCCAGGCTTCACGAAATGCTTGCTCGCGGTGCGGCTGCCGCCATCGGCGCCGGCATGCTTGCGCTCTGGGCCTGTGCGCTAAAGGCGTACTTCACTCGGTCCGTCACGAACAGCTTCCAGTGGTCTTGGTTGCTCGGTTCCTGGAGCCTGCTGACACTGCCCGCGATTCTCGTGATCTTTTTGAGACTGGCGACCGCGGCACATTTCGCCTGGTCCAACCCGGTTTATCTGGCGATCGAGAACCCGCACGTTTGGCATTTGGGATTTTGGGAGTGGATAGGATCGGCGGCCGTGTTTCTTTTTCTTGCGAGCGCAACGCTGTTTCTGCCGCGGCACACACGTCTGCGACGTGCCCCGCGCGTGCCTCTGCAATGAAGCTGGTTCACTCAGAATACGGACAGAATACGGAAAATCCGGATTTGGAGAACGCGGCCACGCGCTCAGCCTTTCGCTTCGCTTCGGTTCGCGCTATCAAAGCGGCATGGAATTCCGCCACCTGCGCGCAGCCGCATTCGCTCTGCTGACGTGGTATCTGATGATGCCGCCGATACTCGACAACAAGCTCTACGAGCATGCGCCGGTTTCGCAATGGCAGATAGCGGCCAGCTTCGACACGTCCGATGACTGCGCGGTTAAGAAAAAGGAATTCAAAGCGCAGAGCGAACAGTTGATGAAGGACGCGAGCCCGAGCGTGAAATTGGTCGCGCGCGCGGAAGAGCTCGCGATTTGCATCGACAGCGGCGATGTCCTGCTCAAAGGCTATTAGCCCGACTGTCCGGCCGACGAGGGCAACCGATCCCGCTTAACTGGCTTGCCGGATACGTGGCGCTGCTGAGATAATACGGATGCCCGTTGTGGGGCCGTATGCGGGAATGCACTTGCGCCCTTATTATCGTCGGCAACGAAATCCTGTCGGGCAAGGTTCAGGACAGTAACTCCTTTTTCGCCGCTCGCCAGCTACGCGAGGTCGGGGCGACGCTGGCGCGGATCGCCGTTATTCCGGATGTGCTGGATGCGATCGCTGAGGAGGTCCGCTACTGCGCGGATCGCTTCAACGTGGTGGTGACTTCGGGCGGCGTCGGACCGACCCACGACGATCTCACGATGGAGGGCGTGGCGCGCGCCTTCAACCGCAAGCTGGTGACTAATGCCGAGCTCGAGCGTGTGATCAGAAATCATTTCGTCGAGCGGCCCAACGCAGCCGGACTCAAGATGGCGGAAGTGCCCGAAGGCTCGGTGCTGAATCTGGGGGGCGACGTGGCCTTCCCGACGGTGCAGCTCGAAAACGTCTACATGCTGCCCGGAATCCCGGAGTTGTTCGAAGCCAAGATTGCGGCGCTAAAGCCCCGATTCGCGAGCGACCCCTACTTTATCCGTGCTATCTATACGCGGGCCGGCGAGGGCACGATCGCCGAGTACCTCAACTCCTGCCTGGAGCGATTCCCGGAGCTGCTGCTTGGTTCCTATCCCAAGATCAGACATCCTGAATATAGAGTGAAGGTGACGCTCGAATCCAAGGATCAGGCCTATGTCGAAGAGGCTTTTCGTCATCTTCTGCAGAGTTTGCCTCAAGGGATCGTGGTCAGGACCGAGTAATCGTAGTGGTGGTGGAGGAGGAACGAGGATGCGAATCATGAAGGTGAAGCTTACGAGTAGCGTCAAACTAATCGGTTTGGCATTGGCGCTGGCGGTCGCGATGCCGATGAGCGCGATGGCGCAGAACTCCGGCACGCAGCCGGCCGGTTCGCCGCAGGTCCCGCAACCACCGGGAGGCGGCGTCGATTGGAGCGGAGTTGGAATCGGCGCGGCGACGGTGGCGGCGGACGTGGTGTACGTTCCGGCGAAAGTGGTCTATGCGATACTTGGTGGTATCACCGGCGGGGCGGGTTATGCGGTGACCGGCGGCAATAGCCAGGTGTCGAACACAATCTGGCGCAGCTCACTGGGCGGCGACTACGTGCTGACGCCGGCGATGGTGCGCGGCGATCAACCGATTTATTTCAGCGGACCGACCCAAACTTCAGGCGCCGGCGCCGCCTCAGCCGCGCCGGTTTCGAGCGGATCGGCGCCTGCGCCAGCGATCAGCAGTTCCGCGCCGAGCAGCGCGCCTGCGCAGATATCGAGCGGTGGCGGCAGCGCTCCGATGTCTGTAGTTCCGTCGAATTCCGCCGCTACGGGGCAACCGATCGATAACGGCAGCGGGCCGGTGACCGCCGGCGCTCGTCACGGCATGGATATCGAGTAGCGCTAACGCGCTCCAGGAATATCGGGAAGAACGCCGCAGGGTTTAATCCCCCGGGCGGGACGGTTGAGGTGTGTATCGGAGGCTGATCATGAGCAAGGCGCGTTTTCTCTGGAAATCGACTTGAACCACATGCCGCAACGCAAGAGGTTTCTTGCGTGACGAACTGGGCGTCGAATTGGACGAGCGCGATTACGCGCGCAAGCCGCTGAGCGTCGCCGAGCTGAAAGAGCTGTTCAAGGGACACGATCCGCGCGATTTTCTGAATCCGAAGAGCCCGGCCTTCAAGGCCAAGGGATTGGCCGGAAAGAAGCTGACCCAGGACCAGGCGCTCGAGCTGATGGTCGAAGATCCGAATCTGATCAAGCGCCCGCTGGTGATCGCGGGCGGCGAGATAATCCCCGGCGCGGAACGCGAGCGACTGCGCGAGCTACTCGGCGGCTCGTAGTTCGCGGCGGCGTCAGCCGTATCGAAGGACGCCGTCCTGATTTGCCCAAGTCGCTGTTGTCGGCTATTCGTGAATTGGTGGCGGTGGTGCAATCAGTTCGGCCGACGGGGCGGTTGCGGTCCCTTCTCTCGTCAAAATCGTCTATACCCGCGCCTTTTCTTAAATGGGCTGGAGGCAAGACCCAGCTTCTCGGGCAGATCGCCGCGATGCTGCCGGAGAAGTTCGAGGGCTACGCGGAGCCGTTCGTCGGCAGCGGCGCACTGTTTTTCTGGCTGCGTCGGAACCGCGGAGATTTTCCCGCGCTCCTGATCGATCGCAACGACGATCTCGTCAACTGCTACGTGGCTGTCCGCGATCAGGTCGACCGATTGATCCCGCTGCTCGCGCGATTGCAAAGGCGTCACAGCAAGCGCTTCTACTATCAGGTCCGCAGCCAGCGGCCGGAAAAGCTGAGCGAGTTGGAACGCGCCGCGCGCCTGATCTATCTGAACAAGACCTGCTTCAACGGGCTCTACCGGATCAACTCACGCGGGGAGTTCAACGTTCCGATAGGGTCGTACCAGAACCCGCGCATATATGACGACATAGCGCTGCGCGCGGCCGGCGCAGCCTTGCGCGGCGCGGACATCTCGCGCCAGGACTTCGCGGCAGTCGAGAGCCATTGCCACGCCGGCGATTTCGTCTACTTCGACCCGCCCTATTACCCGCTATCGCGGACCGCGAACTTCACCGCCTATGCTATCGGGGCCGACGGCAGGGCAACCTTCGGAATCGAGGAGCAGCGGCGGCTGGCCGAGGCCTTCAGGAATCTCGACCGCAAGAACTGCTATGCGATGTTGAGCAACAGCGATTCGGAGCCGATTCGCGAGCTTTACCGCGGATGGCGGATTCGCGTCGCTCCGGCGCGGCGCGCGATAAACAGCGACGCAACCGCCCGCGGCGCGGTGAACGAGATAATCGTCACGAATTATTAGGGAGCGCGGCACGCGGGTTGC
>JBEKLA010000081.1:0-15213 GCA_050010455.1 Binataceae bacterium (SeqCode) | reverse complement strand
GTTACGTCCACGAAGTGGTGATCGCCTGCGCCGGCGAGGAGATCGCCCGGCACGCGCGTTCCTACGCGCACGAGGACTTCGTGTTCAACCCATTGCATTACCTGGCCCTGCTGGAACGCAAGATCGCCGCGCTCGACCAGGCTGCGCCGCTGGTCGGATGGCAACTCCCCGAGGAGTTCGCAACCCTGCGCCGGTTGCTCGAAGCGCGCCTTGGCAAACTCGGCAAGCGCGAGTTCGTCCAGGTGCTGCGCTTGCTCGAAGTCTTTGCTCTTGAAGACGTGCGTGCCGGGGTCAGAGAAGCGATCGCGCGCGGAGTTATCAGCTTCGATGCGGTCAAACACCTGGTGCTGTGCCGCATCGAACGGCGTCCGCCGCGGCTCAACCTCGAGATTTACCCATACCTTCCGCAAACCACGGTGGCGACCACCCAGGCCAGCAGCTACCTGAGCCTGCTGGCGGGAGCGGCGTCATGAGCGATACGCCGCAAGTTCTGCTCACCCATTACCTGAAGGCACTTCGGTTGCCGACCTTCCTGCGCGAGTACGACAAGCTGGCGCGCCTCTGCGCCAGCGAGGAAGTCGATTATCCGCGCTACTTGCTGCGCCTGGCCGAGCTGGAGATGATCGAACGCGAGCGCCGAACCGTTGAGCGACGGATCAAGGAGGCGAGGTTTCCAGCGGTCAAAAGTCTCGACAGCTTCGAGTTCGCAGCGCTCCCTTCGCTCAACAAGACCTTGGTGCTGGAGCTGGCTCGTTCGGAGTACGTCGGCCGCCGCGCGAACATCATCGCGGTTGGCAACAGTGGCACCGGCAAAACTCACGTGGCGCTTGGGCTAGGTCTGGCCGCATGTCAGAAAGGTCTCTCGGTCGGCTTTACCACTGCCGCCGCGCTGGTCAACGAGCTCCACGAAGCCCACGATGAAAAGCGTCTGCTGCGCCTGCAACGACAACTCGCTGGTTACAAGCTTCTTATCGTCGATGAACTCGGGTACGTCCCCCTATCGCCGACCGGCGCCGAGTTGCTCTTCGAGATCTTCAGTCAGCGCTACGAACGGGGCTCCATCATCGTCACCAGCAATCTGCCCTTCGACGAATGGACCAGCGTGTTCGCCTCCGAGCGCTTGACCGGCGCGCTGCTCGATCGCCTTACCCATCACGTTCATATCCTCGAGATGAACGGCGACAGCTTCAGACTCAAACACAGCAAGCGCCGCATCGGTGACGATCAACCGCCACAACCCCGCTAAGACTGCTTCAACCACAAGCGCAAAGTTAGATCTCTCAGCAGCAGCGAGGGGGCCAATCCCCCTCGCGCTCCCCCTGGTCAGACATCAATCCACCAAGCCACCGACTCTCTAACTGATGTATTTTTGCTCGAATGCGCTGATGTACTTTCACTCTGGTGTTGACAGTCGAGCCGGAAAAAGACGCCAAAGAGCCGGTCAGCTTTGTGGACCTGAACGGCAAGCGCCTTGGGCCGTACACCGGCTTGAGCTGCATGATCGAAACCAGCAGTGGATGGGAAGCACATAGCATTCGCCGCGGAAAAGGGAGGCAAATGGGTCATCGTGGTCGAGGGCGTGGAGAAGTACACGCATGAAGGGCTCCTTTGGCTGACCTTCACGTGGACGGCTTCTTTGGAAGGAAATACGATTTCGATGCAAACTCAAGCTGCGGACCTTGAGTTCTCTCCCAAAGGCGATTCCATCGCCTATCAGGCGAAGACGGCCGACGGCAAGTATGCGGTATTCGTGAATGGCAAGCCGGGGCCAAGCTACCAGGGCATCGGGGGCCGCAGCTTCTTTGTCGCGGACCAAGCCAAATATTACGCGTTTCCGGCAGACAAGGAAATCGTCGAGGTGCACGGCAACCAGGTGTTGGGTCCGTACGACTCGTCGTATGCCACCAAGGTGTCCCCGGACGGCAATCACTATGCGCTATATGCCAAAAAGGGCGATAAGGATATGCTTGTCGTCGATGACAAAGAGCAGGACGCCCCCGGTAAACTCGCCGACTATGTGATCGGAGACAAAGGCGTCGTTGCATATGCCTATTCCACGGACGGCAAGTACCGGGTCCGGCTCGGCAAGACGGATCTGCCTGGCAGCTACGAAAACGTGCGTGACCTTACTCTTAGCCCGGATGGCGGTAAGGTGGCCTATTGGGCCCTCCGCGATGGCAAGTGGATGGTGATTGCCGGAGACAAGGAACTCCCCGGCTTCGACGGCTACTTCTACTACGTTCTCAATGGAACCCAATACTCCATCATGTGGAGCCGGGACTCCCAACACGTTGCGTACTACGTCAGAAGTCGGGGCGAATTGGCCCTCGACGGGCAGAAGCTGAACGCGGAAGAAACGCCGAATGGTTCGGGTGCCGCCTTTGTTCAAGCCCTGCTTGCACCGGACAAGAAAGCGTGTTCCACCGTCCAGGCCATCATGCTGGGTGAGACACTGATTTGCACCGGGAAGGGTGAAGGCGGCGAGTACCTGCATGTGGGCGGTAAGACCGAGGGGCCATTCAAGACCATCACGCACACCATGACCAGCCCGCACCACTACGCCTATGTCGCGGAGACTGCCGACGGCAAACAACTCGTGCTGGATGGAGTCGTATCACCCCATCCGTACACGGCAATCTACCGGCTCACATTTGACGAAGCCAATGGTACCTTGGACTATTTGGCGGTGAAAGAAGACAAGGTTCTTCACGTCGTGCAGCCTTTGCCCGTAAAGTGGATGGTGGGGTGCCTCGCCATCCCAGTCTCTCCAGATCCAGGTGCGATGCTTGCTTCCTCGATCTTTGAATTCTTCAGTTGCGCTTGTCCTGTTCCGCGCGACACTGTTTCTTTTTCCCCCCACTTCCCTGCCCTGCTTGGGTTATGATCGAAGGCGCATGGCCGACCGGCCCACCTCGGTTGCCAAGAGCGTCGAGGGACTGCATCAGGAAGAAAGGATGTGTTGCAAGTTTGGCGGGGGTGGCTGGTAATCTGCGAAGATCGTGAAGAACGCAACCCGACCGGCAATCTTCAAGTGGCGACAGACGGCGCCGGAGCTGATTCTGTGTGCCGTGCGCTGGTATCTTCGGTACTCGCTGTCGCTCCGCGATGTCGAAGAGTTGCTCGCCGAGCGCGGTCTGGCGGCGGATCACACGACGATCTGGCGTTGGGTGCAACGTTACGGTCCTGAACTGGAACAGTGGCTGCGCCGTCATCTCATGCCGACCAACAAATCCTGGCGCGTCGATGAAACGTATATTCGAGTGAAGGGCGCTTGGTGTTACCTCTATCGGGCCATCGATTCCGCAGGTGCCACCATTGACTTCCTGCTGTCGGCGCTGCGCGATGCCGCGGCCGCCAAGCGCCTGTTCCGCAAGGCCCTCAGCGATCCATCGCATCCGCAACCCCGGGTGATCAACACCGATAAGGCCCGCCTCTACGGCTCAGCGATTGTCGCAGTGAAAGCGGAAGGCACCCTGCGCCGCCGCTGCCGGCATCGACCGGTGCAATATTTGAACAACATTCTGGAGCAGGATCATGGAGCGATCAAACGGCGCGTGAAAGCCAAGCAGAGCTTTCGCGAGTTCCGAGCAGCTCGGCGAACGATTGAGGGTTACGAGGCGATAAACATGATCCGGAAGGGGCAGGCGCGGTGGGTCGGCGACCACGATGTTCGCCAACAGAATCGTTTCATCGACAAGCTGTTCGATCTGGCTGCCTGAGACCTCGCCGCCTAGTTCCGATCGGGGCCTCCTCCGTCACCGTTTTCAAAGCTGCAACACTTCCATAAATAACGCTACGTAGGGAGGAAAAAATGAGAGCATTCTTAATCGTCGTTCTATTCGCGGGTTCTATGATATCAACTGCATGGGCAGTCGAAGGCAAGTTGATTAACGATAACGGCGATGGAACAGTAACGGACACGAAGACGGGGCTAATGTGGCAAAAGGCCAACGGCGGAGACAAGAGTTGGCCTGGCGCAGGAAGATATTGTCGTGGCTTGTCGCTTGCTGGGCATTCGGATTGGACATTGCCAACGAAGGACCAATTGATTTCTTTGTGGAATGACGGTGGTTTGCGAAGCACAACAAACGAGTTCTATTGGTCTTCCGAAACTGATCCCGAAACCGCAGTCTTTGGCAACCTCGCGTGGATCGTCGGCTTTAAGGATGGCAGCGTCTCACACGGTCCCTCCACTGAGAGTGCCAGAATTGAGTCGCACGACAACATCGTCTCCAATGTCGGTGGTGGACAGTTCCTTGACTCTGTGCGCTGTATGCGAATCGGAAAGTGATCAGCAAAGACTAAATTATTGCCGTTAAAAGCACGGCTTCTCTTACTGCAAGATTATTCCTAGAAACGGGGCCAGCGGCGAGCGCCTGTCGTACGCAAAAATTGTCGCGCTGGCTTGAAATGCACGAAATTAAGACCAATTTGAAGGGAGAACATCGACGATAAAAGGACCGCGGTCCAGCATGAAATCCTGCCTGTGTTGGCTCAACATCTTCGGCGATCTGGTCCGCCTGTTTGCCGTCGGCTTACGATCTAAAAGCTCGCTCGCAGCTGAGAATCTCTTCCTACGCAAACAGCTCGCCTTCTACCAGGAACGCAGAATCAAGCCCCGACGGACCGACAATCCAACCCGCTTGACGCTGGTGTGGCTCAGTCGCTGGTTCGACTGGCGAAACGGATTGGCGGTGGTGACGCCTAAGACCTTCATTGGCTGGCAGCGCAAGGGCTTCCAACTTTTCTGGCGTTGGAAATGCCAATCCGGCCGGCCACGAATTCCGCCGGAACTGCAACGTCTGATCCGCAAGATGGCTCGCGAGAACCCCGCGTGGGGCGAGGAGCGAATTGCCAACGAGTTGCTACTGAAACTCGGTCTGCGCGTGTCGCCGCGCACGATCCGTAAGTATTTGCCGAAGTTTCCGGCCGCACCGATTGGTAGACCTCGCGGCGATCAGCGTTGGTCAACCTTTCTTAAGAATCACGCACAGGCCATCATCGCCTGCGATTTCTGCGTCGTAGCGACCGCTACCTTTCGAATTCTGTACGTGTTTGTGGTGATGGAACATGCCTCACGGCGAATGATTCACGTCAACGTGACCGCCCATCCCACTGCGGCCTGGACGCTACAGCAACTGCGGGAGGCCATTCCTTCAGACCACATTTACCGGTTTATCATCCATGACCGCGACGCGATCTTTTCGACTGGATTCGATGTTTCCGTGGCTGGTCTCGGCCTTGAAGTCATCAAAACCCCCGTTTGGAGCCCGAAAGCGAATTCGCTGTGCGAAAGGCTAATCGGGACACTACGGCGTGAGTGCCTGGATTGGATTGTCCCGTTGACGGAGGAGCACCTTCAGAAAACCCTACGGTCGTGGTTGCCGCATTACAACCGAGGCAGACCACACTCCGCCTTGGGGCCAGGCATTCCCGATCCGCCTGCGGCTCTGCCAGTGCAGCTGCAACGCCATAGGCATCGTTTCGACCAATCAACCCAAATTGTGGCTCACTCCGTCTTGGAACGGGCTTCACCACGAGTACAGCTTCATGGCGCGCGCTGCATGACTGTCGCAGAATTTTTGCGGACGACAGCTTTCGTTTTGTCGCTAGTTCTACCCTTTTAGAGAATTTGATCGGTACGATACAAAAGGCGGGCGCGGCACAAATGAACCAGCAAACCTGAAACGCTCACGCCCGCTGTTTGCAGGGGTTCGCGGCGGCGTGTTCGGGGTTCTACCCTTTGTGCAACCCGAATACCCAAATTTCCACTCCATCAGTTCCAACCCCAGAAAACAAATAACCGTTCTCATCGAAGCCGAACTGAGAGCTTCCCTTCCTAGGCCGGACCGTATGGACCTGACGGTCAGATACGGACGCCCCTTGTTTTTCGATCTTAATAATATACCGACTGGGATCAGAGCTCTTCGGAACGTGCTCCACCCGAATGCTATATGTAGATCCTCGACACTCTGCAGTGCCCGTAAAGGAGAAGAAATCAGTTCCAGAGATTGTCAGGCGATCCGGATTCGCGTCCAGACCGTCTGAGATAGCCTCCACAAGCTCTGCTGGTGCCTTCGTATGGCTGCAGCCCGCTACCGTGCAGGCGAGCAGGGTGAGCATGGTCGCGATAACGGTGAGAACTGTTTTAGTGTGGAGGTCTGGCTCCATGCGCCGTAGGGTATCACGGTGGCGCGAGCAAAGAAGGGGCCACGCCGGGGCAGGTAGTTTGGGCGATATAATACACTCCCTGAAAGGATTTCCCTCGATGCTTACATCACTCCGCCTGACGATGGGACTTTTTGTCGTTCTCGTCACCCTCGCCACCTCTGGCCTCGCAACGGCCCAAAGTAATGCAGGTCAGAAGACGGCTTCTCCTGCGCAGACAGCCCAAAAGACTACGGCGGCAAAACCCGCACCCACATTTATCCCGATGCCGGAGGATATTCAATGCTCGTTTCAAGGAGTGGAATTTCGGCAGATAGTGGGGAGCAACGCCATGAATGGTTCTGTTGAAGCCGTCACCTGTTATCCAACAAAAAGTCCCGAGCAGAAGAAAGACGTACCGCTCGTATCGGGTAAAATCACTGATGGAACGCTCTCTACCAAGGACTTTGGCGATTTCAAGTTAAACGCCTCAAACAATCTGTACTCCAACGCTATTGCTATCGCTATCCGAAATGATAACGTGCAGCCACTCAGAAAGTTCCTAGCTCCGGGAGCGTCCCCGACGCCTCCTGCGCCAGCTAAACAATAACGTTATTTGCGCCGTACAAGAAGAGGTGAGTACGCATCACCCCCCGGCGCGGGCAGGGAAGGGCCAAGCGGGAGTTAAACCAGTTCCAGCTTTTTCAGCTTCATCCGGTCGCGGCGCACTTGCGCAAGGCCGTACTGTGCCTGTCTGTGGCGAATTGTGGATTTTGTCAGAAAACACTTCTGTAGCGCAGTCTTCTGAAGACCTCATTTACCGCTAAAGTTCGCTTCCATGCGAGCACTCAAACACAGCAAGCGCCGCATCAGTGATGATCAACCGCTGCGAGAACCCGGATAAGGCTGCTCTGATCGCTGCTTCGCCACATTAGATATTCGCTGCAATAGCGAGGAGGCAAATCCCCCTCGCGCTCCCCCTGCCAGAAGCCAAACCACGATTTCCTCTGCTCTCCAACTGATGCATTTTTATTCCGGCCACTGATGTACTTTCTCTCCGGCGTTGACACTTATTGGCTAAGCCAGAGGAAGTGCCTGCAGCATGACTTCCTTATCGTTTTTTCTTCAAAAAAAGTTTTGCAATAGATTTATCCTTTAGTGATAAATCAACATCACACAAATATTTTAATTTACCTAGCGTTTTGTAATTCAGGGTTTCACCGGTCGATTTTTTCCACGAATATGCGCCTCCCTTCACCGGAGTGAACCCCGCTCTTTTAGCATTATCTACTTCGTCTCGTGGTATGTTCTTAAAGACTACCACAACATTAGGTCCGGCTGGCCCCCCTCCGCCGAGCCCCTCCGCGCCTACCCCAAATTCGATCGCGCCGAGGAGAATCTCACCTCCGTTATCTTCCATGATAGCAACGCTGTCTGCCTTCGCGAAATTCCCCACCGCACACGCCGTTGCACCTAGTGCAGGACATTGCAGGACTGATAGGGATCCAATCGTAAAAAGAGCGCCAGTAATATTGTGGCGAAGTGATGCCGCAGCAAACGCCGCCCTGATGGCTGAGAACATTTTTATCCCTCACCCAGCTCAGCCTCGGAGATGCGCCGAGCCGCATGCCCTATAACATTAGTTGCTGGGGTGAATCCAGTAAGATGCTCGCTCACAATGTTGAGCGGTACGCCTTTCTGTCCGGCTTCGATGGCGAAGGTATGTCGAAGTGCCTTCAGCTTACCTTGACCTTCCGCAATTCCGGCATTCCTCATCACCTTTTTACAAATTTTCATGCAGCCGTCCGCCCCCAAGGCCATAGCCGCATCGTTCTGTTGGTCAGCCACCTGTGTGTGGCGAATTGCTACTTATTGCCGGCTCAACGATTCGCCCACACAAAGAAGCGCCCAAAAGCATATGCGGAACCGAAAGCGGCTGGGTAGGGGGCAACATCTCCACGTTCGGCCGAGCGTAGACCGCGGCGCTAGCCGCGCGCGCGCGACCGCGAAATTCGATTTTTGGGTCACATGAGCCTTCCAGCCTTCTCGACGTAAGCACAGAGACGCTGTGACCGGCTGATTGACGCGAAGGTTACCAACCAGTCAACTGTTTTCCGAGTGTTTTCCGTGCGTTTGAGCACGATTTCCGCGTGTTTTGAGAGGATCTACGCGTGTTTTGAGGGCATGCAAAGTTGACCGCTTGAGGGCTGGTACTTTGGGCAAGGAACCCGCGCGTGATGCCCGCGGAGGCGAGCGCGAAAGCAACTGCGGCGCGGCCGGGCGCTGCGCGTGGTCAGGAGCTGATCCATAAGCCGGCTCGCGTCAGGCGATCTCCGATCCCGATCGGCCGCGGTCGAGTTCGGCTTTTTGAGCTTGGTCCTGCTCGATCTCTAGTTGCACACGCTCACGAAGCTTACGGCTTTGCTGAAGAGCCGTCTCCGCAGACTCCTGCCCTAACGCGATAGTCTGAGCTTCCAAAAGGAACTTCGCCTCAAGCATTCGGCGAATCCACGAATAGTGTGCAACCCGTAACGCCCGAAACGCAGAGATTTCCTCGTCGGAGAAAACGACCTTCATGTGCAGGTGTACCACAGGGTCGCGCGGCCATGGCAAAATTGAACCCTTCTTTTTTCCCTCGGTCAGACTCAGAATCATCCGTCCGACGATCGCCCGGTATGTGAAAAGGATTGCGTATAGCTGTTCTTTTGCGAACGGTCGAACAGATTCAGCAGCTTCCGTCATGTCGGCCAGCTTCTGGAAGTCGTTGTCAGAAAGCGCATCGACTAGGACACGCCACCGCGGCTTGGAAAGCAGATCCGCGTATTCGGTTTCAAGCAATATGTCGGTGAGCGCCACGACGGAAGGCGTGTTCCGACTCACGTTTAAAAATGCGCCCCAAAGGACGTCGATCGCTTTCAGTCGACGCTCGAACGCCGCTCCGTGGCTTGCCTGAAACGCTCCGAAGGCGGCCTTCTGCACCTCCATTTGTTCAGTGTTGAAGCGCCGCAATTTTTCAAGCTCGCTGTCGCTCTCCCTCTTGAGCGCGTCCTTCCAAGACTCCAATTCCACATCGTAGTGGTGCTGGATGGACGCGCGGATCTTAGTGGTGAAATAATTGCGGGCAAAAAACAATGTCGCCGCCCCTGCGGCCCCGCCGGAAATTAGCGCGGTCAGGGAATGCGCAGCGATAGACCCTAACAGACGAAATAGCTCGACAACTTGCTCGGGCGTGAAACCGATCATCGATCGCGCGACCTCTAGCTCGATTAAGCCCCGTTTGTAGGGGTTCAGCAATGCCGCCAAGAACGCAGGAAACCTCTCCACCGCGCGCTGTCGATCCGAAGACTTGAAACCGCAAAACTGCTCCGCAGGAAAAGAGAGGGGGACTTACCTGCTCCGCGCGACTCGCCAACCGCGGATCTCTTGCCTATCTCTAAATCCTAAAATTTTCTCGGGATGCGAGCACCTGCAGCGGGCCGAGCGATTCGCCCGGCAGGGCGTAGTAGGTCGAATCGACTTCGACCGTGTTGAACTGCTCGGCGTAAAAGCGCAACCGCTGTTCAGCGCTTCGCACGTAAGGTGGATAAAAGAGGTCTGAATTTACGAGTGTCGGATCGGTCCATGAGGCCGTGCCGACCCGAAATTCAACCGCGCAACTCACGCTCCGCAGTCTATCAATTATTCCGCCGGTCGCGCTGTCGATCTCATGAGAGAGAGTTCGCCTGCTCGCCTTGCACACGAATCCGGAAGGCTGGTCAAGAACACAGGTCACCGCCTCACCTTCGAATTCGGAGGAGACGATCTGATTGTGAAAACTGTTCATGCTAAAATACTCTTCGCTTCGAGAATTCAACTATGGACCGTGAGAAGATGACGCGTGAAACTCCGCCCTTGCGTGTGCTCAGCTTGGACGGCGGAGGCATGCGCGGAACCTATACGGCGACGTACCTGGATCGGATCGCAATGGCCTTTGCGAAGCGCCGCGGGGTTCCGGCCCTCGATATAGGCGCCGCCTTTGACTTGATCGTGGGAACGAGCACCGGTGGCATCATCGCTTGCGCCCTCGCTGCAGGCATTTCTCTTGCGGATATAGTGGCGCTTTATGCGGAGTATGGATCGGCTATTTTTTCTCGTCCTCTGCCATCAGGCGTCAGCGGCGTTATCTTGGACAACTGGCGGAGGCCACAGGCGCTGGCCTCAGGGACGGCAAGTCTGCGACAGGAACTCACCAGGAAGTTCGGCGAAAAAAAACTTGGCGAGATCTATAGCGAGCGGGGCATCGCTTTGGCGATCGCCGCTGTGGAAATGAGCCAGCATCGGGCTTGGGTGTTCAAAACTCCGCACCTGAAGGGCACGAATCATCGAGACGATAACTACACCTTGGTCGATGTGTGTCTCGCAACCTCGGCGGCGCCGATTTATCGTTCGCTTGCCGCCGTGAATCACCCCGACAGGGGGTCCAGCGGCTTCAATATGTTTGTTGATGGCGGCCTTTGGGCGAATAATCCAGTCTTGGTTGGATTAATCGACGCCCTCAATCTTACCGAGTCCGGGCAGGAAATTCAGCTTTTCTGTCTTGGTACATGTCCGGTGCCGGCAGGCGAGCAAATCGCAAGAAACAACGCGGATCGCGGTATTGTTGACTGGAAATTCGGGGGCGAGGCGGCCGGACTTGCCATCGATGCACAACAATTTGCCTTCGACCAAATGGCGAAGATGCTTGCTCGTCACCTCGATCGAAAATGCACCGTCATGCGCTTTCCGAGTGACAAGGTGCCTGCGTCGCTCATTCCTTATCTGGGGCTTGATGAAACACGTCGCGACGCCATCAACGCCCTGATCAATCAGGCCCGTTCGGATGCTGACATGTTGAATAGCAAGTGCGCGTACACTGACACGGACGCCGAAGCGGCTCTAGTCTGCTCCTTATTCGAGTGCGCGCCGACACTGACCGACCCACTCGTGTCGCGAAAGTCAGTCAGGGAAGCAATGTCGCCCACCGGAAGGCAATGAATTAGAGGTGAAAATGTTCAACTGTGCCGCTGACGTCCTCGCGCATCACGATGAAAGAGTAACGCTGCCACAAACGGATCGTACGGCAATGCGTGACCGTCGTAACGCTAATCGAGACCGGCTGAAAAAAGGTCTCAAAGAGGCTGGAAGAGCTGCGCCGCGGGAATTTGTGAGCCAAGGCGGGTACGCGATGAAGACCATGGTGCAGCATCCGGAAAACGACTACGACATCGACGACGGAGTCTATTTCGACAAAGAGGCGCTTGTGGGGCAGAGAGGAGCGGAAATGTCCGGGTTTCAAGCGCGACAGATGGTACGCGATGCGCTCGACGACGGATCCTTCAAAACCGCTCCGGAGGTACGGACAAATTGCGTCCGCGTCTATTACGAAGCCGGGTTTTGGGTGGATGTTCCTGTGTACCGGCGAGTTACCACAAAGGGTTTGCTAGGTAACGAGGTCACTTACCATGAGCTCGCCAGCAGCGAGTGGAAGCGCTCCGATGCGCGAGATGTGACGGAGTGGTTCGAAAAGGCAAACAACGAAAAGAGTCCCGACAAGGACAACGGTCGGCAGCTGCGGCGCGTCGTCCGCCAGATCAAGAAATACGCGCGCAGCCGTGACAGATGGAAGAAGCAAATTCTAAGCGGCTTTGGTATTAGCAAGCTTGTGACCGAATGTTGGCGCGGCGACGCCGGTCGCGAGGACAAGGCGTTGCACGATACAATGAAGGCAATCCGTGATCGGCTCAACCTGAACCTTAGCGTGCAGCATCCAGTCACACCGAACGAGACAATAACCGTGGGTAACGACGACGCGCGCGCTCGGTTTCTTCGCGAACGCTTAACCGAAGCGATCGACACTTTGGCGGCTCTCTTCGAGTCCAGTTGCACACGCAAGACTGCACTGAAGTGTTGGGATAAGGTCTTTGCGACCAGTTTCTTCAGCGATCGCGAAGATAGTGTTGCCAAAGCTTCGATCAGCCTTCTCAGGGCGCCATCGGTCGCTCCGGCTGCGGCGCCGTTCACGTTTCCAAATGTGCCGCGCGTCGACGATAAGCCGCGGGGTTTTGGTTGATGTGGTGGATCAAGAATCCGGATCGGTTCAAGCGTGAGGTCGTAGCCATAGATGCTCTTCGTGAGCGACAAACTTGGCTATCGATGGCGACCGCGCGTCTGATCAAGGATGGTTTGCAGCTCTACTTCGACTTCGATGTAGTCGTAAACGACGAGACATTCCCGTTTACATTGAAATATCCGTCATATTTCCCGGAGACACCGCCTGTCGTGATTCCGCGCGATGGACGAAGACTATCGGATCATCAGTATGGCGATGGCGGCGAACTCTGTTTGGAATATCGGTCCGACAATTGGGACCCATCTGTAACGGGCTCAATGATGATCGAAAGCACCCACCGACTTCTTTCGCAAGAGCGTCCAACGCGTGATGAACGCGCCGTCGTGCCCTCGGTCCACTACTCCTCAGTTGGACAACAGTTGCGCACTTCGTCCTGCCGATTCCTTTTGACCCCTGCGTTTCTCGCCTATGCCACAAGCCTGCCGGTTGGTGCTTCTCGAGACGCAACCATCATCGAAATTGTTGCGCCGAAGAAGATATGGACGGCCTATGTCGCATCCGTTGGTTCCACCGCCGAACCGGATTGGCGTGAAAACGAGATTCCTGATCGAGGCCGGGCCGGCGAACGAGGAATCTTGCTGAGAGTCGGATCCTTGGAGGACTTGCCTTCAGATCAGCAAGCTCTCCAAAGGTTCTTTGCCGCCTCCTTATTATTAAATTCAACGCCCCCTACCGCCGACAACGACGCTCTCCACTTCTTCGTGATTGTCGACGCGACTTCAGCACGAATGTTCTATTCGTTCGCCAAGGATGGCGAACCGATCGTCATACGCTATAACACCGTCGATTTTGCCCACGATCCTCCTGGACGCCTTCCGGAAAGTTACGGCGTCTTGTCGCAGAGAAAGGTTGGGATCGTCGGATGTGGCTCACTGGGATCTAAGATCGCGGCCAGCCTGGCCCGGAGCGGCGTGCGCGCGTTTGTGCTGGTAGACGACGACATAATGATGCCCGGCAATCTCATCCGACATGAACTCGATGCTGACAGTTTAGGAGCCCACAAGGCCGAGGCCCTCGAAGCGCGATTAAAGGCACTTGCCGTGGGAGTCGATATTAGCGTCCGACGAGTGTCGCTCGGCGGCCAGGAGGCATCGGGCGGCACCGCATCCGTTCTTGACGAGCTTGCGGGGTGCGACCTCATTATCGACGCCACTGCCGATGCGCAGGCGTTCAATTTTGTCGCGTCGGTGGCACGCAATGCTCTTCGTCCGATGATATGGGCGGAGGTCTATGCCGGCGGAATTGGTGGATTTGTTGCCCGTCTGAGGCCCGGTAAGGAACCGCCGCCTCATTCGGCAAGACGTCAATATCTAGCGTGGTGCCGCCAGCAGGGCGTGCCTTGGCGCGGTCTGGATCGTGACTACAGCGGGAGCGGTTCGCGGCAAGAGGCGCTCACTGCGGATGATAGCGATGTTATGGTTATTGCAGCTTATACGACACGGATGGCGACTGACGCGCTTGTTCGTCCAAGCACTTCTCTGTTCCCGCATCCAGCCTACGTCATTGGGTTGTCCAGGGAATGGATATTCACTGAACCTTTCGATACTCGGGCTATTGATTTCGTCGAAGACGGTCATTGGCAGAATGTCCCAGCGCCGGAGAAAATGGCGGAGGCTATTGATCTGATCAGCTCACTGATCGACAAGGGTGGACGTGTGGATTGAACTGCCGACCGAGATTGAAAAGCGACTCCGCGCAGCATTGCGCGAGGCTGGAAAGCGTGAAATTGGCGGTATGTTGTTCGCAGAACAATTAGTACCGGGCAGCTTCCGAATAGTTGATTTTTCGCTCGATCAGTGCTCGGGTAGCCACGCCACATTCCGACGAGATCCAGCGTCACATCAACTAGCGTTGCAGGAGTTTTTCCAACGTACCGGCAGAGATTTCCAACACTTCAACTACCTGGGCGAATGGCACTCTCATCCGTCCTTCTCCGTTCATCCGAGTATCGAGGATATCGGCACAATGACGGAGATAGTCGAGGACCAATGTTCAGCGATTACGTTTGCAGTGCTCCTCATCGCGCGTCTGCGTTTTCGGATCTGGAACGCCTATTCACTGACGGTTTTCGCACGGGCTCAACTACCTAAGCAGGGTCGCATCAGCCGGCGCGCCGTTTGGGTAACGTAGTGCACCGGATCGGCTCGATCGACGGGCCGCTACACCGTTTGCTTCATGGGGGCGCACCTGTGTGTGGCGAATTGCTACTTGTTGCCAGGCTCAACAATTCGCCAACAAACAAGAGGCGCCCAAAAGCATCTGCGGAACCGAAAGCGGCTGGGTAGGGGGGTCAAAATCTCCACGTTCGGCCGAACGAGGACCGCGGCGCTAGCCACGCGCGCGCGACCGCGAATTTCGATTTTTGGGTCCATGAGCCTTTTGAAGCCTATCCGGCGTAAGCACAGGGACGCTGTGACGGGCTGATTGACGCGAAGGTTACCAACCAGTCAACTGTTTTCCGAGTGTTTTCCGCCCGTTTGAGCACGATTTCCGCCTGTTTGGAGAGGATTTACGCGTGTTTTGAGCGGGCATGCAAAGTTGACCGCTTGAGGGCTGGTACTTTGGGCAAGGAACCTGCGCGATGTCCGGCGCCCGAACCGGCAACCGCCTTCGCTGGTTCTACGAGCCTTTATTTCTGCGCTCCCTCCAGCGACTCTTCATGAGCTCAGACAGACGGCCGGGCCGCAGTATAGCCCGGTTCGGCAGCCTATCGGCTATAGTCACAGCTAATGGCGCGGCGGCATGAAAGTTTGATTCCGCTTTCACACGAGCATCATGATGCGCTGCTGTTGGCGTGGCGATTGCGCACCGGAGACTTGTCCAAGCGTCAGCCCGAACTGCGTGCCAGGCACGTTAGTGCGTACTTCGAATATCGGCTGATCAACCATCTGCGGCTTGAAGAGGAACTCCTATTTCCC
>JBEKLA010000080.1:0-15264 GCA_050010455.1 Binataceae bacterium (SeqCode) | reverse complement strand
CTCGCCCAGCAAGCCCAGATACTCATCAAACCGTTCCGCCGCTTGCGCCCGCCGCCCCGCCATGAACCAGAGTATCGCAGAGCTTCCGCCAAACCGCTAGCTTTATGACACAGTAGTACTAGGTTGAGCGCTCTATTCTGGCCAGCACGTGCTTATGGAGCGGCGTGCCCGCGAACCAGTCGCGATGCTCGGTCATCGTAAGCTCGTTGGGTGCGACACCGTTCTGGAATTCCTGACCTTCGCGATCAGGGTACCAAAGGCCGGTCCCATTCGGCAGAGCGACGTGACCAGGCATCATCGTGTCGGTCACCTCGACCACTGCGTTCGCGCTCGCACGCTTGGTTATCACGCGGACGCGCCCGCCGCTCTTAACTCCGAGCCCGGCCGCGTCCGCCGGATTCATCCACAGCGCGCCGGCCGGATCCTTCGGGCGCCATTGCGGATCGCGGATGACGGTATTTGCGGTCGAGGAGCGGCGCTGACCCGCGGAGAGCACAAACGGGAACTCGGGATCGGAGGATGGATACTCGTCGCGCAGCGACTCAAGTTCGGGTATCAACTCGGAAATCGTAAGATTGATCCGTCCGCCACGAATCCTCCGCCAGGTTTCCTCGTACGGATCGACGCTGATCACGACCCCCGATCGATTCTTCAGGATCGCATCGAACAGCGCCTCGCCAGGCAGCTGACCCTCGCCAGTGAAGCCCGCGCGACGGAGCGACTCCGGATACCTGCGCGCGAAGTTGTGCGCGATACCCCACACCGACGCGGCGTTTTCGTTACCGGCGCCCAGAGTCGGGCCCAGGGTCTCGTACAGAAGCACTGTCATAATCCCCGCCAAGCGAGGCCGCTCAGCAACGGCTCGCATCAACTCCATCCCGAACGCCGCCCTCCCCTTGGCCGCCGCTGCGTGCAGGGGCGCGACATCCTCATCCGTCATCGCACCGAGAGCGCGAACCAGGCGGCGATGGATCTCGCCCTCGGGAAGCGTCCCCGGCAGCGGATCCAAGATTGGCGCGCGCAGCGTGAAGGTGTTCGCATACTCGCTGCTGGTGTCAAACGAAGCGCCGAAGAAGGTCGCCTCCCACTTCTCGTACTGCGACGAAGCGGGCAGGACGTAATGCGCCTCGCGCGCGGTCTCGGTCATCGCGACGTCGACAACGACGACGAATTCCAGCGCCTGCAGCGCCTCACGAATCCGTGCGCTGTCTGCCAATGAGTGCGCTGGGTTTTCGCTCTCGATAAGCATCGCGCGGAAGCGTTTGGGATGGTCGGTCAGAATTTCGTCGGGAATAACGTTGGCGGGAATCATCCCGCCGATAATGCGATGTCCGCCGACCGGACTGATCTGAGATGACAGCGAGCCGCTGGAGAGCCCGGTCAGGCTCGTGGCGGCATTCATACCGCCCGGCTTACCTAAATTTCCGGTCAGGGCAAAAAGCAGTTTCTCCAGGTAGGAGTTGAGTGTGCTATGGGGCGAATGCTCGATCCCGAGATCCTCGTAAACTGAGACGCTCGACGCGCGGGCGATTCGGCGCGCCACGTCGCGCACCAGGCCCTCGCTGAGACCGGCGCGGCCGCAATAGTCGGCAACCGGAACGCCGTTAAGTACGGCGAAAAGTTCATCGCTGTTTGCGGTGCGATCGTGAATGTAGCCGAGATCGATCAGATGCTCCTGTACGAGGACACCCAGAAGCGCGGCGAGGCAGAACGCGTCGGTGCCGGGTCGCACCCGCAGATGGTAGTCGGCCATCTCAGCCGTGTCAGTGCGGCATGGGTCGACCACTATGAGAGCACGGTTTGGGTCGGCCGCAATGTCGCGCAGGATGGGACGCGCACGTTGAAAGCCATGCGACTGCCACGGGTTCTTGCCGACGAAAACCGCGACCTCCGCGTGTTCGAAGCTGCCCCTGAGGCCCGTCCCGAACAGCTTGTGCTCCACCCAGAACTCACCGGTCTTTTCCTGCGCCAGGGCATTGGAACGGAACACACTTCCCAGCGCGCTCCGGGTCGAGGCGCCGTAGCCGCCGACGAGATGGTTTCCCTGGCCGCCTCCTCCATAATAGAAGATGCTCGCACCGCCCCATCTGTCGCGCACTCGATCGAAACCAGCCGCAACCTCACGAATTGCCGTATCCCAATCGATCTCTTCGAAGGTGCCGTCAGGCTTTCGCCGCAGTGGCGAGGTCAAGCGGTCGCGTCCATTCTGATAGTAATCGAGGCGCTGCGCCTTTTCGCAGACATACCCGCGCGAGGCCACATGGTCGCGGTTCCCGTGGACCCGCACGATGTGGCGGCCGTCAAGCTTCACCTCGATTCCGCAATTCACCGAACAAAGGATGCACACCGTCTTCTGCCATTCGTCACTCATCGCTGAATCTCCTCAGCGCAAGTTGTGTTTCGGAGATCCTGACTTCCATTTTGGAACCAGGTCTTGACTGACTTCTATTTTGGAATCTAGTATCCAGTCAAGAGATCAGGGCGAACGCCGGATGCGCTGGAACGAAATCGACACCATGACCTGCTCGATCGCGCGAACGCTGTCGGTCGTCGGCGACCGATGGACCATGCTCATCATCCGCGACGTGTTCCTCGGCATCAGGAGATTCGAAGGCATCCAGCGGGACCTGCGCCTGACGCCCCATCGCTTATCCGACCGCCTGCGCAAGCTTGTGCGCGACGGCGTTCTCTGTCGAGTCGCATACGAAAAACGTCCGCGCCGATTCGAGTATCGGCTGACGGAAAAGGGAATCGATCTCTACCCGCTGATTGTCGTGATGATGGAGTGGGGCGACCGCTGGATGGTCGGAAAGGCGGGTGCGCCCGTCGAACTGATACATCGCCCTTGTGGCCACCCCATAAAGCCCGAGCTCACCTGCCCCAGTTGCAAATCGAAGATAGAGCCTCGTCAGATGAGCGCGCGACCCGGCCCTGCGCTTAAGGGTCGGGGGATGGTTGGTCAGACCAGTCCGGCGCCGCGGATGCCTGCCGGCCGTCGTTCTGTGCGAGCGCGCGCAGTAGAATAGCCCGGCCATAAACTTAGCCGCAGCACGAGAGCTTGGGGTCGATAGGCTTGAGCACGGTACTGACGGTCGCCAACGCGATACATCGCTTGGCCTGTCACTGCAACGGCTTATTTCAGACGCCAGCAGCCGCTTGAATTGTAATCCGACACGGACAACCAGCCGCCCCCGCCGAAGTTGCAACACATCCGTTCAGAGTGAATGGGCGCTACGCACGTCCACCACGCCCCACAGCATCGCGCGATCATTTTCGGCGTAGTTCGTGTTTAGTTCAGGCGGGGGCTCCCCAAAGCTTCGCAGCACAACGACAGCATCCTTCGTCGCTGCACGGCGGACGGCCCGCAACAGCCGGCTGCGGTAAGAAGGCTCTGCCCCGTCAAGGATGTTAGACAGCGAAAACGCGTCGAAAAACCCGGCCGGGCACGACTCCACGTATGAAGCCGCGTCGCCCAGTACGAACTGTACGCGCGGCATTTTTGGCTGCGGTTCGTCCTCGGTCTCACCCAACAGTAGTGCCCGCGCGTAGGGATTCGTCGCGTTCGCGTGGCGAAGAAAGCCCCTCTCCAAACGCCTTCGAAGCACCGCGCCAAACCTCGGGGGTAGGAACGAAAGGAACCGGGGCGCGTAAACGACGCGCAGGATAGCGCGCGACATCAGCGCGTCAAAGCCCGCGCGGAACCTCCGCGTGTCGAGATGGGTGCGCCAGAACGCAACCTGTTCTGTCCCATCGGAGAGCGCAAGGAAGGAGCGAATGAGCCCGGCGCGCCAACCCACAAGTGGCATAAAGGCGCGCGCGAAGGCCATGGCCCGTTCGGCGTCGCCCACCTCCGCGGCGGCACCTCGGATGCGGCGCTCCGCGTACGCAAGTTGTACCGGATTGATGTCGCAAGCAACGACTTCGTGGCGATCAGATAGTCGCGCCGCCGTACAGCCGGCAGACGCGACGCAAAACACGCGCCCGCCGCTTTGAAACGCCGCTCGCTCTATCTCCGTATCTTCGTACATGTGTCCGAACAGCAAGCGGTGCGGGCCACTTGCCGTACCGAGGCGTCCCGCATGCCACTGCGTGTCGAAACTCATCGTCACCCTCCCGGAATTGCGCCGCACGCCCAAACCAGCACGAAAAACGCCAGGTTCTTCACGAGCATGCCGACAGGATCGGGGATAATGTCGCGCGACCAAAGCACTCCGTTGGCATTGAGGACGACGAGCAATGTCATCTCCGCAATCGCGCAGGCCCCGGGAAGGATTCCGGATATCACCCACGCGGCCAGCGCGACTTCAATGACGCCGAGCGCTTTGAGAAACAATTGACCGAATCGTGGACCGAATCTGGGGACCTTCGCGACGACTTGTGCCTCTAACGGCGAACGGCCGAAGACCTTGCACCATAGCCCTTCGTATAGCCACACGGCCGCGACAGAGCCGCGCATGACAATTAACGGTGGAAATGCGGCCGCGACATCGTGCATCGAGCTTCCTGTTGAAGAATGCCCTTCGGCATTCAGCGTTACGCGTTTGCGGAGTGCTCCGACAACCCAGAGCGACGGAGTGAGGCACGCATCCCATCGAGGATATGGTGATGAAGCTGGTGCGCCAGAAATCGTTCAAGCGGGCGCCAGAAGCTCCGCGGCCGCAGATGCCCCCGGTAATTCGTGGTGAGTATGACCTCAGTCTGATCGCCGTCGCAGGAGCGGATCTGGTACGAACCTCCAAGCATCGTGACGCAGCCTTCGATTCCAAGGCGCTGCTGGGTCACTTCGAATTGCAGGAGATGAGGTGGCTCAACGGCCGTGACGCGCTTCACCATATCTCCCCCCTGATAGCTGCATAAGACGTTCGCCCCGACGGAGGTCTTGTCGCCTTCGGTCCGCACCGGGGTTGGCAGCAAGACACGCAGGATAAATGACGGATGCGCCGTGACCTCCTCGTACGTCAGCATTTGTTGCCAAACTGTTTCCGGGCTCGCGTGAAAGCGCGTCGCAGTCGCGACCGTCTCGGTGACCAGGTTTCGCGAGAAGAGCCGCCCCACGAGGCTGAGCCATCCCTGTGTAATAGGTTCCGGTCGCGGCACCGTCGAGTCTGCGCTCGAAACTAACGCGTCGCCGTTCGCACTGGTCATATGGCAGTCTCACACGTTCAGGGTCGTTCAACAGGTAATTTCCGGCGACATAGATAGTCGCGACATTGATGTTGTCAGTCTTGTTCCCGAGGTGGCGCTTTCCGCAGACGCTCCGCGACCAGATCGGCGAGCCGCTCGTAGTCGATTTCAGGGGGTGCCGAACTTTGCGAACTGGACCTGAGTAGATCGGCGGTACGGCGAGCCGCTACGGCGAGCTCGTCGAAGAAACGAGCGTTACCATCGAGCAAACCCTCTGCAAGGCTGACCGGAAGTCCGGCGCCAGCTTCCTCATTAAGTCGGGCGGACAACAGTTGAAACGCAGCCGCTGAGGCACCGGCAATATCACCCAGGATCTCAGATACTAAGGTGGTGGCCTTTCGAGCGGAATCAGGCGTAAAGCCTTGAAACCCGGCGGATCGCTCGGCTGAAGGTTTCTTTAAATCAAATTGACTTGCGGATTCCTTCTTCGTTTGTTCTTCCACTTTTTGCCTCGCTTTTCTTTCAGTCGCCTTCCAGGCCGAACTCTAGCCGTGATAGCAGTCTTAAAAGAATCAGCGCAATTATCACGATCAGTATCGTCGTGTTGGAAGCGAAATCCCTCAAGTAATGAGCCAATAAAGTCTGCGGCCAAATCAACGTCGAAATGACGAGCACGCTTGCCACGAACATTAACCGCTTCAACGATCGGATCGCCAGAAGAAAAGAGCGTTCGAGCGCACTAAGGTTACCTCGGTAAGTTCGCTCCGTTTCACTTAATCGCCAAGCCCATTCGATCAATTGGCGAACAGCCCCAGGCACGTCCGAAATCACTTGAGCCGTCAGCACAGATGCCGAAGGAACATAGACTGAGAACGCTTTTCTTAACTGCTTGACGCCCTCCTCGTCAGCAAACTCTCTCAGCACCTCCGTCCAATCAACTTGAGGATCAAGGCTGAGCATCGCACTATCGCCAATGATCATCGCCCGGTAGAGGCGGGTAAGCTCGGGCGGCAAGGTGATTCCCCATCGCCGGACCGAGTTAAAAACATTCATGAAAAGAACACCGATGCTTTTCTCTGTGGCAGAGGCCCAGGGATCTTTCGCGCTTGAAATCCATTCCGCAATCGCGGATTTCGTGGATAGCTCAAAGCCCGTCAGATCTCTGGCCGGAAGCGGTTCCAGCGTCTCGACGAGAGCCTCGTACGCGCGATCGACGTTATCTTGGGCTACAGCTAGACGCAAGTTGAATTGTTGGCGCCAGGCCCGTTCATCCAGCGCACCGACTATGCCGAAGTCAACCCATCCCAGGGTTCCGCCCTTTAACACGATAAGGTTGGCCGGATGCGGATCCGCATTATAAATACGATGTCCGATGGACTGCTCCAGAAACGAGCGGAGCACGAGTCTCGCCGTTCGCTCCGGCGAGATCCCAATCGCTCGCCACTCGGTGAGTCTTTTCGTGTCGTTCGACGCAACAGCATCGATGAGTTCTTTGACCCATACACCCTCGAAACGCTCAAGGGTAATAATATTTTCATTCGACAAATGTCTGAACACGGCCGGGGCGCGATGATCAATTTCGTCGGATACGAGGAGCTGATGCATCTGCTGAGTACTGCGTGCTTCGCGTCGAAAATCCAGTTCTTCTCGCGTAAGTTCGGCTAGACCTTGAACTATGGAGGCCAGATCCACCCCTGGTATCAGCCGGATTCCTGACAGAAGCCTCAAGAAGAACAAGTCGGCTTGAAGGAGGCGGACGATTCCGGGTCTGCGTACTTTTAATACTACCGCGGTGCCGTCGCGCAGAGTGGCGGCATGGACCTGAGCGATAGAAGCTGACCCGAGTGGCGTCGGTTCGATTGTCGCGAATTCACTGAACAGATCCGGTCCGAGGCTGACGCGTACGATTCGCAGGATCGTGCTGGATGGCAGCGGACGAGCCTGGTCGAGAAGGTTCGTCAACTCACGACAATACTCTGGATTAACCAAATCAAAACGCGTGGCCAGGAACTGTCCGAGTTTTATAAAACCACCGCCCATACGTTCCAGGTAGACGCGGACAAGCTGCGCGGCTCGCCTTCTACTAGTAACGTGAAGAATGCTGGCCGCCAGGGCTAGTGGCAGAATCGTGGCTAAAATTAGTGCGCCTCGACCCAGGATGAACAGGAGGCTAAACGGGCGTCGTAGCAGAAGTAGTAAGTTCAGGCCGTCGTCGCGCCGCATAGTGACTATCTACCGGTTGCGTTCTTAGAGGATTACGCGATCAAGTTGCGGCCCAAAGGCCCAAAAAAAGAGTGCTGGTGTATAAATTGACTCTTCGATTCCGACTCGCCTTATAGATCAAACGGCCACCCTCGGCAAGGTTTCAATCAGGCTTCAGATGGCGCGCCACAATGTTTTTCCTTCCGGCGCGGCCCTAGCGCGCAAGCCGCGCGATGCTCGTCTACCGGGCGCTCTCCGCAATCGTACCGGTTTCCATTGACGCGTCACTTAGGCGACGGACGTTGGTGGAAACATCACTTCACGACCAGGACGGGAATTTCGGCAAGGTCGATCACGCGCTGGGTTACGCTGCCGGTCAGGACCCGGCGCGGACCTCGCCTGCCAACCTTGCCCATCACGATCAGATTGACCTTCTCCCGCTGTGCGACCCTGAGTAGGGCCTCATGGGGCGTCCCGTACTCGACCACCGTGGTGGTTTTCACTTCATTCTTGGCGAGGTTGCGGATTTCATGAAGATGCTTTTCAGCGTCGGCCGTGAGCGCCTCCCGCGCCTGCTTTTCGTCCTTGCCCAGCGAGCGGCAGAACTCGCGCAGCAGTTCCTCGTCCACGACGTGGACCGCGAGCAGCTCCGCGCCAAAGTTGTGCGCGAGCTCGATCGCCATCACTGCCGCCCGAATCGAGGGTTCCGAGCCGTCCGTCGCAACCATTATCTTGTGGAAGGCATACTTCATTCGGCACTCTCCCTGCGCGCATGCACGCGCTTGAGCTGGAAAAGCGCTTCGCGCTCGCGTTCTTCGAGCCCGCTCTCCATGTATTTGACGGTCTCCTGGTACTGCGGGATGAGCAGATTCTGAAGCGCATTGACGCGCTTCTGGGTCTTGCGCAATTCGGCCGCAAGCCGCCGAAACGCGATATCGAGTTCCGCCTGCTCGACCAGCCGGTCCATCGCGGCAAGAAACCTTTCCCTTGCGAGGTCCAGTTCGATCGACGTGTCAAGTAATCCCCACGGCGGAGGCGCTTTAGTAGCCTCCCAACTCAACAGCGGCAGCACAATCCCGAACAGGCTTCGCTCCTCCATCGTAATCTCGGCCGGCGGCGGCGCGGCCAGTGCGGCGCGCGCGACCTGCTCGCGCCCGAGCGCGACGCATGCTGCTGCCAATTCCGAGTAAGCGGCGTTGAGCGCCGCTCCCGCGTCGGCGCGCGAGCGCCTGAGATCCTCGAGATGACTGAACATCTCGCGCAGGATTATCTCGCGCTTCTCGTCAAGGATCTGCCGTCCTTCCCGAGCAACGACCAGGTCTCCTTTGAGCTGGAGCAGGTTGGCCTTGGTGGTTGGCAGCGCGAGGCGAGCCATTGACTAGTCACTTCAGATGCGCGGCGATTTCCTGTTCGCTCACGCGAGTCAGGTCTGCCGCGGGGATAAGCTTCAGCATCTCCCACCCGCGGTCGAGCGTCTGTTCGATCGGACGGTTTTCATACGGCCCCTGCCGGATGAAATCCTCCTCAAAGCGGCGCCCGAACTCCAGATACATCTTGTCTCGCCCCGAGAGTTCCTCCTCGCCGATTATCGCCGCGAGCATGCGGATTCTTCGTGTGTACGCGTATGCGCTGTAAAGCTGATTGGCGAGATGGGCATGGTCGTCGCGGGTGCACCCGGCCCCGATACCGTCGCCCATCAGGCGCGATAGCGAAGGCAACACGTTGATTGGCGGGTAGATGCCCTTTCGGTCGAGTTCCCGCTCGAGCACCATCTGCCCTTCGGTGATGTAGCCGGTCACGTCGGGAATCGGATGGGTAATGTCGTCGTTGGGCATCGTCAGGATTGGCACCTGCGTAATCGAGCCCTCGCGCCCGCGGATTCTGCCCGCGCGCTCGTAGAGCGAGGCAAGATCGCTGTAGAGGTAGCCGGGGAATCCCTTGCGGCTGGGCGCTTCGCCCTTGGCCGAGGCGACCTCGCGCAGCGCTTCGCAATACTGCGTCATGTCGGTGATCACGACCAGCACGTGCATCCCGCAGTCGAACGCGAGGTACTCGGCCAGCGTAAGCGCGGTGCGTGGCGTGATGAGCCGCTCGATGGCCGGATCGTCGGCGAAATTAACAAACATCGCAACCCTGCCCAACGCGCGGCTTTCTCCGCTGCGGCGAAACATGTCGGCAACGTCGCGACTCGTGCCCACGATTGCGAAGATGACCGCGAAGCCGCCGCTCTCATGCGGCACCTCGGCCTGACGGACGATCTGCGCGGCAAGCTGGTTGTGCGGCAGTCCGCTGGCCGACAAGATCGGTAATTTCTGACCGCGCACCAACGTGTTCATCCCATCGATGGCAGAGATGCCGGTTTGCAGGAAGTCGCGCGGGTACGCGCGCGCGGCAGGATTGATCGCGGCACCGTTCACGTTGCGCCATTCGCGGGCGACCGGTTCGGGGCCGCCGTCCAGCGCTCGTCCAAAAGTGTCGAACGTGCGGCCGAGCATCTCTTTCGCAACCGGGACTTCGAGTCCATGGCCAAGAAATCGCACCCGGGTATCGGAAGTCGACAGGCCCTCGGTGCTTTCATAGACCTCGACGACCAACGTTTCCCGGCTTGCGACCAGAATCCTTCCGGTGCGCACGCGCGAGTCCGCCCCGATCACCTCGACCGTCTCGCCGTAGGAAATTCCGTGTGCGCCTTCCACGAAAACCAGCGCGCCCGACACGCTCTTTAGGCCGACTCTAAACCTCCCGCTCTCCCGCCTCATTTGAGTCTCCGGAAATCCTGATAGAGCGCGTCCATCTCGAGATCGATCTTGCGCGTCAGTTCCTTGAAGCGGTCGGGCTCGTCGTTGGGAATCTTCTCCTTGGCGCGCACGATCTCTTCGCGCACCGGCAGCTCGCGCACCCGATGGATCGGAGCGCCCTTTCGGATCACTTCCTTGGCGCGCTCGACGAAATGAAGCACGGCCTTGAGCATTGCGAGCTGCTTTTCCGGCCGGCAGAACGTATCCACCGGGTCGTTCGCGTTCTGCTGAAGGCAAGCCTCCTGGAGCAGGCGCGCCGCTTCGATTATCAGGCGTTGCTCGTCGGGAAGCGCGTCCTCGCCGATGAGTCTCACGATACGCTGGAGACGACTGTCCTCCTGCAGCAAGCGCATCGCCTCGTCGCGTAAACGCCGCCAGGCGCCATCGTACTCCCGATGCCACCATTCGCCGACTTCGTCCAGGTAGCCGCTGTAGCTTTCGAGGTAGTTTATGGCTGGGAAGTAGCGCGCGGCCGCGAGATCTTTGTCGAGCGCCCAAAAACATCGCGTGAAGCGCTGGGTATGTTGCGTAACCGGCTCGGAGAAATCGCCGCCGGCGGGCGAAACCGCGCCTATCACGGTAACCGATCCTGTTGCGCCGCCGAGCGTCTCAACGCATCCGGCGCGTTCATAGAACTGAGCCAAACGCGCCGCTAGATAGGCCGGGAAGCCCTCCTCCGCGGGCATTTCCTCCAGTCGCGCGGAGACCTCCCTCAACGCTTCGGCCCATCGCGACGTCGAATCGGCTATCAAGGCCACGTCGTAACCCATGTCGCGGTAATACTCGGCAATCGTGATTCCCGTGTAAATGCTGGCCTCACGCGCGGCCACCGGCATATTTGATGTATTGCCGATCAGGACAGTGTTCTCCATCACCGAGCGCCCGGTGCGGGGATTCACAAGTTCCGGAAATAGGAGCAGCACCTCGGCCATTTCATTTCCGCGCTCACCGCATCCCACAAACACGACGATATCCGCTAACGCCCACTTGGAGAGCTGATGCTGCATGACGGTTTTGCCGGTGCCGAAGCCCCCGGGAATCGCCGCGGTTCCTCCCTTCGCCAACGGAAAAAAGAGATCAAAGATACGCTGGCCGGTGATCAGTGGCGCCTGCGGGCTCAGATGATGCCGATACGGGCGCGGACGCTTGACCGGCCATCGCTGCGCCATCGTAAGAGGAGCCTCACTGTTGCCGTCGTCCGGGCGAACCACGGCTATGACGTCCGTCACCGTGTAATCGCCCTCAGCCATAACGCTCGTGAGCCGGCCGGCGACCTCCCGCGGTACCAGCACGCGATGCTCGATGACGGAGGTTTCCTGGACAACTCCCAGCACCTCGCCAGCCGCGGCCTTTTCACCGACGCGCTTGCGCGGCACGAAGTGCCATCGCTTTTCCACATTCAGCGGCGTCGCCCTGGCCCCGCGCGAAATGTACGGACCGGCCTGCTCGAGCACACGGAGCGGTCGCTGAATCCCGTCGAAGACGCTGCCGAGCAGGCCGGGCCCTAGCGTCACGAACATTGGAAGACCGGTTGCAAACACAGGTCGTCCGGGGCTGAGTCCGTCAGTATCCTCGTAGACCTGCAGCAGCGCCTGCTGCCCCGAGATGCCGATCACCTCGCTCACCAAGCGGTCGTCGCCAACTTCTATCTGCTCGGACATGAAGACCGCGTGATCGATCTCGGCCTTGACCACCGGGCCGCTCACCCACACGATCCGCCCCACGGGCTTTCGCCGTTTCTCGTCCCGGCTGCTCGGCGCCGCGCTCAGCTCACTTCCCACGATTCCTCAGTTCCCCAAAGCCATTGCGCGACCAGCGGTCTCAGGCGCGGCTTTTCACGCCCAACTATCGACGCGAAACTATTGTCGTAATAGGCGCGGCGGTCCGCCTGCCAGACCATACACCCGCCGCGCATACCGGAATCGGCTTCGATATCGATCTTTCTTGCTTCGCCCCTCGTCGCTTCGCTCTCGCGCAGCGCTTGCTCAGCGACGGTCATATCCTCGGGGGCTACCATGACGACGAAGCGGTCGCCTTCGAGCGCATCGATTGCCTCGCACACCAGTTGGGCGAGCACCTGCACGTAGGAAGGAACCTGTTTGAGTGCATCGAGCGCCTTCGGAAGCTCCGCGAAGGTCTGTTCGATAAGCTCTTCCCGGGCGGCAAGCAGACGACGCCTTGCCTCGAAGCGTGCGAGCGCAAGTTCGGTGACCATTTCCTTGCGGATGCGATCCGTCTGTTCACGACCTTCGGCGGCGTGGCGCTCGACGGCGCGGCCTTGCGCCTCTGCGATTATTTGGTCGGCCTCCGCCTGCGCCGCCTGACGAATTTTTTCCGCATCCTCCTTAGCCTGGGCGACGATTGCCCTGGCGAGGACGTCGGCACTATCGCCCACTGCAGCAGCATCAGCCATCGGACTTCACAGCTTCACTCCCAGCGCCGAGAGTAGCAGCGCCTCTTCGTCGACACGCCGTTCGATTGGTTCGCCAAGCCCAGGTATGACCTGGATCATCGCGCCCGCGAGTATCGCGCTTCGGATTTGCGGTCTTATCCACTGCGCCACCCGCTCGGTGACGAGGAGAAGCGGCGGTTCTTTGGCCGCGAGCGCACTTTCCAATTCGCGAAGGGCCGCATCGGGATCCGCTGGCGTGACTCCTTTCACACCGATCAAACGAAAGCCCAGCACGATTTCCTCTTCGCCGAGTACCAACGGAATCATTTCAGATCTTGCCCAGTATCATCACCGAAACAATCAGGCCGTAGATCGCGATTCCTTCCGCCAAGCCTACAAAGATAAGCGCACGTGGAGCCACTTCGGGCCGCTCGCCAACTACCGCCATCGCCGCCGACCCCACCATCCCGATCGCGATTCCGCCCGACGCGGTACTGATTCCGACCGACATGGCGGCTGTGATAAACGCCCATTTCATGACTTCGGGCGACGCGGTGCTGGCGCGTTCGGCTGTGTGCTGCGCGAACAGAACCAGCGGGACCATCATTGTCGCCGCAACTGCGAACAGCGCAGCGCCTCCCAGCTTCACCCAGGTTTGGACCCGACGCATTGTTCCTCCTCGTTAGACTCGCAGCGGCCGGAACTGCTCTCCACCGCCTCTGAAGAACTTTCCGAACAATTCATAGTACTCAAGACGAATAGCCTGAATCGACGCCATCAACCCCTCGAGCACGATTATAAAAACATTCCCTGCCATCAGCGTTAACCAATACCACATTCCGCCTCCGGCGAGCCGTGAAAGTGACTCGACTAACGCAAATAACGCAACGAAAAGTCCGACGTGCGCGAGGGCGAATGCGGCAATCCGGATGAAGGAGACGGTATTGGTGAGATAGGAGAGGAAAGTATCGCCCAGGCCGACCAGCGATTCGAGCAGGAGCGCCGGCATCCGGCCCCACGGCACCGCCCCGCCGCGGCGTCGTCTGAAAATTTCCTCTACCGGCCGATGAAACACGATCGTTAGGGCAGGAAGTCCGATTAGCAGCGCCAGAACCCAACCCTCGAGCCCGGTCTCGCCGGATACCATGAAGCGGCTTCCGATTGCGAGGCACACCCAGTACATAAACGCGCCCACCAGCCCACGTTCGCCAAAAATGGCAGCGCCAGTCTCACCAGCACGCATGCTGTTGATGACATTCAAAATTATGGCGATGCTGATCAGAATCGCGCCGAAAACGAGCGCAATGGTTATAGCCTGAGTCACGCTGCGCATCGGATTGAACCATAGTGCCGGGATAACATTGTCCAGTCCGAAGACGCTTCCGTATAGACAGCCGAATATGATCGAAGCGATTCCACATTCCATCAGCAGGACACCCAGATCAGCATAACGGTACGAACTCCTGAATATCGCGTAGCCCGCGACGGCAAGCACAAGGCCCTGCCCAGCGTCGCCGAACATCACCCCGAACATTATGAGAAAGCTCACGGCTAGAAAGGGGGTGGGCTCAACCTCGCCGTAGCGGGGAACGCTGTAGGCGGTGGTCAAGCGCTCGAAGGGTTTGAAGAAAAGTGGATTGCTGAAAAGGACCGGTATCCGCAGGGTTGACTGCGCAACCTCGCGCAGCTGGTCGGGGTCGATAATCTCCACGTACGCTTCTCCGGCGGTCGCTTTGGCGACTTCTTCGCGCACTGTCGCGATGCTGGCTTTCGGAATCCAGCCGGAAACAACGATCATATGACCGACCCGGCCGAAATGGCGGCGCGCCAGCGCAAGACCGAGCGCAATCTCCGCCTTGCGCCGGATCAGCGAGAGTGCGGACTGCGCCTGTTCGGCCGAGCGGCTCAGTGTCTCGCGCGCGGCCTTGAGCTGCGCCTCGAGCTCGTTCTGCTCGTTCGAAGCAGCTTCGAGAGCGGTCGCGACGGTGCCGTCGGCGACAGGCTCCTCCTCGAACCGCACGCTCTGGAGAATCGTTCCCACTTTTTCACGATCGGCGTTGAGATATGCCATCAAAACCGCAACCCCATCGTCGGTCTCGCCAAGAAGCTGAAGCAGATGGGGCAGCGCCGCGAACTGTTGTTCAGCCGCCGCGACTTGCGCCGCGGGAATAATTCCAACCCGCACCGCGAGCCGCCCTGACTTGCGAAGATCCGCCGGCTCAATAGCGGCCTCGGAAAGCATCCGCAAAACCCGCGTGTGACGTTTGGTCGCCGGCCGCGATTCCATGAGCCGCCGCGCGCGTTCGTGGAGCGGCGGCAGGCTTTTCTCGAACGCCGCGAGCTCTTTCTCGAGATTCTCGAACTCCTTGTCGGAGATACTTTCGACTTGCAGCCCGAGCGGGTCGTAACCGAGACCGAGCAACTCCATCAGCAGTTTGCTGCGCTCGAGGAGCGCTCCATAGCGCCGCTCCGTCTCCACTGGCGGAGCCTCGGGCAGCGCTTGCGCGCCGGAGACCGTCTCGCGCACGTCCACTAGATGCAACAATCCGAGCCGCGCGAGCATCCAGGTGACTCGCTGGACCCTCGCCTCGAGCACATAGATGTCGGCGCGGACGAGCTGAACCGGCCTAACAGCCCGTGGTGAAAGTCAGTGGCTACTCGAAGGGATCGCCAGAATTGATTGGTAATACTACAATGTGTTGCATGGCGATGGGGACTGGGCGGGGTGAGCAAGGGTCGATGTGGGTA